>NZ_JACXXJ020000005.1:3505000-3672500 GCF_014926405.1 Agrobacterium vitis
AGGCGTGAGACGCATGGCTTTCTGGCTTTACAAATCCGAGCCTTTCAAGTGGTCCTGGGCCATGCAGAAGGATGCGGGCGAGGCGGGTACTGAATGGACCGGGGTGCGCAATTATCAGGCCCGCAACAATATGCGGGCGATGCAGATCGGCGATAAGGGCCTGTTCTACCACTCCAACGAGGGTTTGGAAGTGGTCGGCATTACCGAAGTTTGCGCGCTTTCGCATCCCGATTCGACCGCTGAAGGCGATGCCCGTTGGGACTGCGTCGACATTCGCGCTGTGCGCGATATGCCAAAACCGGTGACCCTGAAAGACGTCAAGGCAAATCCGAACCTCGCACAGATGGCGCTGGTGACCTCGATGCGGCTTTCGGTACAGCCGGTGACCGAGGAGGAATATTTCGAGATCTGCCGGATGGGCGGGCTTGAAAATCCGCCGGTGTGAGCGTTTCACCTGTGAAGATCGATCCTCAGCGATTCATCCTTGACAATACCGATCTTGTCGCACCGCCGCATGTGCCGGAAATCCGGTTGCATCTGGCAACCGAAGTGCATGATCTCTGGCTGAAAACCGAGGAAGATCTGGCGGAAATCGGCTTGCCGCCGCCGTTCTGGGCCTTTGCCTGGGCCGGTGGTCAGGGCTTGGCGCGTCATATCCTCGATAATCCGCAGCTTGTGGCGGGCAAGCGTGTGGTGGATTTCGCCAGCGGTTCCGGTCTGGTTGCCATTGCTGCCGCCAAGGCTGGTGCTGTTTCGGTGCTGTGCGTGGATATCGATCCCTTCGTACAGGCGGCAATTGCCCTCAATGCAGCGGAAAACGGGGTGGATCTCGGCTTTTGCGGCGAGGATCTGATCGGCCAGACACTGGACGCCGACCTGCTCCTGGCTGGCGACGTTTTTTACGACAAGAGCTTTGCGGATCGATTGGTAGCCTGGTTTTCAACGCTTTGCGGGCAGGGAATCGATATCCTGGTCGGCGATCCCGGGCGAAGCTATTGCCCGGCTGATCGAATGCAGGCCTTGGCGACCTACCAGGTTCCGGTCACGCGGATGCTCGAAGACAGCGAGGTGAAGAAAACCACCGTCTGGAAATTTTGCTGATCGGGTCCGCATCGGTCAGGGGCGTATGATGCAAACACCTGCTTCATAAGTGCAGGGCGAGGCTTCCAGCTGCGCTTTGACGTCGATGATCTTGGCCTTTGGAGCCAGAGGGGCGGAGTTTTGGCCACTCCTATCGTAGCGCCAGGCAGAAACACCAAGAGTATAAGTGCCGCCGGGGGTGCCGATCCCGATGATCGATCCCGCCGCTGAACCGGTATGCGACCTTCTCTGCTGGCCATGGTAAGCGGAACCATCATTTGTGCCGCCCGCATAGGCGGCCTGGGCCAGCAAACATCCGCAGGCCAGGGCCAGGGCGGCTGCTTTGATACGGGTGATTTTACCAGTGGCAGGCAAGGTTTTTTCTCCGGTCCCCATCAAAACGTGGTTAATAAGAGATTAATTCGAACCATGGGAAAATCAAGTCATTCCAGCTATCTGGTCGATTTTCTTAAGAACTGCTGTTTATTGTCGCGCCGTACGTCTTTGGTTGGAGAGGCGCATGATCAGAGACTTGCCAATCGATTAAATTGAAAGCCAGTTTCAAATCCGCCTTGTCCTGCATCAATCGGAGGATTAAAGGTCCAATTTGACGCACTGCACTCCATCAAGGAGCGCCCTATATCCCTTCCATTCCAAAGGTGGAATGCACTTGAACGCCGTGAGGACGAGATGGCGAACGTGACAAAACAACGGCCTTTGTCGCCGCATCTGCAAATCTACAAGCTTGTTCCGACAATGTTGATGTCCATCGTGCATCGCATTACCGGCGGAGCCTTGTATTTTGGGACCGCGCTGGTTGCCTGGTGGCTGATCGCCGCCTCGACGGGAGCGGATTATTACGATTGGGTCTCCTGGTTCATGGGGACGTTCATCGGCAAGATCATTCTGTTCGGCTTCAGCTGGGCGCTGATCCACCACATGCTGGGTGGCATGCGCCATTTTGCATGGGACCTGGGCTATGGTCTGGAGAAACACTTCAACACCAAGCTCGCCAAGGCGACAGCCGTTGCATCCGTCGTCCTGACCGTTCTGGTCTGGGTCGTCGCGTTCATCATCCGCTGAGGGATTTTAATCATGGATATGCGTACACCGCTCGGTAAAGTTCGCGGTCTCGGCTCCGCAAAGGACGGCACGGAACATTTCTGGCGCCAGCGCCTGACGGCCATCGCCAACGTGCCGCTCATGCTGTTCTTCATCATTTTCATGCTGACCCATGCCGGCGCACCCTATGCCGATGTCGTGTCCGCTTTGTCGAACCCTCTCGTGGCGGTTATCATGGGACTGGTCGTGCTTTCCGGCCTGATCCACATGAAGATCGGTATGCAGGAAATCATCGCCGACTATATTCATAACGAAGTTATGAAAATGGGGCTGATGATGCTCAACACATTTTTCGTGGTCATCACGGGTGCGCTCTGTCTTTTCGCCATCCTCAAGATCGCGTTTGTAGGATAATTCATCATGGCAGCGACAAGTTCTTCTTCCAAGTCCGGCCCAACCATCAATGGCCGCACATATACCTATGTCGATCACGCTTATGACGTGGTCGTTGTCGGCGCCGGTGGTGCTGGCCTGCGCGCCACGCTCGGCATGGCCGAGCAGGGTTTCAAGACCGCCTGTATCACCAAGGTTTTCCCGACCCGCTCCCACACGGTTGCAGCCCAAGGCGGCATTGCCGCTTCGCTCAACAACATGACGCCGGATTGCTGGCAGTGGCATCTTTACGATACCGTCAAGGGCTCGGACTGGTTGGGCGACGTGGACGCCATGCAATATCTGGCCATGGAAGCGCCAAAGGCGGTCTATGAGCTGGAACATTACGGCGTGCCCTTCTCGCGTAATGAAGAAGGTAAGATCTATCAGCGCCCCTTCGGTGGTCATATGCAGAATTACGGCGAAGGTCCGCCGGTACAGCGCACCTGTGCTGCCGCCGACCGGACCGGCCACGCCATTCTGCATACGCTTTATGGTCAATCCCTGAAGCACAACGCTGAATTCTTCATCGAATATTTCGCCCTCGACCTGATCATGGCCGAGGATGGCCGTTGCACCGGCGTCGTGGCCTGGAACCTCGATGACGGCACGATCCATCGCTTCTCCGCCAAGATGGTGGTGCTGGCGACCGGCGGTTATGGCCGCGCCTACTTCTCGGCAACGTCTGCCCATACCTGCACCGGGGATGGCGGCGGCATGATTGCCCGCGCCGGTCTGCCGCTTCAGGACATGGAATTCGTTCAGTTCCACCCAACCGGTATTTACGGTGCCGGCTGTCTGATCACCGAAGGCGCGCGCGGCGAAGGCGGCTATCTGGTCAATTCCGAGGGTGAGCGTTTCATGGAACGCTATGCCCCATCGGCCAAGGATCTTGCCTCGCGTGACGTTGTCTCGCGCTGCATGACCCTGGAAATCCGCGAGGGCCGGGGCGTCGGCAAGAATAAGGATCATATCTACCTGCATCTCGACCATCTCGATCCAGCCGTACTGCATGAGCGCCTGCCGGGCATTTCCGAGAGCGCCAAGATTTTTGCCGGCGTCGATGTGACCCGCGAGCCGATCCCGGTTCTGCCAACCGTTCACTACAATATGGGTGGCATTCCGACCAATTATTGGGGCGAAGTGCTGAATGCCGATGCTGAAAACCCCGAGCGGATCGCACCCGGCCTGATGGCTGTCGGTGAAGCCGGTTGCGCTTCAGTGCATGGCGCCAATCGTCTTGGTTCCAATTCGCTGATCGACCTCGTGGTGTTTGGCCGTGCCGCGGCCATCCGCGCTGCCGAAGTGATCGATCGGGTCTCGCCGATCCCAGCATTGAACATCGCCGCCTGCGACAAGATCATGGAGCGGTTCGACGCCATCCGTCATTCCAGCGGCTCGACGCCGACTGCCGTGCTGCGTGACAAGATGCAGCGCGCCATGCAGGAAGATGCTGCCGTGTTCCGCACCCAGGAAGCGCTGGAAAGCGGTTGCCGCCGGATCTCGGAAATCTGGAAGGAAATGCCCGACATCAAGGTGACCGACCGGTCGCTGGTCTGGAATTCTGATCTGGTGGAAACGCTGGAACTGCACAATCTGATGGCCAATGCCATCACAACGGTCTATGGCGCCGAAGCCCGCAAGGAAAGCCGTGGTTCTCACGCCCGCGAGGACTTTGTCGATGGCCCGTTCGGTGGCCGCGACGACGTCAACTGGCGCAAGCACACACTGGCCTGGGTCAATGAGGCAGGCGATGTGAAGCTGGACTACCGTCCTGTACATACCGAGCTTCTGGCTGATGGGATCGATCCCAAGAAGATCGAGCCCAAGGCCCGCGTTTATTGATGTGAGGATATCGACATGGTTGAACTGACGCTTCCCAAGAATTCTCAGATCAAGCCGGGCAAGGTCTGGCCAAAGCCTTCAGGTGCAAAGAACCTGCGGGAATACCAGATCTATCGCTGGAGCCCCGATGACGACAAAAATCCAAGCCTCGACACCTATTATGTCGATATGGATGATTGCGGCCCGATGGTTCTCGACGGTCTTCTCTATATCAAGAACAAGATCGACCCGACGCTGACGTTCCGCCGCTCCTGTCGCGAGGGCATTTGCGGTTCCTGCGCGATGAATATCGATGGCACCAACACGCTGGCCTGCACCAAGGGCACCGACGAGGTGAAGGGGACCGTGAAGGTCTATCCGCTGCCGCATATGCCTGTCGTAAAGGATCTGGTTCCCGACCTGACCAACTTCTATGCCCAGCACCGCTCCATCGAGCCCTGGCTGAAGACGGTGTCTCCGACGCCGGTTAAGGAATGGAAGCAGAGCCATGACGACCGGCAGAAGCTGGATGGTCTTTATGAGTGCATTCTCTGCGCCTGCTGCTCGACCTCCTGCCCAAGCTATTGGTGGAATGGTGATCGCTATCTCGGCCCTGCCGTGCTGCTGCAAGCCTATCGCTGGCTGATCGACAGCCGTGACGAAGCCAAGGGCGAACGTCTGGACAATCTTGAAGATCCTTTCCGGCTCTATCGTTGCCATACGATCATGAATTGCGCGCAAGTCTGTCCAAAGGGCCTCAATCCGGCCAAGGCGATTGCTGAAATCAAGAAAATGATGGTCGAGCGCCGCGTTTGACGCAGGTTGCCCGACGCGGTCAAGCCCAAGGCGAAGATGCTCAGGCATCCTCGCCTTGAAGGCATTGCAAATATCTCAAATGCATTGCTTGCTTGAGATATTTGCAAAAGAAACAGGATGATCCATCTTCAATGTCTCATCATGTGAGTGGCGTGGGCGGGCTGCTGTCGCGGTTGCGACAGTCTCTGGCGGTGCTATTGGCTGCATCTCACGCGGTTTTGTAATGAAAATATCGATCTTCTGGACGCAAACCCGCTATTTGCTTGCCGTTGAAGAGGCTTCTGCCTTGATTTCAAACCAGCTTTGGCGCTAGTTTCCGGGCGTTTGGTGCATGATAGCTGCCGCTGAAAGGCGAAAGCTGACGATGATGAAGCAACCGGGAGTGTTAGGATGAAACTGAAATTTGCGGCGACGGGTTTGATGGTCGTGCTTTCTCTTGCCGGGTGTCAGCGTACGTCAAGCGATTACGGTTCCTCGTCACTGCCGCCTTTGCAGGCGCAACCGGTGCCTCAGGTTCAATCGGGGCAATTGCCGCCTCCGGGTGCAAGCCAGTTTCCAGTAGCGCCCACCTCTAACCAGAGCGCTGCCTTGACGCCCAATGCGCCGCCACCGGGTAGCTCCCTCGATTTCACCAAGGAACAGATGGTCGGCAATTGGCGTGTGGCCAATGGCCAGTCCAGCTGCGACATGTTCCTGACCCTCACCAATCTGGGTGGTGGATCGCGCGGCGGTACGCGCGGTTGCGTTGGTCCGCTGACAACGATGGGCGCCTGGGATGTCGCCAATAAGCAGTTGATGCTGAAGGATCGCGACGGCAATGTGATCGGTACTCTCTACAAGACGGCGGATAATCGCTTCAACGGTTCCACAAGCGCTGGCCAGCCTGTCAGCCTCAGCCGGTAAGGGTGTATTGAACCGCCCTTCATTCTGATGCCTGCCCTTTGATGCGAAGGGGCAGGCCTATATCCTCCGCGGAGTTCGACATGCAGCCTGTGCCCGATTATGCCCTCAGCGTCAGCGAGGATCTGAAGGCGCGGACCCTCTCGGGGGAGCTGATGGCCGATCCCGCCCAGATGGCGGTCGCCGCCCGGCTCGATCGCATCCTTGTCCAGTTGAAAGAACGCAAGCCAGCGAAGAAGTCCTCGGCGCTTGGCTGGATCTTTGCACGGCATCGCGCGCCCCAAACCAAGATCATGGGGCTTTATGTGCATGGCAGCGTCGGGCGTGGTAAAACCATGCTGATGGACCTGTTCTTTCGCATGGCGCCCGTGGAAAAGAAGCGGCGCGCGCATTTTCACGAATTCATGGCCGATGTGCATAATCGCATTCACATCCATCGGCAGAAACTCAAAAATGGCGAGACAAAACAGGCCGATCCCGTGCCGCCGGTGGCGGAGCAACTGGCTGCTGAAGCCGGGCTTTTGTGCTTCGATGAATTCACCGTTACCGATATCGCTGATGCGATGATCCTGTCGCGGTTGTTTACCGAACTTTTCGCCCGTGGCTGCATTCTGGTGGCCACATCCAATGTCGAGCCGGACAATCTCTATCCGGATGGGTTGAACCGGGGTCTGTTTGTGCCGTTCATCGGCTTGCTCAAACAATATGTCGAGATCCTCTCGCTCGATTCGCCGACCGATTACCGGCTGGAAAAGGCCGATCAGCTTCCGATCTATCTTTCTCCGGCAGATGCTGTAGCGGATCGGGAAATGGACCGCGCCTGGAAAATGATGACCGCAGGCCGTCTTGAAAAGCCGCTGGATATCGAGATGAAAGGCAGGCTTTTGCCGGTGAGGCGAGCCGTTGGAAAAATGGCGCGCTTCACGTTTGCCGAGCTTTGCGAGCAGCCGCTGGGTGCCTCCGATTACCTGGCGCTTGCCGACCGCTTTCACACTATTTTCATCGACCATATTCCTTATCTTGGACCTGAAAAACGCAATCAGACGAAGCGCTTCATCATCCTGATCGACGCGCTTTACGACCATCATGTCCGGGTGCATGCCAGCGCTGCCGCCGAGCCCGAGGCCCTGCTGACAGCGAGAAAAGGAACCGAAGGGTTCGAATTCGACCGGACGGCGTCGCGGCTGTTTGAGATGCGTAGCCGTGAATATCTCGAGGCACATACGGGCCGCATTGCGGAAATGTGAAGAATTGATGACTTAATATCTTACCTTTACGTAAGAATTTTATAGTCTAAACGATTGAAAAATATGCTCTCATAAATATCGGTTGCGCTTTTTTCCAGGTCGCGCTATGCGAATGGCCCAAAGGCCGGTCACTCTATTGGAGGGCCGACTTGGTTTTGGATCTAAAAGGAAGCACTTCAATGGCGCGCAACAAGATCGCACTTATTGGTTCTGGAATGATCGGTGGTACGCTGGCCCATCTGGCTGGCTTGAAGGAACTGGGCGACATCGTCCTGTTCGATATTGCCGATGGCGTACCGCAGGGTAAGGGTCTCGACATTGCGCAGTCGTCGCCCGTTGAAGGCTTCAATGCCAAGCTGACCGGTTCGAGCGACTACGCCGCCATCGAAGGTGCGGATGTCTGCATCGTCACCGCTGGTGTGCCGCGCAAGCCCGGCATGAGCCGCGACGACCTGCTCGGCATCAACCTCAAGGTCATGGAACAGGTTGGCGCTGGCATCAAGAAATATGCCCCCAACGCCTTCGTGATCTGCATCACCAATCCGCTCGATGCCATGGTCTGGGCGTTGCAGAAGTTCTCCGGCCTTCCGGCCAACAAGGTTGTCGGCATGGCCGGCGTTCTCGACAGCTCGCGTTTCCGCCTGTTCCTGGCTGAGGAATTCAACGTTTCGGTTCAGGATGTCACGGCTTTCGTGCTTGGCGGCCATGGCGACACGATGGTGCCGCTGGCTCGTTACTCCACGGTTGGCGGTATCCCGCTGACCGATCTGGTCAAGATGGGCTGGGTCACCGCTGAACGCCTGGAAGAGATCATTCAGCGCACCCGTGATGGCGGCGCCGAAATCGTCGGCCTGTTGAAGACCGGTTCGGCCTTCTATGCGCCAGCCGCTTCGGCGATCGAAATGGCTGAATCCTACCTCAAGGACAAGAAGCGCGTTCTGCCTTGCGCTGCACACCTGACCGGTCAGTATGGCGTCAAGGACATGTATGTTGGCGTACCCACGGTGATCGGTGCTGGCGGCGTCGAACGCGTCATCGAGATCGAACTGAACAAGGACGAGGAAGCCGCCTTCCAGAAGTCGGTCGGCGCTGTCGCCGGTCTCTGCGAAGCCTGCATCAATATCGCTCCGGCTCTTAAGTAATCGCCTTTGGCGGCTGCGCCTTCATCTGCGGATGATGGCGCAGCCGCGCATGGTTTTAACGCAGTTCTAAGCCGGGCGGCATGACCGCTGGTTCTGGAATTGCTCCGAACACAGGACCAGACGATGAATATTCATGAATATCAG
This sequence comes from Agrobacterium vitis, assembly GCF_014926405.1. Lineage (NCBI taxonomy): Bacteria > Pseudomonadati > Pseudomonadota > Alphaproteobacteria > Hyphomicrobiales > Rhizobiaceae > Gillisella > Gillisella vitis. The sequence goes on from NZ_JACXXJ020000005.1 coordinate 3,513,648, forward strand.
GCCAAGGCTCTGCTGAAGAGCTTTGGCGCACCGGTTGCCGAAGGTGTGGCAATCTTTTCCGCCGATGAAGCCGAGGCGGCCGCAAAGCAGCTTCCTGGCCCGCTTTATGTCGTCAAGAGCCAGATCCACGCTGGTGGTCGCGGCAAGGGCAAGTTTAAGGAACTTGGCCCGGAAGCCAAGGGCGGCGTTCGCCTGGCTTTCTCGATCGATGAAGTGAAGTCGCATGTTGCTGAAATGCTCGGCAACACGCTGGTGACCAACCAGACCGGCCCTGCTGGTAAGCAGGTTAACCGCCTGTATATTGAAGACGGTGCTGATATCGAGCGCGAGCTTTATCTGTCGCTGCTCGTCGACCGCGCTGTCGGTCAGGTTGCTTTCGTGGTGTCCACCGAAGGCGGCATGGACATCGAAACCGTTGCCCACGACACACCTGAAAAGATCATCAGCGTTGCGATCGACCCGGAAACTGGCGTCACCGCTGACAATCTGTCTGCGCTGACAGCGGCTCTGAAGCTCGAAGGCGAAGCAAAGGCTGACGCTGAGAAGCTGTTCCCGATCCTCTACAAGGCCTTTGTCGAAAAGGACATGGCGCTTCTGGAAGTGAACCCGCTGATCGTCATGAAGAACGGCCGTATGCGCGTTCTCGATGCCAAGATGTCTTTCGACGGCAACGCTCTGTTCCGTCACGAAGACGTTGTGGCTCTGCGCGACAAGACGGAAGAAGACGCCAAGGAAATCGAAGCCTCCAAGTATGATCTGGCCTATGTTGCCCTCGACGGCAATATCGGCTGCATGGTCAATGGCGCAGGTCTTGCCATGGCAACCATGGACATCATCAAACTCTACGGTGCTGAGCCGGCAAACTTCCTCGACGTTGGTGGCGGTGCGACCAAGGAAAAGGTAACGGCAGCGTTCAAGATCATCACGGCTGATCCGGCTGTGAAGGGCATTTTGGTCAACATCTTCGGCGGCATCATGAAGTGTGACGTGATTGCCGAAGGCGTTCTGGCTGCCGTCAAGGACGTTGGCCTCACCGTTCCACTCGTCGTTCGCCTCGAAGGCACCAATGTCGAGCTGGGCAAGAAAATCATCAACGAATCCGGTCTCAACGTCATTTCGGCGGATGATCTGGACGATGCTGCGCAGAAGATCGTCGCAGCCGTGAAGGCAGCGTGATCTGATGGCCGATACATCCAAGACCGTGAAGCGCCAGCCTTTTGGCCCGAATGAGACAGATATCAATCTGTGCTACTTCGTCTGCTTCGACAGCGAGCTTCCAACCGATGGCGATGTCGCCGAACGGTGGGTGCATTTCAACGACAATGACGATGCGCTCGCCTATTTCGCCGACAAGTCCAAGGACGCGAGCCTCTTTGTCTGGAAGGGCGAGCTTGCCATTGCCAAGGGCGACGGCCAGTTCGATTGGTTCTTTACCCAATGGTCCAAGAGCCTTGAGAAGCAGCTGACGCAGAAGCCGGCCAAGGGCATGGGCTATCGCTTTTCCAATGACGCCTTTGAGGCATTTGAACCCCTCGAATTCGAGGAAGAGGAAGCCGAGTAATGTCGATTCTGATCAATAAAGACACCAAGGTTCTCGTACAGGGCCTGACCGGCAAGACCGGCACTTTCCATACCGAGCAGGCGCTTGCCTATTACGGCACCAAAATGGTCGGCGGTATTCATCCGGCCAAGGGCGGTAGCAACTGGACCGGCTCCAAGGGCGAAACCCTGCCGATCTTCGCTTCCGTTGCCGAAGGCAAGGACGTCACCGGCGCCAATGCATCGGTGATCTACGTGCCGCCAGCCGGTGCTGCTGCTGCGATCATCGAAGCCATCGAAGCTGAAATTCCGCTGATCGTCTGCATCACGGAAGGCATTCCGGTCGCCGACATGGTTAAGGTCAAGGCTCGCCTCGACAAGTCCAAGTCGCGTCTGATTGGCCCGAACTGCCCAGGCGTGATGACGCCGGAAGAATGCAAGATCGGCATTATGCCGGGCTCGATCTTCCGCAAGGGTTCGGTTGGCGTGTTGTCGCGTTCCGGCACTTTGACCTATGAGGCAGTGTTCCAGACATCGAATGAAGGCCTCGGCCAGACCTCGGCTGTCGGCATCGGCGGCGACCCGGTCAAGGGCACCGAGTTCATCGACATTCTGGAAATGTACCTCGCTGACGAAGCCACCAAGTCGATCATCATGATCGGTGAAATCGGTGGTTCGGCTGAAGAAGAAGCCGCACAGTTCCTCAAGGACGAAGCCAAGAAGGGCCGCAAGAAGCCGATGGTTGGCTTCATCGCCGGTCGTACGGCTCCTCCTGGTCGCACCATGGGTCACGCAGGCGCCGTGATCTCCGGCGGCAAGGGCGGCGCGGAAGACAAGATCGAAGCCATGGAATCGGCGGGCATCCGGGTTTCGCCCTCGCCAGCCCGCCTTGGCAAGACGCTGGTTGAAGTTCTCAAGGGCTGAGACCACATAGAGATGAGCGGGCAGACGTCTTTATGGCGTCTGCCCGTGCAGGCATTTCAAGTCCAGCCGAGCGCAAGCCTTGACTGGCAGATATTCGACAAACCGAATATTCGGTCGAATAGTTCGGTGATGACCTCAAGTCGGGAGGCGGGCACGAGGCCCGCAAAAAACCATGGCAAGGCAAGAAGCCAACGAGCAGTTTCAGATCACCTCGTTCCTGGACGGATCGAATGCGATCTATATCGAGCAGCTTTATGCGCGTTACGAAGACGATCCGAATTCGGTATCGCCTGAGTGGCAATCCTTCTTCAAGGCGCTGGGCGATAATCCAAGCGACGTGAAAAAGGCGGCCAAGGGAGCCTCCTGGCAGCGGAGCAATTGGCCGCTGACGCCTCGCACCGATCTGGTTTCGGCGCTCGATGGCAATTGGGGACTGGTCGAGAAGGCCATTGAAACCAAGGTCAAGGGTAAGGCAGAAGCCGCAGCCGCAACCACGGGTAAACCGGTTTCTGAAACCGATGTGTTGCAGGCGACCCGTGATAGCGTCCGCGCCATCATGATGATTCGCGCTTATCGCATGCGCGGTCATTTGCACGCCAAGCTCGACCCGCTGGGCATTGCTACGGCGGTTGAAGATTACAACGAGCTGTCACCATTGTCTTACGGCTTTACCGAAGCCGATTTTGATCGCAAAATCTTCATCGATAACGTTCTGGGGCTGGAATATGCCACCGTGCGTGAGATGATCGAAATTCTTGAGCGCACCTATTGCTCGACGCTCGGTTTCGAATTCATGCACATCTCCAATCCGGAAGAAAAATCCTGGATTCAGGAGCGGATCGAAGGCCCCGATAAAGGCGTCGATTTCACCGTCGAGGGCAAGAAGGCCATTCTGCAAAAGCTGGTTGAGGCTGAAGGCTTTGAGCAGTTCATCGATGTGAAGTACAAGGGCACCAAGCGCTTTGGTCTGGATGGCGGCGAATCGCTGATCCCGGCGCTGGAGCAGATCATCAAGCGCGGTGGTCAGGAGGGTCTTGAAGAGGTCGTGCTCGGCATGGCGCATCGCGGCCGTCTGAACGTGCTGACCAATGTGATGCATAAGCCGCATCGCGCCGTGTTCCACGAGTTCAAGGGTGGTTCGTTCAAGCCTGATGAAGTTGAAGGCTCCGGCGACGTGAAGTACCATCTTGGTGCCTCGTCTGACCGCGAATTCGATGGCAACAAGGTTCACTTGTCGCTGACGGCCAACCCGTCACATCTGGAAATCGTTAACCCCGTGGTGATGGGTAAGGCCCGTGCCAAGCAGGATCAGCTGGCCAAAGTCTGGGAAGGCGACGTGATTCCGCTGAAGGAGCGCGCCAAGGTTCTGCCGCTGCTGCTGCATGGTGACGCGGCCTTTGCGGGTCAGGGCGTTGTGGCTGAAATTCTCGGTCTGTCTGGTCTGCGCGGTCATCGCGTGGCGGGCACCATGCATGTGATCATCAACAACCAGATCGGCTTTACCACCAATCCGGGCTTCTCTCGCTCGTCGCCATATCCATCGGATGTGGCCAAGATGATCGAGGCGCCGATCTTCCATGTGAATGGTGATGATCCGGAAGCTGTGGTTTATGCCGCCAAGGTGGCCACTGAATTCCGCATGAAGTTCCACAAGCCTGTGGTTGTGGATATGTTCTGCTACCGTCGCTTTGGCCATAATGAAGGTGATGAGCCTTCGTTCACTCAGCCAAAGATGTACAAGGAAATCCGCGCCCATAAGACCGTTGTTCAGGTCTACGGCGATCGCTTGATTGCTGAAGGCGTGATCACCGAAGGCGATCTTGAAAAGATGAAGGCCGATTGGCGCGCCAATCTTGAGCAGGAATTCGAGGCCGGCCAGTCCTACAAGCCCAACAAGGCTGACTGGCTGGATGGCGTCTGGTCCGGTCTTCGCGCCGCCGACAATGCCGATGAGCAGCGTCGCGGCAAGACAGCAATGCCGATGAAGTCCCTGAAGGAGATCGGTCGCAAGCTGTCAACCATCCCTGATGGGTTCAAGGCGCATCGCACCATCCAGCGCTTCATGGAAAACCGTGCGCAGATGATCGAGACCGGCGAGGGCATCGATTGGGCGATGGCCGAGGCCCTGGCTTTTGGTTCGCTGGTTGTCGAAGGCCACAAGATTCGCCTGTCTGGCCAGGATTGCGAGCGCGGCACATTCAGCCAGCGTCATTCGGTGCTTTATGATCAGGAAAGCGAAGATCGCTATATTCCGCTGGCCAATCTGGCGCCGAACCAGGCCCGCTACGAAGTCATCAATTCAATGCTGTCGGAAGAGGCTGTGCTTGGTTTTGAATACGGCTATTCGCTGGCGCGCCCGAATGCGCTGACCCTGTGGGAAGCCCAGTTCGGTGACTTCGCCAATGGCGCTCAGGTGGTGTTTGACCAGTTCATCTCGTCGGGTGAACGCAAGTGGTTGCGCATGTCCGGTCTCGTCTGCCTTCTGCCGCATGGCTATGAAGGTCAGGGACCGGAACACTCTTCGGCTCGTCTGGAGCGCTGGCTGCAAATGTGCGCCGAAGACAATATGCAGGTGGCCAACGTCACGACGCCGAGCAATTATTACCATATCCTGCGCCGTCAGGTGAAACGCGACTTCCGTAAGCCGCTGATCCTGATGACGCCTAAGTCGTTGTTGCGTCACAAGCGGGCCCAGTCGACGCTGGCGGAAATGGCTGGCGAAAGCTCATTCCACCGCTTGCTGTGGGATGATGCCGAGATCATCAAGGACGGTCCGATCAAGCTCCAGAAGGATGCCAAGATCCGCCGCGTGGTGATGTGTAGCGGCAAGGTTTATTATGACCTGCTGGAAGAGCGCGAAAAGCGTGGCATCGACGATGTCTACCTGCTGCGTATCGAACAGCTCTATCCGTTCCCGGCCAAGGCGCTGATCAACGAGCTCAGCCGCTTCCGTAATGCGGAAATGGTCTGGTGCCAGGAAGAGCCGAAGAACATGGGGGCCTGGTCCTTCATCGATCCTTACCTGGAATGGGTGCTGGCTCATATCGACGCCAAGTATCAGCGCGTGCGCTATACCGGCCGTCCGGCTGCCGCCTCTCCGGCAACAGGCCTGATGTCCAAGCATCTCGCCCAGTTGCAAGCCTTCCTGGAGGACGCACTCGGCGGCTGATGCTGCCGGGTCCACCCTTTCGCTCGAAATCCATATCGATCAACGGAATTTATCATCATGGCCACTGAAATCCGCGTCCCCACTCTGGGTGAATCCGTCAGCGAAGCCACCGTCGGCACCTGGTTCAAGAAAGTCGGCGATGTCGTCAAGGCGGACGAGCCGCTCGTGGAACTGGAAACCGACAAGGTTACGGTTGAAGTCCCTTGTCCTGCTTCGGGCGTTCTGACCGAAATCGTCGCCCAGAACGGTGAAACGGTTGGTCTCGGCGCTCTGCTCGGCCAGATCGCCGAAGGCGCATCGGCTGGTGCGGCTGCACCTGCTCCTGCTGCTGCCCCGGCGCCTGCTGCTACACCTGCACAGGCGGCCCCTGCCGCTCCGGCTGCAGGCTCTGCCATGCCGGCAGCGCCTGCCGCAGCCAAGATGCTGGCTGAAAATAATATCTCTGCCGATCAGGTGGATGGCTCCGGCAAGCGTGGCCAGGTGCTGAAGGGCGATGTGATCGCCGCCGTCGCCAAGGGTGCGTCGGCGCCTGCCGCTGCTCCGGCCCCGGTTTCCGCTCCGCGTCCGGTCTCGTCTGCCGACGATGCATCCCGCGAAGAGCGCGTCAAGATGACCCGCCTGCGCCAGACCATCGCCAAGCGCTTGAAGGATGCGCAGAACACGGCTGCCATGCTGACCACCTATAACGAGGTGGACATGTCGGCGGTGATGAGCCTGCGCAACAAGTATAAGGACATTTTCGAGAAGAAGCATGGCGTCAAGCTGGGCTTCATGGGCTTCTTCACCAAGGCTGTTACCCACGCCCTGAAGGAACTGCCTGCCGTCAACGCTGAGATCGACGGCACCGATATCATCTACAAGAACTACTGCCATGTCGGCATGGCCGTCGGCACCGACAAGGGCCTGGTCGTTCCTGTGATCCGCGATGCCGACCAGATGTCGATTTCGGAAGTCGAAAAGGATCTCGGTCGTCTTGCCAAGGCTGCCCGCGATGGTTCGCTCTCGATGGCTGACATGCAAGGCGGCACGTTCACCATCACCAATGGCGGCGTCTACGGTTCGCTGATGTCCTCGCCGATCCTCAATGCGCCGCAATCCGGTATCTTGGGCATGCACAAGATCCAGGATCGTCCGGTCGTGGTTGGTGGGCAGATCGTCATCCGCCCGATGATGTATCTGGCACTGTCCTATGACCACCGGATTGTTGACGGCAAGGAAGCCGTGACCTTCCTCGTGCGCGTCAAGGAAAGCCTGGAAGATCCGGAACGTTTGGTTCTCGACCTCTAATACACCAAATGAGATCGTCTTCCGCTGCCAATAGGTGGCGGAAGATGTCAGATCACAAAATGCGATGCGGCATTCCATCGGGAATGGTGTGAACCAAAAAGTGGAGCATGAACATGCAACCGACTTTTCTTGCCGCTTCGCCTTTTTTGCCGCTGATTGGTATCAGTGTGCTTCTGTTGATCGTCCACATCATGCTGCAAGGCATGACGGCGACAAAGGAACTCGGGACAAACTGGAATGCCGGTCCGAGAGATGATGACAGGAAACCGACCGGTCAGCTCGCGGGCCGTGCGGCGCGGGCCTCCACGAATTTCCGGGAGACCTATCCCGGGTTCATTGCCCTTGCATTCGGCCTCATTCTGGCTGGTGATCCACATGGGTTAGGCCTGATTGGTGCATGGGTCTGGCTGGTGTGCAGGATTATCTACATTCCGCTTTATCTGGCGGGAATTCCCTATATCCGGTCTCTGGTATGGGTGGGCTCGATGGCAGGTCTGGTGGCGATGCTGTTGGTCCTGTTGTTTTAAGCGGCTGCTTATGGCGCGGAGTGAGGAAAGTCGATGCATCCCTATCTGTTTGAACTCGCATCCCTGATGGCTATTTTCGCCTTCGCTATCGTCTCTCCTGGTGCTGATCTGGCTATGGTCATGCGCCAATCCCTGGTACATGGACGGCGTGAGGCGATCATCACCAGTTTCGGTGTTGGTTCGTCGCTGATGTTTCATGTGACCTACACCATTCTCGGCCTTGGCCTGATCATTTCCCAGTCGATCTACCTGTTCAATATCGTCAAATGGTGTGGTGTCGCCTATCTGCTTTACATTGGTGTGAAGTCATTGCGGGCAGGTAAATCCGATATGACGGCGCAGCCGACTGTGGAGGCGGGCGATCAAAAACGCCAATCGATTTCCAAGTCCTTCTTTCTGGGTTTTGCAGCCAATGCTCTCAATCCGAAACCGGTGTTTTTCTTCCTGTCGATCTTCTCCACGGTGGTCAGCATTCACACGCCGATCGCTGTTAAGTTCGGGTATGGCCTAGTGATGGCGACCTGCCTGATCACCTGGTTTGTCGGCGTCAGTATTTTCATGACGACGCCGAAAATGCGTGCGGCCTTTTCACGCGCCAGCCAATGGATCGACCGCATCAGCGGTGCGGTCTTCATTGTGCTTGGTTTGAAGCTTGCGACGGAAAAGGCCAGTTAATGTGAGCGCTTTGCGCTTGTCTCATGCGGGCCTTGGCCCTGTCTGTTCGTGATTTTGCCGGTACCCACAATGATGGGCGGCATAACGTTTGATGTGAAGGAATGATTGAATGGCATATGATCTTGTTGTCATCGGTAGCGGCCCCGGCGGTTATGTCTGCGCGATCAAGGCTGCCCAGCTTGGAATGAAGGTGGCTGTTGTCGAGAAGCGTGCCACCTATGGCGGCACCTGCCTCAATATCGGCTGCATTCCATCGAAAGCCCTGCTGCATGCGTCCGAAATGTTCCACCATGCCGCCCATGGCATGGCTGAGCTCGGCGTGGATGTCAGCGCGCCGGTGCTGAACCTGCCGAAGATGATGGCGCACAAGGATGCGACCGTGAAAGCCAATGTCGAAGGCGTGTCCTTCCTGTTCAAGAAGAACAAGATCGATGGTGTCATCGGCACGGGCAAGATCGTGGCTGCCGGCAAGGTTTCCGTCACCAACGACAAGGGCGAAGAACAGGTCCTCGAAACCAAGAACATCGTCATCGCTACCGGCTCGGATGTGGCTGGCATTCCCGGCGTTGCCGTTGATATCGACGAAAAGATCATTGTCTCTTCCACCGGCGGCATTGCGCTGGACAAGGTGCCAGGCAAGATGATCGTGGTTGGCGGCGGCGTGATTGGCCTTGAGCTTGGCTCGGTCTGGGCGCGTCTGGGTGCCAAGGTCACGGTGGTCGAATATCTCGACACTATTCTCGGCGGCATGGACGGCGAAGTCTCCAAGCAGTTCCAGCGCATGCTGGTCAAGCAGGGCATGGAATTCAACCTCGGCGCCAAGGTAACCGCTGTTGAAAAGATCGGTTCCGGTGCCAAGGTGACGTTCGAGCCTGCCAAGGGCGGCGAAGCCACCGTGTTGGAAGCTGATGTTGTGCTGATCGCCACGGGTCGCAAACCTTACACCACAGGCCTTGGGCTGGAAGACGTTGGTGTTGCCCTCGACAACCGTGGCCGCGTCGAAATCGACAATCACTTCCAGACCAATGTTGCGGGCATTTACGCCATTGGTGACGTGGTCAAGGGTCCAATGCTGGCGCATAAGGCTGAAGATGAAGGTGTCGCACTTGCGGAAATCCTCTCCGGCCAGCACGGCCACGTGAATTACGATGTCATTCCGGGCGTGGTTTACACCCAGCCGGAAGTTGCCTCTGTCGGCAAGACGGAAGAAGAGCTGAAGGCCGCAGGCGTCGCCTACAAGGTCGGCAAGTTCCCATTCACCGCCAATGGCCGCGCCCGCGCCATGCTGGCGACGGACGGTTTCGTCAAGGTTCTCGCTGATAAGGAGACCGACCGGGTGCTTGGCGTTCACATCATCGGCCTTGGGGCTGGTGAAATGATCCATGAAGCGGCTGTGCTGATGGAATTCGGCGGCTCTTCGGAAGACCTCGGTCGCACCTGCCATGCGCATCCCACCATGTCGGAAGCCGTGAAGGAAGCAGCATTGGCCACCTTCGCCAAGCCGATTCACATGTGATCTGCGCTCTTTTTTAGAGCATCGGACCGAAAGTTAAGAACCGGTTCTCGGATAAATCCGATGCTCTAAAAGAAGTGAGAACTCGCAGTTATCATCGTTTTGCAATCTTGAGGCCGTGGCTTGATGTTTAAGCCACGGCTTTTCTCATTTCTTTTATTGCAGGGCTGTCAGGGTGAAGCCCTGAGCGCGCAGCAATTCCACCAGACCTTTTTCGCCCGGCAGATGTAAGGCGCCGACAGCCATGAAGACCTTGCCTTGACTGATAAGCGGACCAGCGCGCTGTGCCATGACTTTGTTGCGGTCGATCACGATCCGCTGATCGAAATCAGCTTGGCCATCTGCCTTATCTGTTTCACCGTTCGGGGACACTATTTTCAGCATAGGCATGATTTCCCCGACCTCGCCCTTCAAATAAAGGGAGATCATGGTTTCATTGACGTCATTGATCTTGTCACCAAGCTCGACGGCCTCGATCAGCGATTGTAAATGAAAAGCCATCGGCAGGTCGTTCATCGCGGCCAATTGTTCGGCATAGGTTTCCAGTCCGACCACCCGCTTGCCGGCCTTGGCGGCATTTTCGGCAATCTGCTTGTCGAGGAAGGACTGTCCCTCGGCTTTGCGGGCCTTTTCGCAGGCCGGAAGTGCGACGAAAGCCGCGAGAATCCAGGGTTTCATCCTGTTGACGGCGGTGAGTGACAGACCACGTTCTTTCAGTCCGGCTTCGAGCGTTGCCGTCTGCTCAGGTGTCAGGCGGCTGGTAATCGTCGTGCCATCGGTAAACATCGACAATTCCGGCTTTGCCAGAAGCGCGAGGGCGGCTTTCTTGTCATCGAGGACCTCATCGGATTCAACGATGATGGTATCGGCTGCCGCTGCGGCGTCCGGTGCGCCTTTCGGCATCGTCAGCACGCGCGGGTCGGTAACATGCATGGTGCCAAGCAGGAAGGACGGGGCAATGCCGGGCTTTTCGATCTTCCAGAAAATCGCATGGCCATTCGGAACCTTGGCCGCTTCGGCCTCCAGCGCTTGATAGGCTTTCGGGTCCTTTTGCTGCAAATCCGGCAGGAGATCGCGTCCGGTGCAGGAAAGGTCCTCGGCCTTGGCGAAGCTCGATGACACGATAGCCGCAATCAGCAACGTCAGGAACAGCAGGGGCAAGGCCATGACGATGGCCAAGGCACGGTCAGTCCAGCGGGGGGCGGCCCAGCGTGGGTCAGCCCAGCGGGAAACGCTTGTGTTTATCGCTGACATATTCTTGGCTTTAAACATCCTGCCTGCTTTCTAAGGTCCATCTAGGCGTGTCTGTCTGGCACCGCCGGTTCCCTTTTACCGAACCCTATTTTCCAAAATTAAACATTTGGTATCACGCGCGGGGATGCGCCCGGTCATACACATCCAACAGCCGTGCCGAATCCACGCCGGTATAGATCTGGGTGGTGGAAAGGCTGGCATGGCCGAGCAATTCTTGAATAGTTCTAAGGTCGCCGCCGCCGCTCAGCAGATGCGTGGCAAAGGAATGGCGCAATGCATGTGGCGTTGCTGTATCCGGCAGGCCGAGTGCCGAGCGCAAGCGCTGCATTTCCCGCTGGATGATGCCTTGCTGCAATTTCCCGCCGCGCGCGCCGCGAAACAGCGGCTCTCCGGCTGGGAGATGATAGGGGCAGAGGCTTTGATAGGATTCAACCGCTTGCCGCACAATGGGCAAGAGCGGCACGAGCCGGGTCTTGTTGCCCTTGCCGGTCACCCGCAGCGTGGTCGTCGTGGCGACGATATCGGCGGGTGTCAGGTCCAGCGCCTCGGAAATGCGCAGGCCGCAGCCATAGAGCAAAGCAAAAACCGCGGCGTCCCGCGCCGCGATCCAAGGCTCCTCGTTCAATTGTGTTTCCGCGGCCACCACCGTCAAAGCCTGGGCGGCACTGAGCGGCTTCGGCAGCGATTTCGGCTGCTTGGGTGAGCGGATGGCACCGGCACCGGCGGCATTGACTAGGCCTTTGCGCTCCAGATAGCGCAAGAGCGACCGGACACCGGCAAGATGACGACCGAGCGAGCGAGCGCCAGCACCTTCCTTGCGGCGTGACGACAAAAATGCGCGCAGGTCGGAAGGCCGTAACGCCTTGATATCATCGATTGACGGAGGACCGCCGAAATAACCGGTCAGAAATCCCAGAAACTGACGGGTATCGCGTTCATAGGCGGTCAACGTGTGATCGGCGAGCCGCCTTTGTCCAGACAGGCTCGCAAGCCAGTTCTGGCGTTCCGCCATCAGGTCGGGGGCGGCAATCAACAGCAGTTCTGTCACGGCAGGGCCTTCGTGATTGATCATCTTATACAGTGGCGTCTATCTTGGTCTTGAACAGTCCAGGAATCGCACATCAAAGCCATCCTGCCGGAGAGCCATTAGGGAAGGATTAACCGACGCGCCGAGGTCACCGAACCGATGCGACGCATGCCCAGACGTGCATTGAGAGTATTAAATATACTCTTAGTTTATGTTGGTTTAACAATCGTCAAAATCGGTTCTATACTTTGGTTTTATACCCTCGATATTGAGGGGATATTTTGAATATATTAATAGTCGGAATATCTAAATATCAGCCAATCTGAAGATCTTGCGGGAAGATCTCGGCTGGCGAAAGAAACCAACATGCAGTTTAAGTCCATACAAATGAAAATTGCCGTGCTTGCAGGTCTTTGCGTCCTGTCTGCCACGGCTGGCCTGGTCGGCTATGGCATTGTCTCCGCCGGGCAGACAAGAGATTTTGTCGGCGATAACGTCACCAAGCTCACCGAAGCCAAAACCCGGGAAGCCCTGTCCACGCTCGCCTCCACCCAGTCGGGCATCATCCGGTCATCGCTGGATGGGGCTTTCGATGCCGCACGGAACCTGGCACGTAGTTTTGAGGTTGTTGCGGGCGACAAGGTCAATGGTACGGCGGTGGAGCTGAGGCGCGGGCAGCTTAACGCCATGTTGTTGAACTTGCTCAAGGATAACCCACGTTTCAACGGCACCTATAGCGCCTGGGAACCGAACGCACTTGATGGCAATGACGGCCAGTTCCGCGACCGCCGCGATCTGGGGTCCGATGCGACGGGGCGCTTCCTGCCCTATTGGACCCGGGATGCGGAGGGCAAGATCGCCATTCAACCGCTTGTCGAATATGACAGTGCAGAATTGCATCCGAATGGCGTGATGAAGGGCGGTTGGTATATCGGTCCGCAGCAAGGCGGGGGCGAGAGCATTCTCGATCCATTGCCTTATATCGTTCAGGGCAAGAACGTGTTTCTTGCCACCATGTCTGTGCCAATCATGATTGATGGCAAGTTTCGCGGTGTCGCCGGGGCCGATTTCGATCTCGGCTTCGTGCAGAAGCTGGCAGAGGATGTGCGCGCCTCAATCTATGGCGGCAAGGCAGGCGTTAAGATCGTGAGTTACAAGGGGTTGGTGGTCGCCGATAGCGAGCATCCCGACACAATCGGGCAGCGTTTTGACAAGACGACACCGGCGCTCTCCGGCCTTCTACCGATGATCCAGGGTGGCAAGGCCGACGTTCTTGCCGATGCCGATCAGTTTCAGGCATTTTCCCCAATCGCCATTGGGCGTACCAAGACACCATGGTCGGTGATCGTGTCCGTGCCCAGGCCGGTGGCGATGGCCGAGGCAATCAGCCTGGACCAGGCGCTGAACCAGCGCGGCGGCAGTGATATCATCTTCCAGGCTATCGTCGCCCTGATCATTGCGGCCGGTGGTATCGGTGCCATGTGGTTCGTGGCGCTCAGCATTGCCAAGCCCATCCGGGCCATGACGGCCAGCATGGGCCAGCTTGCCGGTGGCGAGACGGATATCACCATTCCTGGCGCGGGCAGGGCCGATGAAATCGGTGCTATGGCCGATGCGGTCGGCGTGTTCCGTGACAATGCAGTCGCTAACCGCCAGTTGGAGCAGGATGCGGCGGCCAGCCGCCAGACAACGGAAACCGAACGTCGCCGCACCGCAGAAGTCGACAGGTTGCGGGCCGAAGCGATGGCCCAGGCCACGTCCGGCCTCGCCGATGGCCTCAAGCATCTTGCCAATGCCGATCTGACGTTCCGGCTGGACCAGCCCTTCGCGCCGGAATTCGAAAGCCTGCGGGCCGATTTCAACGCGGCCATCACCCAGTTGCGCGAGGCAATGATCGCCGTGACCCAGGCCTCGCAATCGATTGACAACGGTTCACTGGAAATCAGCGGCAGTTCCGATGAACTGTCCAAGCGCACGGAACAGCAGGCGGCGTCGCTGGAAGAGACGGCCGCCGCCCTGGACCAGATCACCGCCAATGTCGGCAATTCTTCCAAGCGTGCCGAGGAAGCCAGAACAGTCGCCGTCGAGGCCAATAGCAGCGCGACCAGCTCTGGCCGGGTTGTGGCGGATGCGGTCAATGCCATGCAGCGTATCGAACAATCGTCCAGCCAGATCGCCAATATTATCGGGGTGATCGATGAGATTGCTTTCCAGACCAATCTTCTGGCGCTGAACGCCGGCGTGGAAGCGGCGCGCGCGGGCGAGGCTGGCAAGGGCTTTGCCGTCGTTGCCCAGGAAGTCCGCGAGCTCGCCCAGCGCTCTGCCCAGGCGGCCCGCGAAATCAAGGAACTGATCCGCAATTCGACGGTGGAAGTGGACAGAGGCGTGGAACTGGTACGCAATACCGGCGAATCGCTGAAGACCATTGTGGATTATATCGTGACGATCAATCGGCATATGGATGCCATTGCTCTGTCTGCGCGCGAACAGTCGGTTGGCTTGTCCGAAGTCAACACCGCTGTAAACCAGATGGATCAGGTCACCCAGAAAAATGCCGCCATGGTCGAGGAAACCAATGCGGCGAGTGCGGCGTTGGCCTCAGAGGCTACAGTTTTGCTTGATCTGGTCCGGCGGTTTAATCTGCACCCCGCCCATGGAGCTATCGGTTCCCAACCGTCGACCGGCTTGCGGCGGGTGGGGTGAGCAACCGGACTGCCCACATCCGTCCTGGTGTCGGATGCGGGCCATTACGGCGTAAATTTCCGGTTCCATTTTGTTCTGTTCGGGGGCATGGTCCGGCGCAATGAGCACCGAATCGTCAGATCTGTTTGGTCCGCGCGCCAAGGCCGGTCCTGCCCGCCGCGCCGTCCCCGTCCTGGTGCCCCTGCCGGCGCCGGGGCCTTACAGTTACGCCGTTCCCGATGAGATGATGGTGACGCCTGGCGCCATCGTGCAGGTGCCGCTTGGGCCGCGCAAAGTGGTTGGCGTTGTCTGGGATGGCGACGATGATGGGGCCAAGGTCGATCCCGCCAAACTGCGTAGTATTGAGAAGGTGTTCGATTGCCCACCGCTGGATGCGGGCATGCGCCGGTTCATCGACTGGGTGGCGGCCTATACTCTTTCTCCGCCCGGATTGGTGGCTCGCATGGCCTTGCGCGCGCCTGCCGCCTTCGATCCCGACCCGATGATCGAAGGGTTACGCTACAGCGGTCATGCCCCGGAAAAACTGACCCCGGCCCGTAGAAAAGTGCTGGAATTGGCTGAGGATGGGCTTTCCTGGACCAAGAGCGGGCTTGCTCATGCGGCAGGGGTCTCGACCTCGGTTGTTGATGGCATGGCAAAGCTCGGCCTGTTTGAAACCGTATTTCTGCCGCCACCACCGCTGGTGGCCCTGCCGGACCCGGATTACGCCGCCCATCGTCTCTCCGGTCCGCAGCTGGGCGCAGCCGAGGTGCTCGTGGAGAGTGTTCGGGATGGCGGGTTTTCGGTGGCGCTGATCGATGGCGTCACAGGGTCCGGCAAGACGGAAGTCTATTTCGAAGCGATTGCCGAAACCCTGCGCCAGGGCCGCCAGGTGCTGATCCTTTTACCGGAAATCGCTCTGACCACCGCTTTTCTGGAGCGGTTTCAGGACCGTTTTGGTGCCAAACCCGGCGAATGGCATTCTGATCTTGCCACCCGGACGCGGGAAAAAGTCTGGCGGCAGACAGCGACAGGCGACATCCGGGTGGTGGCCGGTGCGCGCTCGGCGCTTTTTCTGCCCTTTGCCGATCTGGGGCTGATCATTGTCGATGAGGAGCATGATCCGGCCTTCAAGCAGGAAGACAGGGTGTTTTACAATGCCAGGGACATGGCGGTGGTGCGGGCGCGGATTGCCAGCATTCCTGCTGTGCTGGTGTCGGCCACGCCGTCCGTTGAAAGTCAGGTCAACAGTTATAGCGGTCGCTACAAGCGTATTCACCTGCCGACCCGTTTTGCCGATGCGGCGATGCCGGATCTGCATCTTGTCGATATGCGCCGCCATCCGCCGGAACGGGGCGGGTTTCTTTCACCTCTCATGCTGCGGGCCATCGGCAAGACGGTGGAAAAGCAGCAACAGGCACTGTTGTTTCTCAATCGGCGGGGCTATGCGCCGCTGACGCTGTGCCGGGTCTGTGGCCATCGTTTCCAATGCCCGCAATGTTCCAGTTGGCTGGTGGAACACCGGTTTCGCGGCCAGATTCAATGCCATCAATGCGGCTATGCCGAGCCGACGCCCAATGCCTGCCCCGAATGCGGGACGCTGGACCATCTCGTTGCCTGCGGGCCGGGCGTGGAGCGGATTGCCGAGGAGGTGGAGCGGCACTTCCCAGACGCTCGCACGCTGGTCTTGTCGTCGGATCTCGGCGGCGTCAAACGGCTCAGGCTGGAACTGGAAGCCATTGCCAAGGGCGAGGCGGATATCGTCATCGGCACGCAATTGGTGGCCAAGGGGCATAATTTTCCGCTGATGACGCTTGTCGGTATCGTTGATGCCGATATCGGCCTGGCCAATGGTGATCCGCGCGCCGCCGAGCGAACCTTTCAGCTGTTGAGCCAGGTGACGGGGCGGGCGGGGCGTACCGGTTTGAAGAGTCATGGCCTTTTGCAGACCTATCAGCCGCAGCATCCGGTGATGCAAGCCATTGTTTCAGGCGATGCCGATGCCTTTTACGAGCGGGAAATTACCGAGCGGGAGCGGGCGGTGCTGCCGCCTTACGGACGGCTTGTCTCGATCATCGTGTCGGCGGACAATAGGGCGGATGCCGAAACCCATGCCCGGCAATTGCGCCAGGCCGCCCCTGCTGTCGGCGGCATCGCCATTCTGGGGCCTGCCGAGGCACCGCTGGCGCTGATCCGTGGCCGCCATCGTTTCCGATTGCTCATTCATGGCCGCAAAGCCAGCGACATGCAGGCTTTTGTCGCTGCGATGCTGAGCAATGGCCCGAAAGAGCGCCGCTCCATCCAGGTGCAAGTGGATGTCGATCCGCAGAGCTTTCTTTGATGCCGGGGAATACGACGAGTGATTTCCAATAATCCCTCGTATAAAGGGCATTCAGCGCTTGAGGTGACGACAGCCAGATATTGCGCCTGGATTTGCCTGTGGCATAAGAGCGCAAATACGATTCATCCTCCTGCTTTGCGCCGCATCAAGGCCTGAGACAGGGACGATCACAGAGGACCACCAGAGGCAGCCATGGAATTCTATTTTCCGACCGAAACCGGCGAGCAACTGGCCTTTGCCAGCGCCGCGCTCTTTGCCCTTCTGGGCCTGTTCATTATGTTTGCCCCTGTTATCACCCTTCGGGGGCTCGGCTTGAGCGGGTGGGAGGGCCGCCGGGAAGGGTTGGCCGCGCTACGTCTGGGTGGCGGCATGATGACCGGCCTTGGCGCAAGCGCCGTGATGCTGGCCCAGCCAATGCTCTATCTGGCCTATGGGATCACTCTGGGGGTCGGGCTGTTTGGTTTGATTTTGTCGATCCTGTCGGACCATGGGGGAGCTCGCGGAGCGACCTGGCGCAATTTTCTACTTATAATTGCCGTTACTGTTTTAGGCATTTTGCCTTTCATCTACGTCTTTGGCCTAGTGTGACGCGATTTCGCGCAATCCGCCTCATTAATTTGACGGTGAAGATCACAAAATCGTCAAAAGCGGGTTGCCCTCCTCGTTTATTCCGTTAATACCCGTGTTGCGAGTCCGGGGATCGTATGCTAGACGGACCGCAAATTTGGACGATACAAGCTGCACTGCTTGTGAAGTCCGGGGGAAAACTTAAACGATATCAAACTGGTGTTGCGCCAGCCGGCGCATGCGACAGTTTTGAGTAACATTCAGGGAATTTTGTGCCCGTGGCAGACACATCCCAGCCTATGTCCGGTCAGCCGGTTTCCGCAGTTGCAGAGCGCTATGCGTCGTCGCTTTTCGAGCTGGCGCGCGAGGCGGGTTCTGTGGATGCGGTGGCTGGCGATCTCAATCGTTTCCAGGCGATGATCGACGAGAGCGTCGATCTGCAGCGGCTGGTGACCAGCCCGGCCTTCACCAGCGAGCAGCAGGCTTCTGCCATCGCAGCTCTGTGTGACAAGGCTGAAATTGGCGGCCTCGTCGGCAATTTCCTGAAGCTCGTTACAGCCAATCGTCGCCTGTTTGCCGTTCCCGGCATGATCGCAGCCTTCCGCATGATCGCGGCGCGCCACCGTGGCGAACTGGCTGCTGATGTGACCTCTGCTCATGCGCTGACCCCGGCGCAGGAAACCGAACTGAAGGAGGCGCTGAAGAGCGCGACCGGAAAGACCGTTACGATGTTCGTGACTGTCGATCCGTCTCTCCTGGGTGGTCTGATCGTCAAGATCGGCTCCCGTCAGATAGACACGTCTCTTCGCACCAAACTTTCCACCCTTAAGCTTGCACTGAAAGAGGTTGGCTGATGGATATCCGCGCCGCGGAAATTTCCGCAATTCTGAAAAATCAAATCAAGAACTTTGGCCAGGACGCTGAAGTTTCCGAAGTCGGCCAGGTTCTGTCCGTCGGTGACGGTATTGCCCGCGTCTACGGTCTGGACAATGTTCAGGCCGGTGAAATGGTCGAGTTTCCCGGCGGTGTCCGGGGCATGGCGCTGAACCTCGAATCCGACAATGTCGGCGTGGTTATCTTCGGCTCCGACCGCGACATCAAGGAAGGCGACACCGTTAAGCGGACCGGCGCCATCGTTGAAGTTCCTGTTGGTCCTGAGCTGCTGGGTCGCGTTGTTGACGCTCTCGGCAATCCGATTGACGGCAAAGGTCCGATCAACTCGGCAATCCGTTCGCGCGTTGACGTCAAGGCTCCAGGCATTATTCCGCGCAAGGGCGTTCATGAGCCGATGTCGACAGGCATCAAGGCCATCGATGCTCTGATCCCGGTTGGCCGCGGCCAGCGCGAGTTGGTGATTGGCGACCGTCAGACCGGCAAGACCGCCATCATTCTCGACACCTTCCTCAATCAGAAGCCTGCACACGATGCTGGTGGCGATGACAAGATGTTCTGCGTTTACGTGGCTATCGGTCAGAAGCGCTCCACCGTTGCCCAGTTCGTCAAGGTTCTGGAAGAGCGTGGCGCTCTGAAATACTCCATCATCATCGCGGCAACCGCTTCTGATCCTGCTCCTATGCAGTATCTGGCTCCGTTCGCTGGCTGCACGATGGGCGAATATTTCCGCGACAAGGGTCAGCACGCCCTGATCGCTTATGACGACTTGTCCAAGCAGGCTGTTGCTTACCGTCAGATGTCGCTGTTGTTGCGTCGTCCTCCGGGCCGTGAAGCTTATCCTGGCGACGTTTTCTATCTGCATTCGCGTCTGCTTGAGCGCGCTGCCAAGCTCTCCGACGAGCGTGGCGCTGGTTCGCTCACCGCTCTGCCGGTGATTGAAACCCAGGGCAACGACGTGTCGGCCTTCATTCCGACCAACGTGATCTCGATCACCGACGGCCAGATCTTCCTTGAAACCGACCTGTTCTATCAAGGCATTCGTCCGGCGGTGAACGTTGGTTTGTCGGTTTCGCGTGTTGGTTCTGCCGCTCAGATCAAGGCCATGAAGCAGGTTGCTGGCTCGATCAAGGGTGAGCTTGCCCAGTATCGTGAAATGGCCGCCTTCGCCCAGTTCGGTTCCGACCTTGATGCTGCCACGCAGCGCTTGCTGAACCGTGGTGCGCGTCTTACCGAACTTCTGAAGCAGCCGCAGTTCTCCCCGTTGAAGGTGGAAGAGCAGGTTGTTGTGATTTTCGCGGGTGTCAACGGATATCTCGATAAGCTTGCCGTCAGTGATGTCGGTCGATTTGAGCATGGCGTGCTTTCCTATCTCCGGACGGAAGGCAAGGACATCCTCGATGCAATCCGCACGGAGAAGGCTATCAGCGACGACGTCAAGGGCAAGCTCAAGACTGCTCTCGATACGTTCGCAAAGTCTTTCGCCTAAATCGGACTCGAGCCAAGGACGGATTAACGGATGCCTTCACTAAAGGATCTGAAAAACCGGATCGCCTCCGTCAAGGCGACGCAGAAAATCACCAAAGCGATGAAAATGGTCGCTGCGGCTAAGTTGCGTCGTGCGCAGGAGGCGGCCGAGGCCGCCCGGCCGTATTCTCAGCGCATGGGCGCTGTTCTCGCCAATATCGCCCAGGCGGTTGGCAGCGATGACGGCGTGTCCACGCTGATGACGGGCACCGGCAAGGACGATGTGCATCTGCTCGTCGTCTGCACGGCCGAGCGTGGTCTTTGCGGCGGTTTCAATTCACAGATCTCGCGCTTTGCGCGTGATCATGTGCGCAGCTTGCTGGCAGCGGGCAAGACCGTGAAGATCTATTGCGTCGGCAAGAAGGGCTATGACAGTTTGCGCCGGGAATTCGGTGCATTGATCGTCGAGCGGACAGAGTTTCGCGAGGTCAAGCGCGTTGCGTTTGAAAATGCGGATACGGTTGCTCGCAAGGTGATCTCCATGTTCGACAAGGGCGAATTCGACGTCTGCACCTTGTTCTATTCGGAGTTCAAGTCGGTTATAAGCCAGATCCCGACAGCCCGTCAGTTGATTCCAGCGGCTGTTGGCGATGCTCCGGCAGCTTCCAGCAGCGCTGCCGCGATCTATGATTACGAACCGGATGCGGCTTCGATCTTGTCCGACCTGATCCCGCGCAACATTGCGGTGCAGATTTTCCGTGCGCTTCTTGAAAATGCCGCCGGTGAAATGGGCGCTAAAATGAGCGCTATGGACAATGCCACGCGCAACGCCGGTGAGATGATCAACAAGTTGACGCTGAGTTACAATCGCCAGCGGCAGGCCAAGATCACCACCGAACTCATCGAAATCATTGCAGGCGCCGAAGCGCTCTGAGCTTGAACAAAAGAGGGTATGAATATGGCTAGGGCAGCGACCCAGACATCTCCCGCAGCGGGCAAGGTGACCCAGGTCATCGGCGCCGTCGTCGATGTGAAATTCGACGGCACCTTGCCGCCGATCCTGAATGCGTTGGAAACAGAAAACGGCGGCCATCGTCTGATTCTGGAAGTGGCGCAGCATCTCGGTGAAAATGTGGTGCGGACCATTGCCATGGACTCGACCGAAGGTCTGGTACGTGGTCAACCGGTTTCCGATACCGGCGCTCCGATCTCCGTGCCTGTCGGTGACGAAACGCTCGGACGTATTCTGAACGTCATCGGGGAACCGGTCGACGAACTTGGGCCGGTGACGACGACTGCTCGTCGCGCGATTCACCAGCCTGCTCCTGAGTATGTTGAGCAATCGACTGAATCTCAGATTTTGGTGACTGGCATCAAGGTTGTGGACCTTCTCGCTCCTTACGCCAAGGGCGGTAAGATCGGCCTGTTCGGCGGCGCCGGCGTTGGCAAGACCGTTTTGATCATGGAATTGATCAACAACGTTGCCAAGGCACACGGCGGCTACTCGGTGTTTGCTGGCGTAGGTGAACGTACCCGCGAAGGCAATGACCTGTACCATGAAATGATCGAATCCAAGGTGAACGTTGACCCGCATGAAAACGGTGGCTCTGCTGCTGGTTCCAAGTGCGCCCTCGTTTATGGCCAGATGAACGAGCCTCCAGGTGCGCGTGCGCGCGTGGCCTTGACCGGTCTGACCATCGCTGAAGACTTCCGCGACAAGGGCCAGGACGTTCTGTTCTTCGTGGACAACATCTTCCGCTTCACGCAGGCTGGGTCTGAAGTGTCGGCTCTTCTGGGTCGTATTCCTTCGGCGGTTGGTTATCAGCCAACACTGGCAACCGACATGGGTGCTCTTCAGGAACGCATCACCACCACGAACAAGGGCTCGATTACCTCTGTTCAGGCCATTTACGTTCCCGCCGACGACTTGACCGACCCGGCTCCGGCAACGTCGTTTGCCCACTTGGATGCAACGACGGTTCTGAACCGCTCGATCGCTGAAAAGGGTATTTACCCGGCTGTTGACCCGCTCGACTCCACCTCGCGCATGCTCGACCCGATGGTTGTCGGTGAAGAACATTACGAAGTGGCCCGTAAGGTTCAGTCGACTCTGCAGCGCTACAAGTCGCTCCAGGACATCATCGCCATTCTTGGGATGGACGAACTGTCCGAAGACGACAAGATTGCGGTTGCCCGCGCCCGTAAGATCGAGCGCTTCCTGTCGCAGCCGTTCCACGTTGCCGAAATCTTCACCGGTTCGCCAGGCAAGCTGGTGTCGCTGGAAGACACGATCAAGGGCTTCAAGGGACTGGTCAATGGCGACTACGACCATATGCCGGAAGCCGCCTTCTACATGGTCGGCTCAATGGACGAAGCCATCGAAAAGGCAAAGAAGTTGGCAGCTGTTGCTGCCTGATCCATGGATCGAAGAACGCACGGTTTATGATCGTGCGTTCAGTTTCCAGCGTTAGAAAGTAAAAAGCCATGGCTGACAATTTCAATTTCGAATTCGTTTCCCCCGAGCGGTTGCTGATCTCGGAAAAGGTAAGCGAGGTTGTCATTCCGGCGACCGAAGGTGAGATGACCGTCATGGCCCACCATGCGCCGACGATGACGGTGATCAAGCCAGGTGTCGTAACGGTGAAGTTTGCTTCCGGAAAAACCGGCAAATATGTCATTTTCGGTGGCTTTGCTGATATCACACCGGAAAGACTGACTCTGCTGGCGGAAAGTGCCGTACCGGTCGATGAGCTGAGCCGCGATACGCTGATGAAGCGGATCGAATTGGCCAAAGCTGAGCTGGACGATACGGAAAATCACGAACACCGGACCAAGCTGGAGCAGTTCTTGAACGCAATGACGCATCTTAACGGCGTCCTGGTTCCAGCCTGATTGACGGCGTCTTCATTTTTCGGTTTTCAAGGCGGCCCTCGTGGCCGCTTTTTTTGTGATAACATCTAAAGCGTGCTCGATTTCATCAAACACCCTTAAAATACTGTAATCTTTTAAGCTTACGGCGTAATTTTTTCGTTCAAGCCGGTTGGATTTGGGAAAATATGCGGAAGCAGCCGATGATTTTTAAAATACTTTCGGTCGTACGGTTTCAATGTGTACTCTTCCCTTATTCAGATTAAAATAAAACACATCGAAAGTTTCACTTTCCGCCATTCAGTGCTGGGCAAGGCGAGCCTGTGTTTTGGGTAGTGGTGTTTGAGCGTTGTTTTCTAGCTTCTCTTTACCGCTCGCTGCACAACGTAATTGCTAGTTCCTAATGGTGCCAATGCTCTCGAAAGCAGGCCGACGACCTTCCTATCCCAAATGATTGCGCTACCATTATTTTTTATGTCCGAAGGGGTCATTCTATCACAAAAATGGCCGGATGCCGCGGTTGACACTCGCCTCACGTAACGTCACTGTCCGCGCTTACTCAGAAGTAATACTCTTCTCAATTGATTTAGACGTGAAGTAAAGCGGTGCAGGTGACGATCGCAGCAGACCTTCATAAGCATGGTGGTATGGGGAAAACATAACGACGTCTGGCATCGCATATCGTACATTTTTGGCCGTTTTGAAATTATGTTATAGTCCATAACAGTGTCTTTAGACCCTCTGGGATTGAAGAAATTTCGAAGCAGATCGCCATGCGGAGATGCACCATGTGGCGTGAATACGGGGTCAGTAACGCGGGTAGTTTCGCGGTCAGGAGTGGGGACATGAAGGTCGGCATAGTGGGAGCGGGCATGGTGGGCAGTGCATCGGCCTATGCATTAACAATGCTTGGCATCGCCTCGGAAATCGTGCTGGTTGATTATAATACGGATCTGGCCCAAGCCCAGGCCGAGGACATATCCCATGCCGTGCCATTCGTTTCAGCAACCCTTGTACGAGCCGGAGATTATGGTGATTTCGCTGGAGCGGGCGTGGTTATCATCTCGGCAGGTGTCAGCCAGAAACCGGGTGAAACCCGGCTCGAATTGCTTGGCCGCAATGCGGAAGTATTCCGGCAGGTCGTAGACCAGGTTCTCGCAGCAGCACCGAATGCAATTTTGCTGATCGCTTCCAATCCTGTCGATATCATGACCGATATCGCGACGCGGCTGTCGGGCCTTGCGCCACAAAAAGTGATCGGCTCCGGCACCATACTCGACACCGCACGGTTTCGCAGCCTGCTCGGGCGATATCTGGAGATTTCGCCGCAATCCGTGCATGCATATGTTCTGGGCGAGCATGGCGATAGCGAAGTGTTGGCCTGGTCGAATGCAATGGTTGGCGCCGTGCCATTGATGTCTTTTGCCGAACAGGCGGGCAAGCCGGTGACAGACACGGTTCGCAGCGAGATCGACGCCGGTGTGCGCCATGCCGCCGACAACATTATCAAGGGGAAAGGTGCCACCTATTACGGTATCGGTGCTGGTCTGGCACGGATCGTCAAAGCAATTGCCAGCGATCAGCGTGATGTGCTTTCCGTTTCCAGCGTCACAGCGGAGCTGGGTGGTGTCATCAATGTTGCGGCATCTGTGCCACGGGTGATTGGCTCGAGCGGAATTCTGATGGATCTTGTGCCTGATCTTGATGAAACAGAGCGGATTGCCTTGGCAAAGAGCGCAAGGATGCTGAAGGATCTCGCGCTGTCTGTGCCATGTTGAGCAGTTTTTGTCCGTCGCTGATCCGCTTCCCTTCATCCGGTGTTCAGCAGTCCGTAGACATTGTCATTCGATGGAACCTATGATCGCTTCTTCAACAGACGCCGAAACGCCGGCGAGCCAATTGGCCAACTTCATGCAGAAAGCAGCAGGCGCCGCTGCTCTTCTGAAGGCCCTATCCCATGAAAACCGGCTGTTGATTCTGTGTATTCTCAGCGAAGGGGAAAAGACGGTTGGCGAGCTGGAAGTGCTTCTGCAATTGCAGCAGGCCATTGTTTCACAGCAACTGGCACGGTTGCGGATGGACAATCTGGTGGAAAGCCGCCGGTCCGGGCGCCAGATTTATTATTCGATCAACAATCCGGCGGTGAAGGAACTGGTATCGGTGCTGTACCAGATGTATTGTTCACCGGCGGGCGAGGAGACGACATTCGACCTGCGTGATTGATGCGCATGGGACTGCCGACAAAGGACGTGCTTCGGCCTTTCCGATGATTCAAGGCTCGGGCGACAGGCGGTGCAGCGATGATCGACAAGCTGGAATTTTTCATCGCTCTTGCCCGCGCCCAGCATTTCGGTCGTGCTGCGGAAGAATGCGGCATTTCCCAGCCCACGCTGTCAGCGGCGATCCGCCAGCTTGAAGATCAGCTGGGTGTCATCCTGGTGCAACGCGGGTCCCGGTTTCAAGGCCTGACGCCCGAGGGACAAAGGGTGCTGGAATGGGCGCGACGGATTGTCGGCGATGCGCGCACCATGCGCGAGGAAATGCGGGCGGCGCGCAACGGTCTGGCTGGACATATTCGCCTGGCGGTGATCCCGACGGCGCTGGCCATGGTGCAGAGGCTGACGGAACCATTTCAGGCGCATCATCCGGCTGTGACGTTCCAGGTGGTGTCGCGCAATTCTCTCCAGGTCCTTAGCCTTTTGGAAAATCTCGAGATCGACGCGGGTATTACCTATCTCGACAATGAACCGCTTGGCCGGGTGACGTCTGTCCCGCTCTATGCCGAGCGTTATCACTTGATTGCGGCGACCGGCACGCCGCTGGCCGACCGGGAAAGTGTGACCTGGCGAGAGGTTTCTGATCTTCGGCTTTGCCTATTGACGGCCGATATGCAGAACCGGCGCATCATTAATCAGCATTTCACCGAGGCGGGGGTGGTGCCGCGGCCGACGCTGGAATCCAACTCAATGATCGTGTTGTTTTCTCATATCCGGACCGGGCAATGGTCGTCGATCATGCCGCGTAACGTCGCGGAATCCTTCGGTTTTCCAGAGGAAATTCGCATGGTGCCGATTGTCGAGCCGCAGGCCCAGCATCTTGTCGGGCTGGTTGCCACCCATCGCGAACCCTATACGCCATTGGTTTCCGCGCTATTGCATGAGGCGCGCCGCCTCGCAGCTGCACAAGTCTTTGATAGGTTTTTTCTATCGCGTAACAATACTGCGGTATTGACCTGAGCGACAGGCTGGATTCATTCTCGCAAAACGGGTGAGTGTACCGTTCTGCCGCGCGACCCATGCTGTCGTTGCTGGCCGTTGAGGAGGAAGCGATGAATATGCATGTGGCGGCGGAAGCCGATATGGCCAGGGTGGAGGCGATTATCGATGGCCTCAGGCATCTCGAAGGCCCTCTTCTGCCGATCCTGCATGAAATTCAACGCACATTCGGATGCGTGCCTGATAGCGCCAAGCCGGTGATTGCCCGTGCCTTGAACCTGTCGCGAGCCGAAGTACATGGGGTTGTCAGTTTCTACCATGATTTTCGTGATCATCCCTCTGGTCGCCATGTCCTGAAACTCTGTCGGGCCGAGGCTTGCCAATCCCTGGGTGGCGAGCCTCTTGGCGAAACAATCAAGGCCCGGCTCGGTATTGACTGGCATGAAACCACCGCTGATGGCGCGGTGACGCTGGAGCCCGTCTTCTGTCTCGGGCTCTGTGCTTGCGCTCCGGCTGCCATGCTGGATGGGGAATTGCATGGTCGGTTGGATGAGCACTGTCTTGACGACCTGCTGATGGAGGCCCGTCGATGAGCGGGCCGATGAGCATCACCGTTTTCGTTCCCCGGGATGCCGCTGCTCTGGCGGTCGGGGCCGATAAGGTTGCCGCCGCCATAGAGCGTGAAGCTGCGGTGCGCCATGTCGATGTGACGATCATTCGCAATGGATCGCGCGGCATGCTTTGGCTGGAAACCCTGGTTGAAGTGCGCACGGACCGCGGTCGGATCGCCTATGGTCCCGTCAAGCCTTCCGATGTCGCTGGCCTGTTCGATGCCGGGTTTTTGACCGGGGCTGCCCATCCCCTCTGTCATGGCCTGACCAGCGATATTGCTTTCCTGAAGAACCAGACGCGGCTGACCTTTTCCCGCTGCGGCATTACCGATCCGCTGTCGTTGGAAGATTATCGGCATTACAAGGGCCTGACCGGCCTCTCAAAGGCGATTTCCATGCCGCCCGCCGACATTGTCGCCCAGGTGACCGAAAGCGGCCTTCGCGGTCGCGGCGGGGCGGGCTTTCCTACCGGCATCAAATGGAAAACCGTGGCGGACGCCAAAGCGGACCAGAAATACATCGTTTGCAATGCCGATGAGGGCGATAGCGGCACCTTTGCCGATCGGATGATCATGGAGGGCGATCCCTTCGTGCTGATCGAAGGCATGGTGATTGCCGGGATCGCGGTCGGTGCCACCAAGGGCTATGTCTATACCCGCTCGGAATACCCTCATGCCATCGCCGTTATGCGTGAAGCCATCGAGCTTGCCCGCAAGCAAGGCATTCTGGGTGCATCCGTGTTAGGCTCTGCTTACGCTTTTGACATGGAGGTCCGCGAGGGAGCCGGTGCCTATGTCTGTGGTGAGGAAACCTCGCTGCTCAACAGCCTGGAAGGCAAGCGCGGTGTGGTGCGGGCCAAGCCGCCGCTTCCGGCGCTGGAGGGGCTGTTCGGCAAGCCAACCGTTGTCAACAATGTCATGTCGCTGGCCTCCGTTCCTGTTATCATGGACCGCGGCGCGCAGTTCTACCGCGACTACGGCGTTGGCCGGTCGCATGGCACCATCCCGATCCAGATTGCGGGTAATGTCAAACACGGTGGCCTCTACGAGACAGCCTTTGGCCTGACGCTGGGCGAGATCATCAACGATATCGGCGGCGGCACCTTGACGGGCCGTCCGGTGAAGGCGGTGCAGGTGGGCGGACCGCTGGGGGCTTATTTCCCGCCCTCGCTGTTCGATACGGTGTTCGACTATGAAGCCTTTACCGCAGCTGGCGGCTTGATCGGTCATGCCGGGATCGTGGTCTTCGATGACAGCGCCGATATGCTGAGACAGGCGCGGTTTGCCATGGAGTTCTGCGCGGTCGAAAGTTGCGGCAAGTGTACGCCCTGCCGGATCGGTTCTACACGCGGCGTCGAAACCGTGGACCGGATTGCAAAGGGTATTGAGCCGGAAAAGAACAAGGTGCTGCTGGAAGATCTCTGCAACACTATGAAATTCGGATCGCTTTGCGCGCTTGGCGGCTTTACGCCCTATCCTGTCATGAGTGCGATGACCCATTTCCCGCAGGATTTTGCGCCTGCCCCCCTGGTTGAAGCGGCGGAGTAAAGACCATGTCTCTGATCCATGAAATTGACTACGGCACCCCGGCTTCGCTTTCCACCGAAACTGTGACGCTGACCATTGATGGTCGTGAGGTGACGGTGGCGGCAGGCACGTCGATCATGCGGGCCTCGATGGAGGCTGGCATTCAGGTGCCGAAGCTGTGCGCCACCGACATGGTGGATGCCTTTGGTTCCTGTCGGCTCTGTCTGGTGGAGGTCGAGGGCCGCAATGGCACCCCGGCCTCCTGCACCACGCCCTGCGCGCCCGGTATCGTCGTTCACACCCAGACGGAGCGGCTTAAAGCCATCCGCAAGGGGGTGATGGAGCTTTATATCTCCGACCATCCCCTGGACTGTCTGACCTGTGCAGCCAATGGCGATTGCGAATTGCAGGACATGGCAGGGGCCGTGGGCCTGCGCGATGTTCGCTACGGCTATGAAGGTGACAACCACGTCAAGACCCGGGCCGGTGACGGCTTGAATGCCCGCTACATGCCGAAGGATGAAAGCAATCCTTATTTCACCTATGATCCCTCCAAATGCATTGTCTGTTCGCGGTGTGTGCGGGCCTGCGAGGAAGTGCAGGGTACGTTTGCGCTGACCATTGAGGGTCGTGGTTTTGACAGCCGGGTGTCGCCCGGCGCCCATGAGGCATTTCTGGAATCGGAATGCGTGTCCTGCGGGGCCTGCGTGCAGGCCTGTCCAACCGCGACACTGACGGAAAAATCCGTCATCGCCATTGGCCAGCCGGAGCACTCGCTGGTGACGACCTGCGCCTATTGCGGCGTCGGCTGTTCCTTCAAAGCCGAAATGCGGGGCGAAGAACTGGTGCGCATGGTGCCGTGGAAAGACGGCAAGGCCAATCGCGGCCATTCCTGCGTCAAGGGCCGGTTTGCCTATGGCTATGCC
Source organism: Agrobacterium vitis (assembly GCF_014926405.1). Lineage (NCBI taxonomy): Bacteria > Pseudomonadati > Pseudomonadota > Alphaproteobacteria > Hyphomicrobiales > Rhizobiaceae > Gillisella > Gillisella vitis. The sequence continues at coordinate 3,542,657 of NZ_JACXXJ020000005.1, forward strand.
AGCCACAAGGATCGCATCCTCAATCCGATGGTGCGTGAGAAAATTACCGATCCCTGGCGGGAAGTGAGCTGGGAGGAGGCCTTTGCCCATGTGGCCTCCGAGTTCAAGCGGTTGCAATATCAATATGGCCGCGATTCCATCGGCGGCATTACCTCCTCGCGCTGTACCAATGAAGAAACCTATCTGGTGCAGAAGCTGATCCGCGCTGGCTTTGGCAATAACAATGTCGATACCTGCGCCCGCGTCTGTCATTCACCGACCGGTTATGGTCTTGGCCAAGCCTTCGGGACGTCGGCGGGTACGCAGGATTTCGACAGTGTCGAGCATTCCGATGTGGTGCTCGTGATCGGTGCCAATCCGACCGATGGTCATCCGGTGTTTGGGTCGCGGCTGAAGAAACGGCTGCGGAAGGGCGCGAAGCTGATCGTTATCGATCCGCGCCGCATCGATCTGGTCAAGACGCCGCATGTCGAGGCGGCTTTCCATCTGCCGCTGAAGCCCGGCACCAATGTTGCCGTTCTGACGGCGCTGGCCCATGTGATTGTCACTGAAGGTCTGGCCAACGAAGCCTTTATCCGCGAGCGTTGCGACTGGTCGGAATTTGAGGATTGGGCGGCTTTTGTGGCCGAACCTCAGCATAGCCCGGAAGCAACTGAGGCGTTTACCGGCGTTCCCGCTGCCCATCTGCGCGGGGCGGCAAGGCTTTATGCCACCGGCGGCAATGGGGCGATCTATTACGGGCTCGGCGTTACCGAACATAGCCAAGGCTCGACCACTGTTATGGCGATTGCCAATCTGGCCATGGCGACCGGCAATATCGGCCGTCCTGGTGTCGGGGTGAACCCGTTGCGTGGACAGAATAATGTGCAGGGCTCCTGCGACATGGGCTCTTTCCCCCATGAGCTGCCGGGCTATCGGCATATTTCCGACGATGCTACCCGCGAGACCTTCGAGAAGCTCTGGGGTGTGACGCTGAACAACGAGCCGGGCCTGCGCATTCCCAATATGCTGGATGCGGCGGTGGAAGGCACGTTCAAGGGGCTTTACGTCCAGGGTGAGGATATCTTGCAATCCGACCCGGATACCAAGCATGTTTCGGCAGGACTGGCGGCGATGGAATGCGTTGTTGTCCACGATCTGTTTTTGAATGAGACCGCCAATTACGCCCATGTCTTCCTGCCGGGCTCGACCTTCCTGGAAAAGGACGGCACATTTACCAATGCCGAGCGACGCATCAACCGGGTGCGCAAGGTGATGAGCCCGAAGAATGGCTATAGCGATTGGGAAGTGACCCAGAAAATGGCTGAGGCCATGGGTCTAGGCTGGAATTACAGCCATCCGTCCGAGATCATGGCGGAAATCGCTGCGACGACGCCAAGCTTCGCCGGTGTTTCCTATGAGATGCTGGAGGAAAAGGGGTCGGTGCAATGGCCGTGCAATGAAAAGCACCCAGAAGGTTCGCCGATCATGCATGTCGATGGCTTCGTGCGCGGCAAGGGTAAGTTTATCCGCACCGAATATGTGGCGACGGACGAGCGGACCGGCCCGCGTTTCCCGCTGCTGCTGACCACCGGTCGCATTCTGTCGCAGTATAATGTCGGCGCGCAGACGCGGCGCACCGAAAATACCGTCTGGCATGGCGAAGACCGGCTGGAAATCCATCCGCATGATGCCGAACAGCGCGGTATCAAGGAAGGAGACTGGATCAAGCTGGCCAGCCGCTCCGGTGATACAACGCTACGGGCATTGATCACTGATCGCGTCGCGCCGGGCGTGGTCTATACCACCTTCCACCACCCGGATACGCAGGCCAATGTCATCACGACAGACTATTCCGATTGGGCGACCAATTGCCCCGAATATAAGGTGACCGCAGTGCAGGTTTCGCCCTCAAACGGTCCGACGGAATGGCAGCGGGACTATGATGAACTGTCGCGCCAGTCCCGCCGGATTTCCGGCAAGCTGGAAGCGGCGGAATAGAATGGTGGTCAGGGAGGATAACGGGAAGGAGGGTTTTGCTGTCATGCCGGAGATGAAAACCACCTGTCTCGTGCCGCAGGTGCAGTATCGCCAAGGGATGACCAAGGAGGCCCACCGGATCGTGCCGGAGGAAGTGCCGGTGGCCTTTTCCTATGGCGGCTCTACCCACGCCGTGATGATGGCGACGCCCGCCGATCTCGAGGATTTTGCGCTGGGCTTTTCGCTGGCCGAGGGCATTATTACCCGGCTGGATGAGGTTCTCGATATTGAGCCGGTCGAGGCGGGAAGCGGCATTGATGTGCAGGTGACGCTGCTGGATACGATAGCGGACGCCCTGATTACCCGCCGCCGTCGTATGGCGGGGCCGGTTGGTTGCGGTCTCTGCGGCATTGAGTCAATCGAACAGGCCAGCCGGGATGTACCGATCGTCACCGGCGGATTGACGCTGACACCGGCGGATATCCGTGAGGCTATCGATGCGCTCAGCCGGGCGCAGGCGCTTAACCGGCAAACCCATGCGGTGCATGGGGCTGGTTTCTTCATTCCCGGCGAAGGCCTGTTGGCGATCCGGGAAGATGTGGGGCGTCACAATGCTCTTGATAAATTGGTCGGTGCGGTGTTGAAGGCCGGACGCCGGGGCGAAGACGGCGTGGTGGTCGTCACCAGCCGGTTGTCGGTGGAGATGGTGCAGAAGGCGGCCATGCTGGGTGCGCCGATTCTATTGGCGATTTCCGCGCCAACCGCTCTTGCCATCCGCACCGCGCAGGCGGCGGGCATGACCCTGATCGGCATTGCCCGTGGCGATGATTTTGAAGTGTTCACTCGTCCTGACCGCATAATATCCGGGGTTTCCGCCGATGTCGCATGACCATATTGCTGAAAAACTGATCCGCATGGCAAACCAGATCGCTCAATTCTTCAACACGCAGCCGGAGCATGAGCGGGTGCAAGGCGTGGCAACCCATATCAACAAGTTCTGGGAACCGCGCATGCGCCGTCAGTTTTTCGAGATGATCGATACCGGTCGAGATGGATTTGACCCGCTGGTGATCGAGGCGGCGAAACTGATCAAGCGTCCAGTGGATAATAGTGCCGAGGCCTTTGGCATGGCGGGGCGCGGCACAGCTTGAGTCTGACCGAACGGGCGACGGCCTAGTGTGCATGGCGCCAAATAGTCTAAAGATTTTAACAGGTTGATTAGGGCCCTATCTGGCCATTCGACAGACGCGCTATGTGTGGCGGTGGCAGTCGCGCTGTTTGCTACAGATAGTGCTGGGAATAGACAAGCCAACCAGTGTCGTGATGCATTCACTTGGTTCATGCCATCATGCACTGGTTTTTTGTTTGAGCAACGACTTCTCCAAATTTGGCTGGGGCCTCCATTTGGATAGAAGCACGAGGAGGGATATTTATGGCAGTTACGAATGCGCCGGGGACAGCGCTGTCATCATCTGCCGGTTTGCTTGATCGGGAACGGATCATCGCAAAACCGGGTTTTAATCGCTGGCTGGTGCCACCAGCAGCGCTTGCCATTCATCTTTGCATCGGCATGGCCTATGGTTTTAGCGTCTTCTGGCTGCCGCTCAGTAAGGCATTGGGCACCACGGTGCCTGCAAGCTGCGCTGGTCTGTCACTTGTCGGCGCGCTGTTCACCACCGAATGCAATTGGCGCGTCGCCGATCTCGGCTGGATCTACACATTGTTCTTCGTGCTGCTCGGCTGTTCCGCAGCGCTTTGGGGTGGATGGCTGGAGCGGGTTGGCCCGCGCCGTGCCGGGTTTGTTTCGGCCTGCTGCTGGTGCGGCGGCATTCTCGTCGCGGCGCTGGGCGTTTTCACCCATCAACTGTGGCTGATGTGGATCGGCGCGGGCGTGATCGGCGGCATCGGGCTTGGCCTCGGCTATATTTCTCCGGTGTCTACGTTGATCAAATGGTTTCCAGACCGGCGCGGCATGGCGACCGGCATGGCAATCATGGGCTTTGGCGGCGGGGCGATGATCGGTGCGCCGCTCGCCAACCTTCTGATGGGCGTGTTCCGTTCCGATGCCGGGCCGGGCGTCTGGCAGACGTTCGTGGTTATGGCTGCCATCTATTTCGTCTTCATGATGGGCGGCGCTTTCGGCTACCGCATTCCGCCGGCAGGCTGGCGTCCAGAAGGCTGGACCCCGCCTGTTGCCAAGAGCAGCATGATTACCCATCGCCACGTGCATCTGCGTGATGCTCACAAAACCCCGCAATTCTGGCTGATCTGGGCTGTGCTCTGCCTGAATGTCTCGGCGGGTATCGGAGTGATCGGCATGGCCTCGCCCATGCTTCAGGAAATTTTTGCCGGCTCACTGATCGGTCTGCCGGACCTGACATTCTCGCAATTGGACACCGCGCAAAAGGCGCAGATCGCCGCCATTGCTGCCGGATTTACCGGATTGTTGTCGCTGTTCAACATTGGCGGACGGTTTTTCTGGGCGTCGATGTCGGACAAGATCGGGCGCAAGAACACCTATTACTGTTTTTTCCTGCTCGGCATTCTGCTGTATGCGCTGGCACCGACTTTGGCGGGCCTGGGCTCCAGGGCGCTGTTCGTTCTGGCCTTTGGCGTCATTTTGTCGATGTATGGCGGCGGTTTTGCCACCATTCCGGCCTATCTCGCCGATATCTTCGGAACGCAATTCGTGGGCGCCATTCATGGCCGATTGCTGACCGCCTGGGCAACGGCGGGCATCGTCGGTCCTGTCGTGGTCAATTATATCCGCGAGGCCCAGATTGCTGCCGGGATTTCTCCCGGTCCCGCACTTTATACCGGCACGATGTATATCCTGGCCGGCATGCTGGCGCTCGGCCTTGTCGCCAATGCCTTGATCCGTCCACTGCCGGAGAAATGGTTCATGTCGGATGACGAGGTTGCCGCCCTTCAGGCCAAGACTGCCGCCGCCAGTGCTGGCCCGACCGGCTCGTTCGGCATTGGCAAGGGCGGTTTCGACGCCAAGGCGGCGCTCGCCTGGGCCGTTGTCGGCATTCCCTTGCTCTGGGGTGTTTGGGTCACTCTGCGCAGCACGCTTGTGCTGTTTGGCTAACCGATCTCGTCATGCCGCCCTGCTTAAAAGCAGGGCGGCATTTTTGATCCGAGCCATGCAGAAGAGAGCAAAAGCACAAAAACAAAAAAGCGGCCCGATGAGGCCGCTTTTGATATTATCGTTTTATAAGATCAGGCCGCAAGCTCTTCCAGCTCGCTGCCCTTGAACATCTTGGAAAGGTTCAGGAAGCAGATCATGCCGTTTTCATTGGCGATGATGCCTTCGGAAAACGTCTTGTCGAAAGAGGCCGAAACTTCTGGAACCGGCTGAACCTGGCTGGAGGGGATGGTCAGGATGTCAGACACCCGGTCCACCAGCATGCCAATGACCATATTGTGCACTTCAGCGACAACAATGGCGGAGCGCTCATTGGCAACCGTGCTCTTCATTCCGAGCTTGTAGGCAAGATCAATGATCGGAATGACCGAACCGCGCAGGTTCATCACGCCGATCACATCGGCCGGTGCATGCGGAATGGGCGTGGAAGGCGCCCAGCCGCGGATTTCCCGGATTGTGGTGGTCTTGACGCAGAACTCCTGATCATGCAGGCGAAAAGCGATGATTTCGAGGTTTTCACCGCCGAAGCTGGTAGGGGTAATAGGTGTTGCCATGATATCCGTCCCGCCTGTCTTTCGCCCTCCGCTTCCTGTAAACAGGTTACCCGCCGGGGCTGTATTGCGATCATTAGTCCGATGTTCGTCCATGCGATGCGTAGCGATTACCGCTAAGCCGCATATTTGTCATGGCTCATCCTAGCGGAAGAATGTTTCTCAAATCTAAATTGTTCGAGCAGGTTGCGCAGGTTTTCGGTTTGTTGGGCAAGGCCATGGCTCGCCGCCGAGCTTTCTTCCACCATGGCGGCATTCTGCTGGGTATTCTGGTCCATGGTGTTGACGGCCTTGTTGATTTCTCTAAGGCCGGTTGCCTGTTCCCGAGTGGCCTCGACAATGGCGCCGATATTACGGTTGACCTCCTGAACTTCCGCCAGGATCGTTGTCAGCGCCTTGCCGGTTTCGCCCACCAGCGATACGCCGGTTTCGACTTGGTTGCTTGACGTGGTGATCAGAAGTTTGATTTCCTTGGCGGCCTTGGCAGAGCGTTGCGCCAGTTCGCGTACTTCCTGGGCAACGACGGCAAAACCCTTCCCGGCCTCGCCGGCGCGGGCGGCTTCAACTCCGGCATTCAGCGCCAGCAGGTTGGTCTGGAAGGCGATATCGTCAATCACGCCGATGATGTTTGAAATCTCATTGGAGGAGTTTTCAATCTGGCCCATGGCGTCAATGGCGTTGCGAACCACCTGGCTTGAGGCTTCGGCCTGGGCTTTTGTGCGAGCAACGAGATTGGCGGCTTCGGCGGCCCGTTTTGCGCTGTCGGTGACCGTCTGGGTTACTTCTTCAAGGGCTGCGGCGGTTTCCTCGACAGAGGCAGCCTGCTGCTCGGTGCGGCGGGAAAGATCGTCAGAAGCGGATTTGATCTGGTTGGTTCCAGCGGCGATTGCATTGGCGTTCATGGCCACGGTTCGCATCGCGGTTGTCAGTTTTTCCATGGCATTGTTCAGGTCCAGCCGAATCTGGTCGAGGCCAGAAACAAAAGGCCGCTCCAGCGACACTGTCAGGTCGCCATCCGAAAGAGCCTGCAAAGCGTGCCCGATTTCCTGTACGCACCGCACCCGGTCAGTGACATCGGTGGCGAATTTCACCACTTTGATCACCTTGCCGTCGGCATCGAAGATCGGGTTATAAGAGGCTTGAATCCATGCCACTTTACCGCCCTTGCCGATGCGCTTGAACTCTTCTGCGATGAACTCGCCATTGCTGAGTTTTTCCCAGAATAGTTTGTAGTCTCGGCTCGCGGTGTAGGAGGGTTCGCAGAACATCGAATGATGCTTGCCCTGGATTTCCGCCAAGCTATATCCCAGCACTCTCAGGAAGTTTTCGTTGGCAGAAATAATCTCTCCGGTCTTGGTAAATTCAATGACTGCCTGAGCGCGTGAAATCGCGGCCATCTTGCCGCGGTCTTCGAGGGTCTGCAACTGTGCGGTGGTGACATCGGCTGCGATCTTTACCACCTTGTAGGGCTTGCCTCGGCTGTTGCAGACGGGATTATAGGAGCCGTTGATCCAGACCTCCTGGCCTGCCTTGTTGATCCGCTTGAAGGTGGCCGTTTCGGATTGCCCGCCTGACAGCTTTTGCCAGAAGGCCTTATATTGCGCAGAGGACACATAGGAAGGATCACAAAACAGCGCGTGCTTGCGCCCTTTGAGTTCTTCAGGCCGATATCCCATCAACCGACAGAACACGTCGTTGGCGGTGATAATCGTGCCTTCGAGATCGAACTCAATGACGGCCTGAGATTTTGCAAGCGCCGACAGAATGTTTTCTGCATCTGAACCGAAACCCAGCATCGTTCTTCCTCTGTGTCCTGTAGCACGCGTATCCTGTTGGGGCATTCCCTGATGACGCCGTGGTGCTAGTAGTCGTGGTGTTTGTATTTCTCGAACCATACCAAGGGCTTGAAGATGTGAATCGCATCCTCACCTTGGGAAATTGAACGTTCAATACGAATGTCAATTTCAATGACTGTTCGTAGAATTCTTCAGTGAGATCGATTTTTTAGATCCAAGAGCCTATGCATAAAGCCAACTGTGTTGGCTCGTGCGACGTCAAGTGCGGAGCGCATTCTCACATCCTTTGTTGTGTGATCAACGACCTTGCCTTAAGCCCTATATTCATACGGGTATTTTGTTAAGAAATAGCTATTCAAGCATCCTTTGAAATATATCGATAGCTCCCGTCTTTCCAGGGACGTTACGGACACCGGAGGTCGGGGCTTATCAAGCTGAATTCTACCGACAATCCGCTGTACAATTCCTTAAATCCTCGCCGGTTTTAAAGAGAAAAGGATTCGGAGCATGAAAAAATATTGAGTTGGGATTTATGCGTGTGATAAAGCGCTGGCGATGCACGGTTTTGTTTTTCCATAATTCCTTGATCTCAGCTTGATTTAAGAAATTACGCAGGAAATTTAAGGTGTTATGCATCGCGCACTTATAAATTACGAGGCTGTAGAGCGAGTGGATCGCGCCTTGAAACCTGTCGGAGACGTTGTGAGTCTAACAAACTCTAGTATTCTTTCTCATAGAACACACCGCCGCCGCTCGATCCACTGGCGCCAGCCTCGCCTTTCAGCTTGAAGCCACGGCCGACATCCAGGTTGATCACGGCCTTGCTGCCGGTGCTGCCCTGCTGGAATTCGAGATAGGTTTTGTCGTTCAGATATTTTCCGGCGCTGAACTGGGTATTGCCCTTGGAATCGGTACTGATGTCGAGATCGTCGACGCCAACGGCGCTGCGAAGACTGTTGAACAGGGATGTCGAATTGCCACCGCCCAACTGACCGACGGCATCCGCCAATTGAGCAATTTGCAGCGGCGACAGTTTCGCCATCGACTGGCCGAAAATAAGCTGGGCGAGGACCTCGTCCTGCGGCAGGGCGGGAGCGGATGAAAAGCTGATATCCGGGTCGGTCGCCACGCCGGATACCTTGGCTGTCAGCGTCGTGCTGCCTGATGTGCTGGTAGCCTCGAAGTCGACGACTGGGATAAGGCCACCGCTAAAGGTAATTTTGCCTGAGCTGAAATCCAGCCGCTTGGTGAGAATGACCATCCGGCCCCGACGCATGGTGAAGCCACCCGAGACTTGCGGTGCTGCGATACTGCCCTTGATGGTCACGGTGCCGTTCAGTTCGGCGTCGATTCCGCGTCCGCGCACGAAGATTTGCGAGGGAGCCGCGATTTGCAGATCGAGCAGAATCGGCGAGCTACTGCCATCCCCCGTTTTCTCTGGATTGAGAATTGCCGTTTGGCGACGCACGTCGGCCGGAGCGTTCTTGTGCTTGATGTCGAGCTGGGCAATCGATCCCGGCAGCCGGGACGGAATGGTGATTGAGGTCTTGTCCAGTGTCAGCTTGCCGGACAGGGTCGGTCCATCCAGCAAGGGGCCTTTCAACCCCATGCTGCCGTTGACGGTCGCGGTGACCAAGGTACCATCGATGTAGATGGCGTTGTCGAGCTTGATTGTCAGGTCGCTGGGCAATCCCTGACCTTTCAGGTCGATCGTGCCGGTCGCCGACACCTTGCCTCCGGCGGAAATCCTGCCGGTTGCGGAGTTGATCCGGGCCTGATCGCCGGTCAAGGCAATGTCCACGGTCAATTGCTCAAGGGCGATATTGTGCTTCACATCAATCAGCCGGGCCTTGGCTGTGCTGATGGTGCCGGATAACGCCGGGGAGGACAGGGTGCCGCCAATGCTGATATCGCCATTGGCATTGCCTTCTGCCGTCAATCCTTGCTTGGTCAACAGGCCCTGCAAGGCGGTGAGGGGCAGATTGGCCTTGAATGTCATATTGATGGGCTTGTCACCTGTAAGGGACAACGAGCCGCCGCCTGTGACATTCAGACCGCCGCCGCCGGTCACGCGGCTGTCCACGGACAGCCGATTGTCCGCAAAGGTGCCGGACGCGGTAATCGCCAGAGGTGGCAGGCCAGCGGACTGCATCTGCGTAACGCTGGCATCGTCGAGGCGCAGGTCATAAGCGATCTTCGGCGCGGATGTGCTGCCGGTGGCGGTGATCTTGCCGGAGAGTGTGCCGGTCGCGCCCAGATTGGCCGAAAATGTATTGGCAAGCGAGGCGGGGAGCGCGTTGATCTGCGCTGTCATATCCAGAGCCGCGCCTGCCTTGCCAGCGACCGTGATTGTGCCGCTGCCGGCCTTGATGGTGAGCGTGTCGATTGTTGCGGTGCCATTTTCCACGGTGATATTAGTGGGCCGGGCCAGCGTCACTGGGATACCGCGTGGGCTGACGGCAAAATCCTGCAGGGCAATGCCGATGCTATTGCCATCCTGCTGCACCAGCGCTTTTCCGGTCAAAGGTGCATTGTCGTATCGTCCCGAAAGGTCGATATCGGTGCGGGTTCCTCTCCGGTCGAACTGAAGCGCCAGCTGTTCCACAAGGGCAGAGCCAGTGGAGATCCGGTCCGCCTTGACCATGCCCTGCAAGGCCAGCGACTGGAGGTCGTTGGTGGTCACATCGACCGACGGCTGCGCGATTGTTGTCGAACCCTGGCGAATGGCGGTGCCCTCGGCCTTGATCCGGGCGGCAATCTTGCCATTGGCCTCATCCAGTCTGATGGAGCCTTTCAGATCGCCCGATGCGGTCTGTCCGCCAAGGGCGGCCAGCAGGCCGAGATCGGGAAAGTCAAAATCGACAGTACCGCTGGGAAGACGGGCGCGGGAAAAGCTCAAGGCACCGTTCAAGCGGTTGTCGCCCACCGTCAAGCTCAGATCCGGCAGGGCGATGACGCCGTCTTTGGAGGTGAGGTTGAGATTGGACCGAACCGGCTTGCCATCCAGCGCGCCTTGCGCGGTCAGCGTTGCAGAGGGCGCGCCGCGTGTCAGGTCGGCTTTCGCCGCCATGGAAAAGCCAGTGAGGGCGCGGCCAGCAAGCTTTGCGGCATCGATGGTGATCGTGCCATTGGTCTGCAAGGCATTGATGGGACCATTGGCCTGGAGCTCGAACGCGGCCTTGCCCGATGCATTGGCCTGCAAGATGCTGAAATCGGTGATCATCCCCGAGAGTGTGGTGGCCAGCTGCTGCCTGACAAAAGACAGTTTGCCCGAAGCGTTCAGCAGCCGTGTTTCCAGCGTAAAACCGGGAATGACAATCCCATCACCTGCGGAATAGCGTGCCTCGCCGGAAAGCTTCACCATATTGCTTTGCTCGGTGCCACCAGGCGTTCCCACCAGCTTTTCCGTCACGGCTTGTGGCAGCGCTTCAGGCCGCGCAAACAGTGCATATTGTGCCTCCACGGCCTTGCTGGCGATGGTATAGGCAGCCGTCACGCTGCCGCCAAGCGCCGGGCTTTCGATGGTGAGCGGTTGGGCGGCAATCTGCTGAGGGCTGACCGAAATCGGTGCCTTGAGGGTCAGAGGTGCCTTCACGGCGCGCGCCAACGTCGGGTCCGTCAACTGCGCTTGCTGTACGGTCAGTGTGGTATCGATTCTGCCGGAACGGGTGGTCAGGTTGAAAGCAGGCGCGCTTGCTTTAAGGGCGATATCGCCAAACGTGCCCTGCGGCAGTGTCAGGCTCTCCAGCGCCGCGGTGGTTTCAAGTTTTGCCGCTTCGGCTGCCCCGGTCAGGCTAAATGTCAAGCCGGAGACTTGGGCGGCGACGGTGCCATCGTCCAGCGGCCAACGGATCGCGGCAGGGCCATTCTTGCCGGTCAGTGTAGCGTGAAGGGAATTTTCGCCTTTCGGCGTATAGGTGCCGCTGGCGGCAAGCGACAGGCTGCCGGTCTCGACGCTGCCTTTTTCCACGCTCAAGGCACCGTCATCGGAAAGACGGGCGGCAATGTCGATCATGGTTTTGCCGGCAAACAGGTCGCGGAGATTGGCGGGCAACAGGCTATCGAAGGCACCGTCGCCATTGATGGTCACATGGCGACCGTCTGCGGCCAGCCTATGCGTTGCGGTGATGTCCAATCGCGGTGTGCCGTCGAGCGTTGCCGCCAGCGAGCCTTTCCAATCGTTGATCGGCCCGCCGCCCTTGACCGTGATGGCAAGCGCCGGATCATCCGGCAATTGCAGCAGGTTGGCGAGGAGACCGCCCTTTGGCTCCTGCAGGGTGGCGTCGACGTCCAGCCGGTTCTGCTGCGGCGCGTAGGCGAGCCGGGCCGACAGGTTTGCCTGCGGCAGATCTGCACGGCTCACCGTCAGTTGCGACGTGATGGCTTGCGGGGTCGCCTCACTGCCTCGTTCAGCCTCGACATTGCCGTCCAAAGTCAACCGGGCTGCGGTGCCGAGCAGCGGTTGTTCCAGCCGGATGTCGGGTACAGACACCCGCTCGACCCTGACATCCACCGGCAGGCTGAAACCGTTGCTGCTGGAGGTTTCTGTTGTGGTCTCCACGGTCGGCAAGGGCTTGCGGGCCAATGTCAGGGAGGCGGCCTTGATCTGCGAGGCCTCGAAACGGCGTGACATCAGCGCCAGCGGCGACCAGTCGATGGAGAGATCCTGAATTCGGCCGTAGGGACCGTTCGCGTCGGAAACAGTGATTGTGTCCGCCCGCAAATGCCCGTCCAGCAGGCCGCTGATCCCGTCCACGGCGATGATCCGGTTTGGCTTCGACACCAGTGAGGCGACGAAATCGCCGATGAACCGGCTGCCGAATTGCGTCGTGCCGACCAGCGTCAGCGCCACGACCAGCATCGCGGCCAGCACCAGCAAACCATAGGCGAGAATGCGGCCAAGGCCTGAGAATAGGGTTTTGAGTGCGCTCACTGTCTGTTCCGACCTTCTTCTGTCCCGAACGGCTGCTTCTGCGTCAGAAACTTTGTCCAATACCGACATATATGCCGTATTTGTCGCCGTCGGGATAGGGATTGAGCGGTACGGCCACATCCAGGCGGATCGGGCCGAACGGCGTCGCATAGCGCAGGCCGATGCCCGCGCCTGCCTTGATATCGGAGAAATCAGGCACATGCCCGCTGGACACGGTCCCGACATCGAAGAACGGCACCAGGCCAATCGTTTCGGTAATGCCGATGCGCGTTTCCAGTGATGCCGTCATATAGGAAAGCCCGCCGGTGGCGTCATCCGCGCTGTTTCTGGGCGAAATGCTTTGATAGCCATAACCGCGCACCGAACCACCGCCGCCAGCGAAGAATCGTCGCGTCGCCGGAATATCGGCAAGCCCGCCGGTGCCAAACAAGGTCCCTACCGCCAATTTGCCCGCCAGCACCACCCGGTCTTCCGCGCCAAGTCCGTGATAGCCGGAAATCGACCCTTCGAAATTGGAAAATACAGTGCTGCCGAGGAATTCATAGCTCGGCGCGGCGCTGAGCGTGGCGCGGTAGCCGGTGGTCGGGTTCATCTTGTTGTCTCGGGTATCGCGCACATAATCGAGAGGCACGGAAAAGGTCAGGTAGTCGTTTCGGCCAAAGGCATCATCGATCCTGGCATATTCCAGCGCGGTGGCCGCCGAAACCGTGTCATAGTCAGTCAACTCATAGGAATAGCCGAGTTTGCCGGTGATGGTGTCGGCATCATAGGAATCGGTGCTGAGTGTTGCGGCCTTGATCGAGGCTTCCAGTGTGCCTGACGGCAGCAGAAAACCTGGCTTTGTAAAGGTGATGCCAGCGGAATAATCGAAATCCGTTGCATCGGTTTTCTCGCCGATGCCGCTGACCGTGCCTTCGATCCGCAGAGATTCGGCCTGGCCAAACAGGTTGCGGTGGCCCCAATAGCCCTGCAATCCCGCACCGTCGATGGTGTCATAGGTTGCCCCGGCCCCGAAATAGCGGAATTTGCCTTCCGAAACGGTGATATTGAGCGGAATGGCGCCCTGTGAGTTGAGTTTATCGGCTTGGGTGACGGTCACGCTGGAGAAGACGTTAAGCTTGCGCAAGCGGTCGGATGCCTTGCGCAGATCTTCCGGCGAATAGGGCTGACCGGCATTGAGCCTTGAATATTTCTGCACGAAACCAGGATCGACGGCCTTGGTGCCGGAGACTGCAACCGGACCCAGGGGCGCGACTGGCCCGGCGGAGACACCAATGGTCACATCCACCCGATTACTTTGATGGTCCGCGACCACCTGCCGGTCGGAAATGCGGGCGAGAGGGCGGCTTTGCGCCTTCAGATCATCGGCTATCTTATTGGCGGCCTTGATAATCGCCAGGGAACCGGCAGGCTTGCCTGCCACAAGATCATAGGCCGTTGGGCCAAGCTTTGCGGCATCGCCGGTCAACGTTACCTTGCCGAGGGTAAAGAGCGGGCCGGGTTCGACCTCTATTTTAACCGGCACGGGTTTCGTGTGGGGGAATTCGGGATTGGGGGGCAGGCTATCCAGGGGCGTGCCATTGACCGTCATGGTAATGACGCCGCCATAATAGGAGTGTTCGTAAAGTGTCGCCAGGAGCCGCTCCCGGTCCTCGCGGGCCTTGATGACCACGCCAAGATCGCCGGAGACCGGCTTGTCCTTCTCCTGTATCAGCTGCGAGCTTTTTTCCAGCGCGTCTTTCAGGTCGCCGGAAGCATCTTTCTTATCGCGATTGCCGGACGCTTCTTTCGACTGGAAATCGACAGAATACCGCACGGGATCGACAACATCCGTTTTGCCTTCATCGCGGCCCCACAGGGTTATCCCGAAAATCTTGAAGGCATAGGCATCAACTGGAAACGACAAAGCCGCCGCACCCACGACGACACATGCCAGAGCGGTGCCTGACTTCCGAAACGCTCTACTGACATTCGGCAATGTCACCCTACTCGGTATAAACAGTGTCTGAAGTCCTCAATCTGGCCGGAGCAAAACCATCCCGCACCCCTTGCTCCGAAATCGCTATTCCCATCTGCGATTATAGCCGGAACAGTTCCTCGGTGAACTCTTCCGGTATTGTATGGCCACCGCCGGATCGGGCCGAGAACGGCTGGATCCGGCGGTGGCTGGATGTCAGTAGCCGCGTGGGCAGTTGTCGACGTAGCGACGACCGTAGCGGTCACGATAGTAGCACTGGCCCGGCTGCTCGTTGACGCGTCCGATGATGGCGCCTGCTACGCCGCCCACGGCAGCACCAACCGCCGCACCGCGGACATTGCCAGTGGCGACGCCGCCGATGATGGCACCCGATGCGGCGCCAATGCCGGCGCCCTTTTCGGTTTCCGTGCAACCGGCGACGGCCAAGCCTGCCAGAATGAGTATAATTGCCTTTTTCATGTCCATCTCCGTATTGGATTTATCCGGATACCCAGGTCTCGCCGATCGTTCATTATCCTGGCCAGATTTGGGTCTGCCGGCGCGTCCGCCCCTGCGCTGATATTTTGTTATGCAGCATTATTTGTCGTCTTTTGACGCATTTCCTGCCGATTGTTGTCCATTGCTGGAATCCCAACATTGCAAAAACATATAGCGAGAGCGGCGAATGTCCACCGGAAACGCTCTGTTTTTTAAGGTGTCTCTCAAAGAGATTGTCAGCATGGACGATTTTTTTCAGGGTAGGCGACTTGCAACAATGAACACTGAAGAAATCCGCTCGTATTCCGGTTGTGAATACCGCTAAATTGCAATTTGGCGCATAGCCGAGGAGGATGGTTGGTAACCCCTATTAAAGTTATTTTGTTTTAGTTTATTCTATAATAAATGTCTGCTGTGTTCACGACCACTTTTGCTGTGCGCGCCGTCAAGCTTGACACAGATCAAGTCTGTTTGGATCTGTGTCGGCTACTGAATGACCATGCGGCTCGTATCGATTGGAGAGATCGATCGTCGGGCGGCGATGGTGGCAGCGGTTATCGGACCGCACATCAGTGCCGGTGCCTTTTGTCGCAGTTTAGAATCACTTTAAGGGGTTGACCGCTGCCCCGAACGATCTCAAAAGAGATCCAGGAAGATTGGAGCAGGCGCAATGGATTTTGAAGCGTTTTTCAAGAGCGAACTGGATGGCCTGCACGAAGAAGGCCGTTACCGGGTTTTTGCCGATCTTGAGCGCCAGCGCGGCAATTTTCCACGGGCTACCCGCTACACGGAAAACGGTCAGCATGACGTGACCGTCTGGTGTTCGAACGACTACCTGGGCATGGGCCAGAACGAACAGGTCGTCGAGGCGATGAAAAACGCCATCGATCACTGTGGCGCGGGTGCTGGAGGCACCCGCAATATTTCCGGCACCAATCACTATCATGTTCTGCTGGAGCAGGAACTGGCCGACTTGCATGGCAAGGAACAGGCGCTGATCTTCACGTCAGGCTATATTTCCAACTGGGCGACGCTCGGTACGCTCGGGCAGAAGATCCCCGGCCTGATTATCTTTTCCGATGCCCTGAACCATGCCTCGATGATTGAGGGCATCCGCTATGCGAAATGCGAACGGGTCATCTGGAAGCATAACGACGTCAAGGATCTGGAAGCCAAGCTGAAGGCCGCCGATCCCAAGGCGCCGAAGCTGATCGCCTTTGAGAGCGTCTATTCGATGGATGGCGATATCGCGCCGATCAGGGAAATCTGCGATCTGGCCGATCGCTACGGTGCCATGACCTATCTGGACGAAGTGCATGCGGTCGGCATGTATGGGCCGCGCGGCGGCGGTGTTGCCGAGCGTGAAGGCATCATGGACCGGCTGACAATCATCGAAGGCACGCTTGGCAAGGCGTTTGGCGTGATGGGTGGCTATATCACCGCTTCAACCGCCTTGTGCGATTTCATCCGTTCATTTGCGTCAGGTTTTATTTTCACGACTGCTCTGCCGCCTTCTCTGGCTGCTGGCGCAGTCGCCTCGATCCGGCATCTGAAATCCAGCCAGATCGAGCGTTTCGCCCATCAGGAACGAGTACGTCGGCTGCGGTCGCTTCTGGATGCGCGCGGTATTCCTCACATGCCCAATCCTAGCCATATCGTGCCGGTCCTGGTTGGGGATGCCGCCAAATGCAAATGGATCTCCGATATCCTGCTCGACAATTTCAATATCTATGTGCAGCCGATCAATTACCCGACGGTGCCGAAGAAAACCGAGCGCCTGCGCATCACGCCCACGCCATTGCATAGCGATGCCGATGTCGATCATCTGGTCGGAGCCCTACATCAGCTCTGGTCGAGATGTGCGCTGGCGCGGGCTGTCGCCTGATTTTTCCATTTCACTCTTGCGCAGGTTGTGCGGGTCATGGTCACATGGCCCGCATTTTGTTTTAGGGGAGGGATAGGATGTCGATTGTCGAGCGGGTCAACCGCGTGCTGGAAGAGGCTGTGTCAAGCGAGGCTCTGGTTGGGGCGGTGGTCATGGTGTTCAGGCACGGACAGCCCCTGCTGCGGCGGGCCATTGGCTATGCGGATCGGGAAGCGCGTATTCCAGTGCAGTTCGATAGGATTTTTCGTTTCGCATCCGTCACAAAACCATTTGTCGCGGTCACGGCACTCGCTATGGTCGACAAGGGATTGCTGGGTCTTGATGATCTTGTGGCCGATCACCTTCCCTGGTTCCGGCCCAAGACGCCAGCCGGCGCGTTTGCTGCCATCACGGTTCGTCATCTGCTCACCCACACATCAGGTTTGACCTATGATCCGGCGCTGCAAAGGCTGCCGCGTGAGCGGGCCATCAATCTTGGTCTTCTCGATACGGATCTGACGGTTGAGGAGAATTTCAGCCGCCATAATGCCATTCCGCTGGCTTTTGCCCCTGGCGAGCGCTGGGCCTATTCGATGAGCACCGATTTGCTCGGTGCCGTGGTGGCCAAAGTGCATGGTGAGAACTGTGCAGTGAAGCAGGACGAGGATGGTGGGGCTGTCGCTCCTGTTCAAGGTACAACAAGCAGGACGCCATTTGCCCAGTATTTCGGTTCTATCGAAGGCAGAAACCTGCTGGAGGCGGCGGTGGTCGAGCATGTTTGCGACCCCATGCGGCTGAAGGATGCCCGATTCCATGTTACGGATATGGCGCGGCTGGCAGTTCCGTATCGGGACGGCGAACAGCGGGCTGAGCGGATGGAGGAGCGATGGCAGGCGACCGCTCCATCGGGCGGCGAAGGTCCGGCTTTTTCCCCCTCGCGGATTTTCAATCCCCGTGCTTTCCAGTCCGGTGGTGGTGGAATGGCCGGTACGGCGCTGGATGTGCTGACGCTGCTCGAAACCATTCGTACTGGTGGGGGTGGACTGATGTCACCCGAGCTTGCGCAAATGTGTCTCTCCAACCAGATCGGCGACCTCCCCATGGGGCTTGCCGGCAAGCGCTTCAGCTTTCTCGGCGCTGTCATCACCGATTCCGCAGCTGCGGCCACCGCCCTGCCGCCGGGCGCGGTGCAATGGGGTGGTGTCTATGGCAATACGTGGTTCATCATTCCCGAGGCCGGTTTGACCGTGGTCAGCCTGAGCAATACGGCATTGGAAGGCTGTGACGGTGCGTATGTCGAGCGCTTGCGTGCTGCGGTATGCGCGACTGGATAATTCCTGAAGCCGGAATCGGCTCAAGAAAAACTATACTGCAGATTTAAAGTGTTGCAGCATTCTGGATTATCGCGTGCGGCCTTGGTTCACGATGACCTCCTGGGCTCGGCGTCGTGCCTGCGCATCGGCGGCAAAGACATCGGCAATCACGGTCGCTGGTGCCAAGCTCATGAGATGATCCATAACATCCTCGACCACATCGGCCATGGCGAGAAAACCGATTTTTTCCTCGACAAAAGCCTCAAAGGCACATTCTTCGGCGGCGTTCAGCACGGCGCCCTGCAAGCCGCCGCGCTCAAGCGCTGTACGGGCGAGACGGATTGCCGGAAAACGGTCCAGGTCCGGCGCTTCGAAATCCAGCCGCGCCAGCTTGGTGAAATCCAAGCGGTCCACATCCAGCGCCGCGCGTTTCGGATAGCTCAGCGCATAACCGATGGCGGTGCGCATATCCGGTACGCCAAGCTGGGCCAGCACGGAGCCGTCACTATAGCCCACCATGGAGTGGATGATCGACTGAGGATGGACGATAACCTCGATCTGGTCGGGTGTCAGATCGAACAGGTGCTTGGCCTCGATCATCTCCAGCGCCTTATTGAACATCGAGGCGCTGCCAATCGACACCTTCAGTCCCATGGACCAATTCGGATGGGCGCGGGCGGTTTGAACACTGACATCAGCCATCTGTTGGCGGGTGAAGGTACGAAACGGCCCGCCAGAAGCCGTCAGCACAATCCGCTCCAGCGTGTCACGGTGATTTTCGTCCAGGCATTGGAAAATTGCCGAATGCTCACTATCGACGGGGATAATCTTGCCGCCGCCCTTACGCACCGTCTCGATGAACAATTCGCCAGCCGAAACGAGGCATTCCTTATTGGCGAGCGCGATATCGGCGCCGCGTGCGGCAGCTGTCAAGGTTGGCTGCAAACCGGCGGTGCCGACAATGGCGGCCATCACCCAGTCCGCCTCAAGGCATGCTGCTTCCTGTAGCCCGCTGCTGCCGGCTGCAACATCGATGCCGCTGCCCGATAACAGGTCTTTCAAGGCAATATATTGATTTTCATCAGAGGTAACTGCCAGCCTTGCGCCTGTCACCAGTGCCTGCTCCGCCAGAAGAGCGACATTGCCGTGCCCTGTCAGGGCCATGACGTCGAAGCGATCGCGTCCGCCCATTTGTCTGATCACGTCAAGCGTGTTGGTTCCGATAGAGCCGGTCGACCCCAGAATGGTGAGGCGGCGGGGCTGGGACGTGGCGGTATTCATAGATATATCCGGCAATTGCACCTGTTCCCCATGCGTCTACAGGGGAATGGGCAAAGCGGCAAGCTTCAAGCCGATGCCGTTCCCTGATGGACCATAGAAGGCGCCTCTGAAGGCTTCAGATGATTTGCTATGGCACAGGCAGTCGACCAATCCTTACAAGGATATGGACCAGACATCTGGGAAATTTTTTGAGTGGAGACGACAAAAACCAGCAGTTTTACTAGGGAAGACTGCTCTTCATGCGAGGGTTAAACGCATGGTATGTTAGAATGTCGGCTTTGTCGCGACCGCCAACTTGCCTCGCTCATTCAGCGATACGACAACTATCGTGCTTGCTGCAATCAGCGCAGCCCCTATTCCTAGAACAATCATTGCTCACCTCTTCGACCTTCATGCCGCTTGGTGCCACATTAACACAACTTAACCTTGCTCCAAGCTTGATTTCACGTTTACGCCTTCACAAATCGATTCAAATTTTAAGAATTTGGCAGTAAAGTTGAGCAGCGAATAAACATTAACCTCCAATCAACGAATTAACCATAAAGATTGTAGGACACGGAGGAATGGGCGCGTTGCGCGTCCCACTCGGCATGATGCCAGTCCCACCGTACCGGTTCCGATCCGGTATCTCCAGTACAGAGCGGTTCTCCAGGTTATGCGGCGTATAGCGCATCCATGCGGACGATTTAACAGGTGATGGCGGTCAGTTCCTGGTTCGACAGGGCCGACCCCGCGGGGATTGGCAATTGGTTCAGCACGCTGAGGCAGAACGGACAGGTGGATCGCAGGCTGGCAGCTTGCGGGACCGGCTGAATTTTGCCGGCCTGGACCAGGATGCTTGCAGTCTTTTGCGCCGCCACCGGGTTGGGCTGGAGACTGACGTGGAAACGGGTCTGCGCGCGTTTTTTCGCAAGCTGCAGACGGCACCCGATGCGGCCCGCCAGTTTACCGGCGAGCGGCAGATCGACCGCCTCCATGATCTCTATGTTTCCCATTGGGACGTGATGACCGACGCGCGTTTCGATGCGCTCTATGCCGAGCGTGTCAAAGTGCTGGCTGATAGCCAAAGCCGGATGGGGCTTGATCCCCGTTGGCAGATTGCCGGCCATGCCGTTGTTCTGGAGGGCCTGGTCAGTTCCGTCTTCGCCGATCTTGCCAATCGTGGTTTCATGCCGTCCTCGCGCAAGCGGGCAGCCGAATTGCAGGCGCTGGTCAGCGCGCTCATTCGCCTGGTCATGGTGGATGTGGAGATTGCCGTTTCCCTGCGCTTCAACGAATTGCGCCTCAAGCATCATCGCGACATGGCTGATCTACGCCGCAAGGAGCGCGCCAGCGTCACGGATCTGTTCCAAGGCGCATTCACGGCGCTGTCGCAGGGCGATCTGTCCAGCCGGCTGAACAGTGATGTCCCCGAGGAATATCAGGATCTCGTGTCGAGTTTCAATGGCGCGATGGAGAGCATTTGCGCTGCGGTTTCCGTGATGGACGCCAGCCGCCGCACGGCGGAGGACGTCAGCGCTGCCCTTGGCGAGCAAGGATCCGCGCTGGGTGTGCGGGCCGATGAGGCCGCAGCGGGCCTTGATGCGGCAAGTGCCAGCCTGCGGCAGGTAACCGAAACAGTCAGCCATAACGCGGCGCAGTCGAAACTCACCGAGCAGGCTGTCGAGATGACCGTCAAGGCGGTCGAAGCGAGCGGCGAAGTGGTTGGTAAGGCCATCGCCGCCATGGCGGATATCGAAACTTCCGCTGAGCAGATCGGCCATATTATCGGCTCTATCGATGAAATTGCCTTCCAGACCAACCTTCTGGCCTTGAACGCCGGCATCGAGGCGGCTCGCGCCGGTGATTCGGGTCGGGGCTTTGCCGTCGTTGCCCAGGAAGTACGGGCTTTGGCCCAGCGGTCCGCCGACAGTGCGCGTGAAATCAAGGCCCTGGTTGCGGCCACCAAGCATCAGGTCGAGGCCGGGGTGGAGATGGTCAATCGGACCCAGGATGCGATTTCCAGTATCGTGACACAGGTCGTCGATATCAATCGATCGGTCTCTGTGATGGCTGGAGAAACGGCCAAGCAGGCCGCAGCCCTGGATAGCGTCGCGTGCGTGCTCGAAGCCCAGGGCGAAACATCGCGTGCAAGCGCGCAATTGTCACGCCAGGCTGCGGATGACAGTGCCGATCTGCATACGGTGATCGTCGAGCTTGGCAAGACCGTGCGGCAATTCACCATTGAGCGCACGCACTATCGGGGCAGCCAGACCAATCCGTCGAACGGTTATCCGGTGTCATCAGCGCAAACGGCAGAGCTGCCGATGGCGGCTTTTTCCGAGGACTTCGGGGGGCACGATTTTTTAGTGCCGATTCGGGCAGGAGGCCTTTCGATGTGAGCGGTTTATTTACCTACCTCTTATACAACGGAGGAAGGTTCGGGATGAAAACGGCTTTTCGTGCCGGAGAAGCGCTTAGGTTTTGAACTCTCATACCCTTATGGGGCGGTCGATAGAAACGGTAGGGAAACAGTCTATGGCGAGCAAGAAAGGCGCATCGGCGCAGCTTAAGCTGGCATCGGTGCTCGACTTGAATGAAGCGTCTCAGCTCAAGGACAAGCTTCTGTCCATGCGGGGAGGAGCAGTTGAAATCGACGCATCCGGTGTCGAGCGGATGGGAGCACTTTGCGCCCAGGTGCTCGTCTCGGGCGCGAAAACCTGGGAAGAAGACCAGAAAACCTTCTCGATAAAGAAGGCGTCAGACGCTTTCACCAAAACCATACAGCTCTTGGGCTTGAACAACGATCAACTGATCGCGGAGATCCGGCAATGAAGAAAAAAGTATTAACCGTGGATGACTCTAGAACCATCCGCAACATGCTTCTCGTGACCCTCAACAATGCGGGTTTCGAGACCATCCAGGCCGAAGACGGCGTCGAAGGTCTTGAAGTGCTTGAAGAGTGCAATCCCGACGTGATCGTCACCGATATCAACATGCCGCGCCTTGACGGTTTTGGTTTTATCGAGGGCGTACGCCGCAATGAAAAATACCGTGCCGTTCCGATCCTCGTTCTGACGACCGAAAGCGATGCTGAGAAGAAGAACCGTGCGCGCCAGGCTGGCGCTACCGGCTGGATCGTCAAGCCATTCGATCCGACGAAACTGATCGATGCGATTGAACGTGTAACCGCCTAACGGGGTCTGACTTCGATGGATATGAACGAAATCAAAGAGATCTTTTTCCAGGAATGCGAGGAACAGCTCGCGGAACTGGAATCCGGTCTTCTGAAAATGAACGATGGGGATCGTGACCCGGAGACGGTGAATGCTGTTTTCCGAGCTGTTCATTCCATCAAAGGAGGCGCAGGCGCGTTTGGTCTCGACGATCTCGTTGCCTTCGCTCACGTTTTTGAGACGACCCTTGATTGCGTTCGATCCAATAAGCTGGAACCGGGCATTGAAGTCATGAAGGTCATGCTCAAGTCGGCCGACGTGCTCGCCGACCTGACCAATGCTTCTCGTGACGGCGGCAGCGTCGATCCGTCTCGTTCAAGCGGCCTTGTCAAGGAATTGGAAGCGCTTGCCAAGGGTGAAGTACCTTCGTCGTCATCCGCCACAGCGGCAGCACCTGCTCCAAAGGCGGCTGCCAAGCCTGCACCTGCGCCAGCAGCCACGGATGACAGCGGTTTTGCACCCGTTCCATTCTCCTTTGACGATTTTGCCGACGAAGAGCCTCCCATTGTGTCTCCTCCGCTTGAAGTGACCTTCAAGCCGCGCCGGGATCTCTATGCCAAGGGCAATGACGCCACGCTTTTGCTGCGTGATCTGTCGCGCATCGGCGAAGTCAGCCTGAACTGCAATGTAAGCGCCGTTCCGACGCTGGAATCCATGGATCCTGAGGAGGCCTACTTCTCTTGGAAAATCCTGGTGAAGAGCGAAAAAGGCGAAGAAGGCGTTCGGACTGTTTTCGAGTTTGCCGAATGGGATTGCGAACTGGAAATCAAGGAACAGGAAGCGACTGTTGCTGAAGGGAGTGATGAGCTGCCGATGGTACCGGTGCCGTTCGATCTGTCCGCGCTGGACGACGATAGCGCCGCTGAAGAAGTTGACGATAGCGCCGTCGACTTGATCGCCGAGGCCGTGGAAGCCGCCGATACCGCAACCAAAGTGGTCAGTGCCGTCAGGGAGAAGAGAGAATCTCCAGCCGCCGCTGCTGCCGCTGCCGCAGCCGCCGCGCAAAACCAGTCTGCTGCTTCGGCTGCCGGGCAAACGATCCGCGTTGATCTCGATCGCGTCGACCGCCTGATCAACCTGGTGGGCGAGCTTGTCATCAACCAGGCCATGTTGTCGCAGAGCGTCATCGAAAATGACACCAACGGCACATCGTCGATCAATATGGGCCTCGAAGAGCTGCAACAGCTCACCCGCGAGATCCAGGATTCGGTCATGGCGATCCGTGCTCAGCCGGTCAAGCCGGTGTTCCAGCGCATGTCGCGTATCGTGCGCGAAGTTGCTGATATGGTTGGAAAATCGATCCGTCTGGTCACCGAAGGTGAGAACACCGAAGTGGACAAGACGGTCATCGACAAACTGGCCGAACCGCTGACCCACATGATCCGTAATGCCGTTGACCATGGTATCGAAACCCCCGAAAAGCGTAGTGCCGCCGGCAAGAACCCGGAAGGCACGGTCAAGCTGACGGCAAAGCACCGGTCTGGCCGCATCGTGATCGAATTGGTCGACGATGGCGCCGGTATCAACCGCGAACGGGTCCGCCAGAAGGCTATCGACAACGATATCATCGCTGCCGACGCCAATCTCTCCGACGAGGAAATCGACAATCTGATTTTCATGCCGGGCTTTTCGACGGCGGACAAGATTTCCGACATTTCCGGCCGCGGCGTTGGCATGGACGTGGTCAAGCGGTCCATCCAGGCATTGGGCGGGCGCATCTCCATCAGCTCGCGCCCCGGTCAGGGCTCGACTTTCACCATGAGCTTGCCGCTGACACTGGCGGTTCTGGATGGCATGGTCGTTACCGTTGCTGGCCAGACGCTTGTCGTTCCTTTGACGGCTATCGTTGAAACCTTGCAGCCGGAAGCCCAGAATATCCATTCCTTCGGGGCCAACCAGCGGCTGATTTCGATCCGCAACAGCTTCTGCCCATTGGTGGATGTCGGTCGGATTCTGAATTTCCGGTCAGTCCAGGCTAACCCGATCGATGGTGTTGCTCTGCTGGTCGAATCGGAAGGTGGCGGTCAGCGCGCCTTGATGGTCGATGCCATCCAGGGTCAGCGCCAGGTGGTCATCAAGAGCCTTGAGGCTAACTATACGCATGTGCCCGGCATCGCCGCGGCAACCATTCTGGGCGATGGCCGCGTGGCTCTGATCCTGGATGTGGATGCTGTCGTCGCTGCCTCGCGCGGTCAGTCTCTCAAGCAGGAAATGTCGTTAGCCGTCGCAGGATAGTTTTATGTCGAATGCGGTCAAAAATCTGGTTCAGGGAAATCGCGAGTTGATCGCGTTTCGCATCGGTGATCAGGAGTTTTGCGTCAACATCATGCAGGTGCGGGAAATCCGTGGATGGACCCCCGCAACGCCGTTGCCGCAGTCTCCTCATTACGTGATGGGCGTGATCAACCTGCGCGGCGCAGTCTTGCCGATCGTCGATCTGGCGATCAGGCTCGGGCTGAAGCGGACAGAACCGACAGTCCGGCATGTGATTATCGTGGTCCAGACCAGGACCAAGGTCGTCGGCCTGCTGGTGGATGCCGTGTCCGACGTACTGAGCGTGACAGATGAGACAATCCAACCGACACCTGAGGTCTCGTCTGATCTCGAGCGTCAATACGCAAGAGGCATCCTCGCCATTGACAAACGGATGATCTGTTTGATTGAGCTGGCGGGCCTTTTCTCTGAAACTGAAAGCGAAGCGGCATGACATCGACCTTTTCTGCGCATAGCCGGCAATCGGACGACGAGATCATGGCCAGTGGCGAATACCCGTTGACCCGTCGCGATCTCAACGAAATTGCTGCGATGATCTATGCCGATGCCGGGATTGCGTTGAACGATTCCAAGGCTTCCCTTGTCTATTCGAGACTGTCGAAGCATATTCGCAATCTTGGATTGCGTGGCTTTCGGGAGTATTGCGCGCTCGTGTCGTCCCAGGAGGGGGCCGGGGCGCGACGTGAAATGTTGTCGCATCTGACAACGAATTTCACCCGGTTCTTTCGTGAGAACCATCACTTCGATCATTTGCGCACCGAGGTTCTGCCGGGGTTGATCAACCGCGCCAAGGCTGGCGGCCGCGTGCGGATCTGGTCTGCCGCCTGTTCCGATGGGCAGGAGCCCTATTCCATCGCCCTGACGGTCCTGTCCTTGATGCCGAATGCCGCCGATTACGATTTCAGGATATTGGCAACGGATATCGATCCGAAGATCCTGGCGCTGGCCCGGGCCGGAGCCTATGACGAAACGGCGCTGGAAACCGTGAGCCCGGCCATGCGCAAGCAATGGTTCCGCGATGTCGATGTCGGTGGACGCCGGAAATTCCAGGTCGATGACCGGGTCAAGAAGCTGATCACCTTCAACGAGCTTAACCTGATGGCGCAATGGCCGATCAAAGGACCCTTCGACGTGATCTTCTGCCGCAATGTGGTGATCTATTTCGATGAGCCCACCCAGGTGAAGATCTGGTCGCGGTTTGCCGGGCTTCTGCCGGAGGGTGGTCATCTTTATATCGGCCACTCCGAGCGGGTATCTGGCGATCCGAAGAACCTTTTCGATAATATCGGTATCACCACGTACAAATATACCGGCAAGACCGGAGGGCGCAAAGCATGATATCAGCCGCTCGCGTTCTTGTCGTCGATGACAGCCCAACTATGCGGGGACTGATCACCGCCGTTCTCAATTCCGATCCGGAAGTCAGCGTCATTGGTCAGGCCAAGGATGCCATGGAGGCCCGCGCCGCCATCAAGCAGCTGAACCCGGATGTGGTGACGCTCGATATTGAAATGCCAAACATGAATGGTTTGGAATTTCTCGAAAAGATCATGCGGCTGCGGCCGATGCCTGTCATCATGGTTTCGACCATGACCCATCGCGGAGCTGAAGCGACGCTGGCTGCCTTGGAAATTGGCGCATTCGACTGTGTCGGCAAGCCGATGCCGGGTGAGGCCCGTCCGTTCGGCGATCTTGCCGAGAAGGTCAAAGCTGCGGCTCGCTCCCAGCGCCGGCAGATCATGCAGGCGGCGCCTGTTGCCACGCCTGCGGCCGATTTTCGGGTGGGTCGCAAAATCGTGGCGATCGGTTCTTCGACAGGGGGTGTTGAAGCGCTGATAGCCGTGTTGCAGAAGTTTCCACCTAATTGCCCGCCGACGGTGATTACCCAACATATGCCGCCGACATTTACCAAGAGTTTTGCGGAGCGGCTGAACCGACTCTGCGCTCCGGTGGTAGAGGAAGCAACTGACGGTGCCAGATTGCAGATCGGCAAGATCTATCTGGCCCCTGGTGGAGAACGGCATCTGCAAGTGGTGAACGCATCCGCGCCCAGTTGCCGTTTGCTGGACACGCCCCCGGTCAACGGGCATCGGCCATCGGTCGATGTTCTCTTTGATTCGGTGGCGGAATTGGCTGGACGCAATGCTGTTGGCGTCATACTGACAGGTATGGGGCGCGATGGAGCGTCTGGATTGCTCAAAATGCGAAGTGCAGGCGCACGGACCATTGGGCAGAACGAAAAGACCTGTGTGGTCTATGGTATGCCTCGCGTTGCCCATGAACTGGGTGCCGTCGAGCATCAATTGCCGCTTGGCTCAATCGGCGAAGAAATTCTCAAACTCACGGCCGCACGGAAAGAAGGTTATGAATAATGTCAATAGCTGAAAAAATTAAGGTCCTGATAGTGGACGACCAGGTGACCAGCCGCTTGCTTTTAAGCGATGCGCTGACACAGCTGGGTTTCAAGCAGATCACGGCTGCCGGCGACGGTGAGCAGGGGATGAAGATCATGGCTCAACAGCCTCATCATCTGGTGATCTCTGATTTCAACATGCCCAAGATGGACGGTCTCGGTCTTCTCCAGGCTGTTCGCGCCAATCCTGCCACCAAGAAGGCAGCGTTCATCATTCTCACTGCGCAAGGGGATCGGGCGCTGGTGCAGAAGGCGGCGCAATTGGGTGCCAATAACGTCCTCGCCAAGCCGTTTACCATCGAAAAGATGAAGGCGGCCATTGAAGCTGTTTTCGGAGCATTAAAATGAGTGACGAAGCTGCGGCTCGCAGGGTCCATATTATTCAAGGTGAATACAAGGTTGTCAGCGACCCGAATGTGGTGCTTTCAACTATCCTGGGTTCCTGCGTGGCTGCATGCATACGTGATCCCATTGCCGGTGTCGGCGGTATGAACCATTTCCTCTTGCCGGGCTCTGCCAATCCCGGCATGGGAGGCGGGGATGCCACGCGCTATGGCGTCCATCTGATGGAATTGCTGATCAACGGCCTCTTGAAGAAGGGCGCGCGGCGCGATCGTCTGGAAGCCAAGATTTTCGGAGGCGCCAAGACGATTGCGACGTTTTCGAATGTCGGCGAACAGAATGCTGCCTTTGCTGCGCAGTTTCTGAAAGATGAAGGCATCAAGGTGGTTGGTTCTTCAACGGGCGGCGAGCATGGCCGCAAGCTGGAATTCTGGCCGATCAGCGGTCGTGCCCGCCAGTATCCTCTGACAGGAGCGGAAACGCAAAAGACTGTGGCCATGGAACAGCGGCCGGTCAAAGTGCAAAAGCCGGTGGAAAGCTCGATCGAGTTTTTTTAACGGTTCCGTTCTTTCACAGGCAATCCATATTGATCAAAGTTGCGTAACGATTTTGAAGGACAATCTAAGGTATGTGATGCGGCTGACGGCACGATGTATTCGAGCAAGGCTGGCATGAAATGAATGACCATCCGAACCCTGTTTGCGGTTTCGGATGAGCGGAACGGACAACCCCTCGCTCGTTTATGCAAGCTCAGGGCGGGACTGAACAAAAAGCATAAATGGAGCGTGCCGCACGGCTTTTGCCCGTGGTGGGTTCCAGGAGAACAGAACTGCGAAGCCTGAGTCAGTATTGGAGGCCACGAGCGTGGAAGAATCACTACCTGAAATTCTGATGCGTGTTGTGACGGAACTTCACGACGTTGCCTATCTGATCGAGCGGGTCGAGCCGCAATTGCTGGAACTGGGTGGCTCAAAGGCGTTGGAATCGGCTGAAACGCTGAAAGTCTTGCAAGGTATCGATCTCGCCGTGCAGAAATCGCGCGGGTTGGCTGAATTTATCGATACCATTACGGCGGATGTGTCTGACGACTGGAAAGTGGACATGACGACGGCGCTCAGCCTCGTCAAGCTGGCCGAAATGCAGAAGGCACTGGGCGATGGTTTGCGCCATGGCCATTCGCAGCCTCTCAGCAAAGCTGCGGGCGATTTCGATTTTTTCTGATCTCTGCAAGCCCCGAGAGAGCATTTCCAGCAAAAGTGCGAGGCGGTTTGCCCCCGCAAATGTCTAGAAATGAAGAGAAAGAATTTTTGTAATTCCATAAATACATAGATACTAAAGTGTTCAGGTCGCTCCTTTCCGGGGCGATCTTCGTTTTGGGACGTCCGTTTCCGCACACCGGGCTTCCTTCGCAGGCATCAGGAAACGCTCGCACAAGCTTCGCGTCCTAGGGTGACACTAGGCCAAAAGCCGTAACCTCATGTTTGACGGTGCGAGACAGAATGAATCTGTTCAATCAACTACTCCAGGTCTTCAAGAACCTTTCGTCCTTGGGACCGACTAAACTATGGACCCTTGCGGGTGTTGGCGTCGTTTCGGTGGCGCTGGTTATCGGTGCGGCGTTTTTTATCAATAAGCCTGCCTTTGAGACCCTTTACGTTGGCCTCGAAGCGACAGACGTCAATCAAATCAGTATTGCGCTGGCTGAAGCGGGCGTTGGTTTCCAGACTGGCGCCGATGGCAAGAGCATTCAGGTCCAGGCCGGAATGACCGGCAAGGCCCGTTTGTTGCTGGCCGAACGCGGCCTGCCCAATAGCACCAATGCTGGCTACGAACTGTTCGATAATGTCGGCTCCCTGGGTCTGACATCCTTCATGCAGGAAGTGACCCGGGTGCGCGCCCTTGAGGGCGAGATTGCCAGGACGATCCAGCAGATCAACGGTATTGCAGCAGCCCGCGTGCATATCGTCATGCCGGATGTCGGGAATTTCCGGCGCGGCGCGCAGAAGCCAACGGCCTCGGTGATGATCAGAGCCGGCTCCGATGCCGGTCGCAAATCCGCAGCTTCGATCCGCCATCTGGTGGCTTCGGCTGTGCCGGGTCTTGAAATCGATGATGTCACCATTCTGGATTCGACCGGCCAGTTGCTGGCATCGGGCGATGAGACGGGCGGGGCTGCAAACCGGAATCTCGGCGTTGCCCAGTCGGTTCAACAGGAAATCGAATCGAACATCGACAAGGCCCTCGCACCTTTCCTCGGTATGGACAATTTCCGCTCCAGCGTTACGGCGCAGTTGAATACTGACCAGCAGCAGATCCAGGAAACGGTTTACGATCCTGAATCCAAGGTCGAACGCTCGACCCGTACAACCAAGGAAGCACAGAAGTCGCAGCAGCGGCAATCCGATACCGCAGCGACCGTGGAGCAGAATATTCCGCAGGCAGCGCCGCAAGCGGGTGGTGCCGGTCCTGAATCGTCCGACCAGCAGGACAAGAAGGAAGAGCAGACCAACTACGAAATCAACAGCAAGACGATTGCCACCGTCAAGAATGGCTATACGCTGGACAAGCTTTCCGTGGCCGTTGTGGTCAACAAGCAGCGTATCGCTACCATGGTCGGCGAGCCGGTCGATCAGGCCAAGATCGATGCCTATCTGGCGGAAATGCAGAAAATCGTCAAATCGGCTGCCGGGCTCGATGACAAACGCGGCGACGTGGTAACGCTGACGGCGATGGACTTCTTGGAGAATCAGCTGCTGAGCGAGGCTCCAACCGGACCCGGTGTGATGGAAATCCTCAGCCGCAACATGGCGGGTATTATCAACTCGCTTGCCTTCCTCGCTGTTGCCTTCCTTGTTGTCTGGATGGGCATTCGTCCGATGGTACGCTCGATGGGCGGCGGTGGGACTGCGGCGCTTGAGGGTGGCAGCGACGCTGTTGCCGGACTGGAACTGCCCGACTTCTCGCCCGGTCTTGATGCTGGTGCCGGTGGCGGCCTGATGGATGGCTTTGGTTCCGACTTCGGCTTCGATAGCGCCGATGACGTCCTTGCCCTCGACAATGACCCGAATGGCGGCTTTAACCGCCGCGTCAAGGAAGGACCGGAACGGCGCCTGGCTCGTATGGTGGAAATCTCGGAAGAGCGCGCTGCCAAGATCCTGCGCAAATGGGCGGTCGAGAACGCAGCCTGATCCTTCAATCCAATCGAATAGGAGAGCTGCGCTGGCGAAAGTTGGTGCAGCTTTTTTGTATGGTGCGGATAAGCCACACCTTCTGTGCTAAACCCCGTAGCGTTTAGAAGTTATTTACATACAATAACATTATGGTGATTCGGCATGTTTCGAATGACGCGCTTAACCAAGGAATGGGCGGCTTCCGTGGCAAAGCATATAGAGAGCTGGCCGTTCGTCCCTTGAAAGGGGAGCCTTATGAGTGTCGAACTCCTTGAGCCTGGGGGCTATCAAGGGATCCGTAGCCAGAAGACGGCGAACAGGCCTGAAGGGCCCAGGTTGCGTGATGCGATGATCAGGCAGCTTTCCTCGGCAGCGTCCTCAGGAAAGCTTCGGGTAGCGATGCATATCCTGACCGACTATGCCGGAGCCTCGCACTATCTCCTGGCGCGATACGACCTTATTCAGGAACATGGGCTGGATTTCGTGGTGACGGCCGACTGGCCGTTCGATCTGGCGCGTGGGGTTGCCACGGAATTGTCGGCTGCCTGTTCACGGGCCACCGAGCTTGAAAAATGCCTGGGTCTGTTGCAAGCCAAATTCGTGCTCCTGCCTGACGACCTGGAACTGCCCTTAGGGGCCAGCCGTCAATATTGCTCCGTCATGTTCAATGTTGGGCGCACACGGCTGGCGCTGGTCATGCTGCTTCCGGACGGATTCGTAATCTCGCCGGACCGGTTGCGGGACGTGGGTTTGTTGGCAGCCTATTGCGTTAGCCTGTCGACGGGACGGTCGCAGAAAGCGGATCGTGATTTTGAGCTGACGGAACGCGAATTGGAATGCCTGTTTTGGATTGCTGAAGGCAAGACAAGCGATGAAATAGCCACGATTCTGGGTATTTCCCGCAATACAATCAATAATTACATCACCAGTGTGATGCGCAAGACAGCTACGAAAACTCGCTCTGAAGCGATTGCCTACGCGGTTCGCAACAATCTGGTCTAACGCCGACTGCCCTTCAAGTTGACGGTTGGCATTCTAATTCAGGATATCTCAAGTCTTTGATGTCTTGAGACATCCACAACCACTTCAAGATGGAGATGCGTTCGCATCTTCAAGCGTTGGTATGAAAGGCAGCCATGGCGTTTAATGCAGACATGTCGAGCGGCAGGACAGGATCGGCGGCAGATCTGAAAGCCCGGCTGGCTGCGAACCGGGGCGATATTTTTCCTCGGCTGATTGCCATGCAGAAGGCGATCAACGCCCGCAGCTTCGCGGTGTTTCGGGTGGCGGGTTCAGGCCTGCCGCGCAAACGCATGTTGCAATGCGAATGTGAGAGCTGGGCGGCTAGCGGCATGGTCGGCAGCTATAGCGACGCATTTGTGTCCTGCTACGGCGACCTTCTGCTGAGCCATATCGACGATTTGCTTCTGCCTTTGATGTGGAATGCCAAGGACAACGCCACATTCTGTATCAGCAGTGAGTTTGGGGCTTTCGTATCGCGCCTGCCTGCTGGCAATCTGCCGTTTTCGGGTGTTGCCTTTCCTGTCCGGCTGGGTGCCGTCGGCAATGGCTATGTCATCTTCGCATTAAACGGATCTGAGGATCTCGATAGTGATGTGATGATCGACATGCATAATCGCAGCTGCAAGCTGATGATGGACATTCTGTCCCTGAGCGAGCGAAAAGTAGCGCCCTCCGAGGCGTTGAGCGACCGGGAAATCGCCTGCCTGCAATTGGCGGGCGACGGGCGGATCAGCGAAGAAATTGCCGAAAATCTCGGCCTCTCGGTCCATACCGTCAATGCTTACCTGGGCTCGGCGACGATCAAGCTTGATTCGGTCAACCGTATACAGGCAATCGCCAAGGCTATCAGGCTCGGCTATATCAACTGAGTTTCTAAAAAGATTTCCCTGTCGGCTTCTTTGCCTGGCAGACATTCCCGAACCGGTTTGGCGGAAAGCGCTACCGAAGCGCGATCACTCTGGCTGTTTGGCTTCCAGGAGCCATTCGCGCCAGATGGCCACCAGGATCGCCATCAGCACCGGGCCGACGAACAAGCCGAGCATGCCCATGGTCTTGACGCCGCCGATCAGGCCGAAAAATGTTGGCAGGAAGGGGAGTTTGATTGGTCCGCCCACCAGTCTCGGCCGCAATGTCTTGTCGACAATGAAAAGCTCTACGGTTCCCCAGGCAAGCAATCCGACCCCTGCAATGGTCGATCCGCTGGCAACCAGATAGATCGAGACCAGGGTGAAGGACAGCGGCGCGCCACCGGGAATAAGCGCCATGAAGCCGGTGATGATACCCAGCGTCACAGGGGAAGGCACACCGGCGATCCAATAGGCGAGGCCAAGCACGATGCCTTCGCCGACCGCAATGATCGTCATGCCGGTCACCGTGGAACTGATGGTCAGCGGAACCAGACGAGAAACCCGTTCCCAGCGTCCGGGCAGGATGCGCTCGCCAACAATATCCACCTGCGCGACAATACGCTCCCCGTCGCGATAGACGAAAAACAGGGCGATCAGCATGAAGAGCAGGGTGAGAAAGCTATGGAAGGCCGAAGAGCCGACCACCAGCAGGCCACGGTAAATCGTGCCGATATTGGCACCGCTGATCAGTTGCACCAATTCGCCAAGCGCGCCGGGATGGCCGACATATTGATCCCAATGCTCGGAAAGCCAGGCTCCGGCCAGAGGAACCTGGATTAACCATTGCGGGACCGGCGCGCCGACTTCATTGGCCCTCAAGGCCCAGACGCCCCAGCTTTTCACCTCATCGACGGCATAGATACCTGCAAGTGAAATGGGAACAACAATGAAAGAGACCACAAGAATGATGGCAATCGTCGCACCAATTGTCCTATTGCCACGGGCGAGGCCCAGGATCCGCCGATAGATCGGCCAGCTTGCAAAGCCGATCACCATGGCGGCCAGCAACGGCACGATGAAACCGTAGAAAAAATAGGCGCTGGCCATCAAGACGGCCAGCAGCAGCCAGCGCGCCGCCGAGGTTGGGGCAACCAGCGCATAGCGCTCTGCGGCAGCTCGCCGTACAGGAACGGCGGGCGGTGTCACGACGCTATCGTTTTTCGCAGTTCTCAAGGTCACCAGTACACTCCGAAGTCCAAAAGCCTCTCTGAAGCATGATAACTTCAGCATGAGCCGACGCAGGTCCGCGCCCGGTCGACCGATAGTAGTTCCTAATTCCAAAAAGCTTGTGAAAATATGGCGGCCGCACTGCAAAATATCGTTTATTTCGCTTTTGGCTTAAAAATGGTGATTCCGACGCGATTCGAACGCGTGACCCTCAGATTAGGAATCTGATGCTCTATCCTGCTGAGCTACGGAACCACTGCCTATCTCCATACAAAAACCCGTTCGTGAAGCCAAGCCTTTTCCTTGAGATATCTCAATCCGCCAGCCGCTGTTCGGCAAGCCTGACCCAGTAGGAAATGCCGTAGGCGATGGCTTCGTCGTTGAAATCATAGGCCGGGTTGTGAAGGCCCGCCGTATTGCCATTGCCGATCATGATATAGGCGCCGGGTCTGGCCTTCAGCATGAAGGCGAAGTCTTCGCCTGCCATGGAGGGATCGACGTCGGTGTTAACATTGCCTTCGCCGACGATATCGATGGCGGCGCGGGCGGCATTGTCGGTTTCCTCAGGATGATTGGCCGTGACCGGGCAGGGGCGTTCATAGATCACATCTGCTTCTGCCCCATGGGCGCTCGCGACGCCAGCGACGATTTCGCGGATCCGGCGCTCTGCCATGTCCTGTGTTTCGTCGTCATGGGTGCGCACAGTACCGGTCAGTTCGGCCTGCTCGGGAATGATGTTGTGGGTCGTTCCCGCCTGAAAGCGAGTGACGGAGACGACGACCGAGCGCACCGGATTGGCGCTGCGCGCCGCGATCATTTGCAGATTGGTGACGATCTGGGCGCCAATGGCAATCGGATCAATGGCGCGGTGCGGTTCGGCAGCATGGCCGCCACGGCCCTTGATGGTGATGAAGAATTTGTCCGGAGCGGCCATGATCCCGCCCTTGCGGATCGCGAAGGTGCCGACGGGCATGCCGGGCATGTTGTGCATGCCATAGACTTCGGCGATGTCGAAGCGCTCCATCAGGCCATCTTCCACCATGGCAAGCGCGCCTGCTCCGCCTTCTTCGGCGGGCTGGAAAATTACGGCGACTGAGCCGTTGAAATTGCGGTTTTCCGCCAGATATTTTGCGGCACCCAGCAGCATGGCGGTATGGCCATCATGGCCACAGGCATGCATGCGGCCATCGGTTTTCGATGCCCAGGCTTTGCCGGTGATTTCTTGAAGGGGCAGGGCATCCATGTCGGCGCGAAGGCCGATCACCCGGCTGCCATCGCCGCGTCCCTTGATCAGGCCAACGACGCCGGTGCGTCCTAAACCCGTGACCACCTCGTCGACGCCGAATTCCTTCAGTTTTTCTGTGACAAAGGCAGCCGTCTCATGGACGTCATACAGAATTTCCGGATTCTGGTGCAGATGATGGCGCCATTGCCGGACATCGGCTTCCAATTCTGCGGCGCGGTTCAAGATTGGCATCGGTTTTCCTGATCACATGCGTTTGAACCGGGCAGGTCCGGCTCATTTATCACTCGGTTGCAATTGACGTTGCTGATGGGCTTTGCCATTGGTTCGACATATAGGACATATGGTTGCCCGATGCGAGAGACATTCAGGGTGGTCTGTCCAGTTTCCGGAAGGAGAAGTCATTGTCCGTGCTGCCTCGCCAGATCCGGCGCGCCTTTGTTGCCGTTGCCTTGTTTGCCGCCATGCTGCCGTCTACGGTCGCAGCCAACCCCGTGCTGGTGGTGGATGTCAACTCTCTGACGGTGCTGGAGCATCAGGATAGTTTCAAGAAATGGTATCCGGCCTCGCTGACCAAGCTGATGACGGCCTATACGACATTCAGGGCGCTGAGAGCCGGTGAAGTGCGCCTGGACAGCGTGGTGACACTGAGTGCCTTTGCAGCGTCGCAAGCGCCGAGTAAAATGTTCTTCAAGCCCGGCTCGAAAATGACGCTGGACGATGCCCTGAAGATGATGCTGGTGAAATCCGCCAATGACATCGCCGTGGCCGTGGCAGAAAATGTCGGCGGCAGCCAGGCAGCGTTCGTTGCCCGGATGAATGCCGAGGCCGCCCGGCTCGGCATGACATCCAGCCATTTCGTCAATCCGAATGGATTGCCAGCTCCCGGCCAATATTCCACGGCCCGCGATCTTGCGGTGCTGGCCGTGACCATTCGCCGCGAATTTCCTGAATATGCGGGCTATTTCAAGATCGAAGCGATTGATACCGGCAAAAAAGTCTATCCCAATGTCAACATGCTGGTCGGCCGTTTCGATGGGGTCGATGGCATGAAGACCGGTTATATCTGTGCCTCCGGTTTCAATCAGATCACCTCTGCGACCCGCAATGGCCGTACGCTCATCACCGTGGTGATGGGCGCTGACAGCCTGGCGGCACGCGCCGATATTTCCGCCAATCTGCTCCAGAAATATTTTGATCGACCCAATGCTCAGGGATCGCGCCTTTCGGCGCTAGGGCCTGACAGCGTTGACGGTTTGAACGCGGTGAATGACGTGTCCGCCGAAATGTGCTCCACGGAGGCACGCAAGCGGCGTAGCGAAACCCGGGACGAGACCGGTCGGATGAAGCTGCAATCGCCCTATATCCATGAAATGTCCGCGCCGCCGGTGCCAGTCTTTGCTGGCCTCATCCCCGGCAGTGAGCCGCCGGATCCGCCACCGGCTGCTTCGGGTGCCAAACAGCAGCAGATGGGCGAAGTTCCGCGCCCCACGCCGCGCCCGCAAATGTAATGCGGGGCGCCATTGATAATGGCAGTCCGTGTTTTCTTTTCGAATAACTCAAGCCTTTAATAGATTTGTAAAATTCGAAATTCTTCCAAGGCGAGGATGCGTGAGCATCTCCCAGCCTTCGTATAAGAAGAGGTCATGACCATGGTTGCCCTTGCCGACCGCATTCCTGTTTCGATTCTGACCGGCTTTCTCGGCGCAGGAAAATCCACGCTGCTCAACCGGCTGCTGAAGGATCCCGCCATGCGCGACGCGGCGGTGATCATCAATGAATTCGGTGAAGTGGGGATCGATCATCTCTTGGTCGAAGCCTCCAGCGATTCCATCGTTCAGCTTTCGGATGGGTGCTTGTGCTGCACGGTGCGGGGTGAATTGATCGATACGCTGGCCGAACTGGTTGATGCCTTGCAGACCGGGCGGATCAAGACCTTGTCGCGGGTGGTGATTGAAACCACCGGATTGGCGGATCCCGCGCCAGTGATGCAGTCGGTGATGGGACATCCTGTTTTGTCTCAATCGTTTCAGCTGGAAGGGCTGGTCACCGTGATCGATGCCGTTAATGGCGAGAGAACGCTGGACAGTTACAGCGAAGCTGTCCGGCAGGTGGCGGTGGCCGACCGGCTGGTGATGACCAAGGCGAGCCTTGCTGATGACGGTGCTGTCGCAAGGTTGAAAAGCCGGATTGCCGGGCTGAACCCACGGGCGGTTGTTGTCGATGCGGAAACATCGGCTGCCGGTGAAGCGGTGATCCTGAACAATGGTCTTTATGATCCGGCGACAAAAATGCCGGACGTGGCGCGGTGGTTGCAGGAAGAGCAACATGCGGAGGATCATCGTCACCACGACCACGACCACGACCACGACCACGACCACGACCACGACCATCATCATGCCCACCATCACCATGACGATGTCACACGTCACGGCGCCACGATCCGCTCCTTCTCCATCCTTCACGACGATCCGGTCGATCCGGCGGCTCTCCATATGTTCATCGACCTGCTACGGTCGGCTCATGGTGAAAAAATGCTGCGGATGAAGGCGGTGGTCGGGCTGAAAGACGATCCCGAGCGGCCGATCGTCATTCATGGTGTGCAATCGATCTTTCATCCGCCACATCGGCTGGCGGCCTGGCCAGATCCCTCCGACCGCCGGAGTCGGCTGGTGATGATTACTGATGGGCTGGACGAAGCCTATGTGCGGGACCTGTTTGATGCCTTCACAGGTAAAGTGGCGATAGACCGACCGGATCGGAAGGCTCTGGAAGACAATCCACTGGCAGTGCCGGGCATGACCTTCTGATCGGCGGTTATCTCGGACGCTGCTTTATCGGGTGGGCATCTGATCAGGCTTGCCGATCACAAAGCGGTGACCGGTTGCGGATCTCTCGCTGGACAGCAGGATATATCCGTCTTCCCGGCAGAAATGCGGGATATCGATAATCGCCAGGGGATCGGTGGTTTCGACAATGAGCCGGCTACCGACCGCCATTCCCGACAGACGTTTTCGCGATTTTAGCACGGGAAGCGGGCATTTCAGCCCTTTGAGGTCCAGGATGTCTTCGGGCTCCGGGGTCACCGGGCGGCCCAGAATTTCCAGAAGGGTTTTGCCGCCGGTTCAGAGGCCGCATCCATGGCCACCATGCTGGCCTGCGGCGGCGGTGGCGCCACCGGGTTCGGCACGGGAACCGGGCCGGTGGCCGGGAGGGCGACGGTTGCCGTCTGCGTTGGGTCGATGTTGGCCGGAGCACCAGAACTCATAGTGCTTGCTGTCTGCGGATCGCTTGGCGCGCCATAGCGACCGGTCTTGGCGGAATTGTCCAGCGATGCGAACAGCGGGGCGGCTGTCGCTGCGGTTTTCCGTGGGCTGATGACCGGATTGGCGGGATCGGCGACCTCGGACAATTTCAACAGCTTGCCAGCCTTCAGCGCTGAGCCTGTCGGAGCATAGGCCAGGTCGCGGCCTTTCTTCAGGTCGGCAACCAGAGCCTTGCGTTCGGCTTCGCTTGGATCGTACCAGACCTTGTCCTCATACTTCTTCATGGCCTTGGCATAGTCGCGGCTATAGGCGGAATTATAGGAGGCAAGCGCCGCAGACAGTTGCGGTGGTGTGCTCATCGGTGGGCAGGCACCCGCCGGGTTCAGGCTTTTGCCTGCTTCGACTTGCTGGTTGAAGACATATTTCTTGTCGCAAACCCCAACCTGCGGCGGTTGTTTGGTGACTTCAAACTGGTCGTAACCGGCCTTCAGCATCTGCCAGAAGGGCATGTGGGTGCTGTAGCGATGCCGGGCCATGTTTTCGGCGGTCATGCGGAACGGAAAGGCTTGCAATTGCACGGTCTGTTGGCCGCCGCGAAAGGCATCGCGGGCAAAGGCATAGATTTCCAGGATCTGGGCATCCGTCATCGAATAGCAGCCGGAGGACGAGCAGGCCCCATGGATCATCAGATTGGTGCCGTTGCGATTGTTGACGGCATCATATTTGTTGGGAAAGCCGGTGTTGATCGCCAGGTAATATTTTGAATAGGGATTGAGATTGGCGGGCGTCAGGGCGTAGAAACCCTCCGGCGCCTGCCGGTCGCCTTCCTTCTCTTTCGGCCCCAGTTTCCCGGACCACGCACAGATCTGGTAGTCGGCAATTTTCTCGAAACGCCCGTCGGTCTTGGCCTTCCAGATTTCCAGAACGCCTTCTTCCTTGAAAATCCGGATGGCGATCGGCGAGTTTCGCTCCATGCCCTTCGCCTTCAGCGAGGCGAGGATTTCAGGCGGCAGCGGCTGCTCTACCTTGTTGGACACATTGGCCGGCATCTTCTTTTCGCTGACGCTATCCAAGGTGTCGTTGCACCCTGCCAGAAGCAGGGCGGTGGCGATCAGCAGGGCGGCGTTTGAAATGCGCATTGTCGAGCTCAACTGGGTCTCATTGGGGCGGAGGCATTCTTTCAGGACAAGGATGCATGAGCAGTCCTTATCATGGGACGACGAAGCATTGATCATCCAGGCGGGACAATATCAAGTCGGAGCCTGTCGATCCAGTCTCGATCCTTGCCCGAATATGGTTTCTAAAGTGTGAACGGGCACTGATTGCCCATTCCACGCTTTGCCTTAATTGCCAAAGCTTTTGTCGTTCACAACACCTATACCGACAGTCCTTGGTTATGACTGTCGGTATAAGGCCCGATTGAAACATTTATGGGGCAAATCACCAGCTGCATCGCAAGGCGATGCAAAAGGAGTTGTACTCTGGACGTTTTACAGATTACGGCCGATATCGAGGAATTTCTGGCGCCGCGCCGCGCGCAGTTCCGCCCCGCTTTGGCCAGACATATCCTTCAGTGCCGCTGCAATGGTTTCCCCGGTACGGTCGATCACCGTTTCGGGATTGCGATGGGCGCCGCCAACCGGTTCGGGAATGATATCGTCGATAATGCCGAAACCTTTTAGGTCTTCCGCAGTGATCTTCATATTGGTGGCGGCTTCCTTGGCGCGCGTGCTGTCGTGCCATAGAATCGAGGCCGCACCCTCAGGAGAAATCACCGAATAGATGGCGTGTTGCAGCATGTAGACGCGGTTGCCGGTGGCAATGGCAATGGCGCCGCCGGAGCC
This sequence comes from Agrobacterium vitis, assembly GCF_014926405.1. Classification (NCBI taxonomy): domain Bacteria; kingdom Pseudomonadati; phylum Pseudomonadota; class Alphaproteobacteria; order Hyphomicrobiales; family Rhizobiaceae; genus Gillisella; species Gillisella vitis. The sequence goes on from NZ_JACXXJ020000005.1 coordinate 3,582,822, forward strand.
GCCTTCGCCGATGACGACGGATATCAACGGGGCTTTCAGGTTAAGGCACATTTCCGTCGAGCGGGCGATGGCTTCGGCCTGGCCGCGCTCTTCCGCACCGACACCGGGATAGGCGCCAGCGGTATCGACCAGCGAAATCACCGGCAGGCCAAAACGGTCGGCCATTTCCATGACGCGGATCGCCTTGCGATACCCTTCGGGCCGGGGGCTGCCGAAATTGTGCTTCAGGCGCGATTTGGTGTCGCTGCCTTTTTCCTGGCCGATAATGGCCACCGGTATACCCCGGAAACGGGCCAGGCCAGCCTGGATGGCTGCGTCCTCGGCAAATTTGCGGTCGCCAGCCAGCGGCGTGAAATCGGTAAACAGGCGCGAGGCGTAATCCACGAAATGCGGACGCTGCGGATGGCGGGCGACCTGGGTTTTTTGCCAGGCATTCAGCTTGGAATAAATCTCTTCCATGGCTTCGCGCACGCGGACTTCCAGACGACCGATCTCTTCCGAGGTGTCGATGCTTTCGTCCTCACTCTTTAGCTTCTTCAACTCGTGAATCTTGCCTTCGAGGTCGGAAATAGGCTTTTCGAAATCGAGATAGTTGATCATCAGGTCCGTTCCGATCCGTTACTCTATCCTGCTTTACGATGTTGGCTGAGCGGCGGCCATCGTAATCTCTGACTATATGCCTGATCTCACCACCCATCCTTGATGGTGTGAAACCGTAAATGTCTTCGCAATGCTTGGCCGCATGTCTGTCTTGCAGATAATTTGCGTGCCAACCCAAGGGGCTTAGCACATCGCCTAGCCGGGCTTCTAATCGTGGTTTTTCCTATGTTTTGCAAGAGGGTGATGTGTCTCAACCAGAATCTGGAGCCTTTCTTCGAGCACATGCGTGTAGATTTGCGTCGTCGAAATGTCGCTATGTCCCAGTAATTCCTGCACAACACGCAGATCCGCGCCGTTTTCGAGCAAATGGCTGGCAAATGCATGCCTGAGCACATGCGGCGACACCGCATCGCCGCTGAGACCGGCGCGAATGGCCAGATCTTTCAATTCCCGCGCGAAAACCTGCCTGGGCAGATAGCCTTCGCGGCTGGCGGCTGGAAACAGGAAGCCAATGCCCGATGATTTTCCCAGTTTCGACTCTGTTTGTTTCGACGCTGTTTTTTTCGATGGTGGTTTTTCTGCCTGTTCGATTTCCTTGGCCTGCGCGTAAACCTGCATGGCGGCGATGGCCGAGCGCGACAGCGGTACCAGCCGTTCCTTGTTGCCCTTGCCGCGGATCACCAGGAACCGGCCCTCCTGCGCAAGCACATTGGCCGGAAGCGAGACCAGTTCGCTGACACGCATGCCCGTCGCATAGAGAAGCTCCAGCAGCGCCAGGCGCCGCAGCTTTTGCAGGCGGTCGGGGCCTTCCAACGCCGCCTCGGCCTGGGCCAGGGATAGAAGCCTGTCGACATCGGCAATCGACAGGGTCTTGGGCAGAGGCCGGCCCTTTTTCGGGGTATCGAGGATCGAGGTCGGATCGTCGCCGCGCAGTCCCTCGGCATAGAGAAACTTGTAGAATTGCCGAAGCGCCGACAGACGGCGGGCCTGGGACGAGGCTTCGAAACCGCGATGGCCAAGATCGGCCAGATAGGCGGAGAGGTCGTCGCTGGTGGCGGCCATGACGCTGACTTTGCGCGTGGCCAGAAAGCCATGCAAATCTTCCAGATCCCGTTCATAGGAAGAGAGCGTATTGCCCGCCGCACCGCGCTCGGCGCTCATCATCTCAAGGAAAGCTTCGATGCGGGCGTGGCCGAGATCAACCATGGATGCTGTCGTTTCTGTTGTTTGGTGTCTGTGCCATCGCCGTCATGGCTGCTGCGGCTTGATTTGCGCGGCGGGAATGGTTGCGGTGATCTCCCGCTGGCCTGGCTCTACGAAGATGACCAGAGCCCACATCGCCGCATAGATCATGGCCGCCACAGTGGCTATGACGAACAGGAAGCGGAACAAGGTGGGCATGATGACGGCCTCCTGCCTTAAAAGGCATGGTGTACAGTGCCGTGCTTCCCAGAAGAAGCAGTCGAGTTTGCTGTAACACTTTGGGTTCTCTGGGTGTCGTTTATCTCTTCGGGAAAGAACAATTTTGCTTTTCCCTCAGTGCAACACACATCAGCAATATCGGCTGGAGCCGTTCCTGTTTCAAGATGGAACGTGGCAGCTTCTGCCGGATAATGCCCTAAACCCCTGGCACTTAAGGGAGGTCAAGTGGCATGCAGATGATTGTTTCTTGCTGGCATGTGCGGCAAGTGCTTGACGTGGCCCCGGCATTTGTCAATAGGGTGGTAAACCTGTTGCGAAAAGGCTGATGACCCACTCGATGCCCCATGCTGTTCTACCTCTTGCTGAGCGTGCCCGCTCGGTGCTCGGGCGTCGAAACCTGATTTTCGTCGGCCTGATGGGGGCTGGAAAATCCGCGATCGGGCGTCTCGTGGCCCAGCAATTGAACCTGCCGTTCATTGATACCGATACCGAGATCGAGCGGGTCTCGCGCATGACGATCAGCGAATTGTTCGCTGCCTATGGCGAGACGGAATTCCGGGCGCTGGAAACCCGGGTGATCCGGCGGCTGCTCAGGTCCGGGCCGAAAGTGGTCTCGACCGGCGGCGGCGCTTTCATCAATGACCGGACCCGCAGGCAGATCGAGCGTGGTGGTATTTCCATCTGGCTGAAAGCCGATCTGGATGTGCTGTGGGAGCGGGTCAACAAGCGCGATCATCGCCCGCTGTTGAAAACCGAACACCCGAAACAGACGCTGGAAAAGCTGATGCTGGAGCGCTACCCGATCTACCAGCGTGCCGATATTACCGTATTGTCGCGCGATGGGCGCAAGGAAGCCATTTCCGCTGAGGTGATGGATGCGGTGATCGCCTATATCAGCAAAGGCAGGAGCAAGCGATGAGCACAGATCAGGCATCCGAACGCCCCGAATCCTCAGAGCGTCTCGTCCATGTGCCGCTTGGTGAGCGTGCCTATGATATCCTGATCGGCGACGGCCTGATCGGACGGGCGGGCGGCGAGATTTCCACCCGTATCAAGGGCCGCAAGGCAGCCATCATCACCGACGAGAATGTCGCCGCGCTTTACCACGGCGCGCTGATGGACAGCCTGGAGGCGGACGGCTTTGAAGCCGTGTCGCTGACCCTTCCCGCCGGTGAAAAGACCAAGAGCTTTGGGCACCTGACCAAGGTTTGCGACGTGCTGCTGGAAGCGCGTATCGAGCGCAACGATGTCGTCATCGCTCTTGGCGGCGGCGTTATCGGCGATCTCACCGGCTTTGCGGCGGGTATCGTTCGGCGCGGGGTGCGGTTCGTGCAGATCCCGACCTCGTTATTGTCGCAGGTCGATAGTTCCGTCGGCGGCAAGACCGGCATCAATGCAAGGCAGGGCAAGAATCTGGTTGGCATTTTCAATCAGCCGGATCTGGTTCTGGCCGATACGGCGGTGCTGAATACGTTGAGCGAACGGGAATTTCGTGCCGGCTATGCCGAAGTGGCGAAATATGGCCTGATCGACAAGCCGGAGTTTTTTGATTGGCTGGAGCGCAACTGGCGTGAGGTCTTTGCCGGAGGAGCGGCCCGCACGCAGGCGATTGCGCTGTCCTGCCAGGCAAAGGCCGATGTGGTCGTGGCCGATGAGCGCGAACATGGGCGCCGGGCTCTGCTCAATCTTGGCCACACCTTCGGCCACGCGCTGGAGGCGGCCACGGGCTATGATAGCCGCCGCCTTGTGCATGGGGAAGGTGTTGCCATCGGCATGGTGATGGCCCATGAATTCTCGGCCCGGCTCAATCTGGCCAGCCCCGACGATGCCAAGCGGGTTGAGAGCCATTTGAAAGAGGTTGGCCTGCCCACCCGGATCAGTGAGATCCCTGGGGATATGCCGCCCGCAGAAGAGCTTATGAAGGCCATTGCCCAGGACAAGAAGGTCAAGGGCGGTCAATTGACCTTCATTCTCACTCACGGTATCGGGCAGTCTTTCGTCGCCGACGATGTGCCATCCTCGCAAGTGCTGAGTTTTCTACAAGACAATCTGCCCGGCTGATCTCACCAGCGCGTTGCCTCGCCGGGCGCTGATGGTTCGATGGCGAGCGCATGCAGGCCGGCATCCAGTTCTGGCTTTAACAAGTCGGTGACAGCCCGGTGCCGGGCCAGGCGGCTGAGGCCGGTAAAACGGCCTGAGATGATGCGCACCCGCATATGGGTTTCACCAGTGCCGGTTATATCAGGTTGATGGCCGGCATGGTGGTGGCTTTCATCGATCACCAGCAGGCGCTCGGGCTGGAAGGCCTGTGTCAATTTCTGCTCTATCGTCTGGCGAAGTGACATCTGGTGGCTCTGCATGCGGTGGCGTCCAATTCTGCTGACCAATTCGGCGTTTAGAGAAAAGCCTCCAAATGGCCAAGAACAATATGATTTGTCAATTCTTGTTGTGAGATGGGGAAAGCCTCATAATTTGCCAATGAAACTCGACTCAAAATATTTCGACAAGATCCGCACGCGCCGCAAGAAGGATGCGGAACCGGAACCGCCCGTCACCACCTGCCAGTGGGATGGCTGCGAGCGACCGGGCGTGCACCGGGCACCGGTGGGTCGCAATGCCGAAGGCAAGTTTTTCCTGTTCTGCTTCGAGCATGTGAAGGAATACAACAAGGGTTACAATTACTTCTCTGGTCTGTCCGACAGCGAAATTGCCCGCTACCAGAAGGAGGCAATCACCGGTCATCGCCCGACCTGGACGGTTGGCGTCAACAAGGCGGCCAAGGGATCACCCATTCACTCCACCCAGCGCTCCGGCTCGGCTACGGCGCAGGCGCGGATGAGAGATCCTTTCGGCTTTGTCTCGCAAGGGCGCGGCAATGCGTCGCGGTTCGAGCCGCAGGCGCGAAAGTTGAAGACGCTGGAAGCAAAAGCCTTCGATGCCCTGGGCTTGACGGGGGCTGCCACCGCCCAAGATATCAAGAGGCGCTATAAAGAGCTTGTCAAAAAACATCATCCAGATGCAAATGGCGGAGACAGGGGTTCTGAAGAGCGTTTTCGGGCTGTTATTCAGGCCTATCAATTGTTAAAGCAGGCAGGTTTCTGTTAATCGAAGACTATATCCGATTGCGTATGCGACCTGATTGTATGCGACCTTGATTGTATGCGCTGGGAGATGCCGCCCGGCTTGGAGAGACGATGAGCAAAATTGACCTTGATATCGCCAACCTGCCCGACACAACAGTTTCCGTCCGGGAGGTGTTCGGCATCGACAGCGACATTCGCGTGCCTGCCTATTCGAAGGGCGATTCTTATGTGCCGGATCTCGATCCCGACTATTTGTTCGATCGGGAAACCACGCTGGCCATCCTTGCCGGTTTTGCTCACAACCGCCGCGTCATGGTGTCCGGTTTTCACGGCACGGGCAAATCCACCCATATCGAGCAGGTCGCTGCCCGGCTGAATTGGCCCTGCGTGCGCGTCAACCTCGATAGCCATGTCAGCCGTATCGACCTGGTCGGCAAGGACGCCATCGTCCTGAAGGACGGCAAGCAGATCACCGAATTCAAGGATGGCATTCTGCCCTGGGCCTATCAGCACAATGTGGCGCTGGTGTTCGACGAATACGATGCCGGACGCCCGGACGTGATGTTCGTTATCCAGCGGGTGCTGGAATCCTCTGGCCGCCTGACCCTGCTCGACCAGAGCCGCGTCATTCGCCCCCATCCCGCTTTCCGGCTGTTTGCAACGGCCAATACGGTTGGACTTGGCGACACGACCGGCCTTTATCACGGTACCCAGCAGATCAATCAGGCGCAGATGGACCGCTGGTCGATCGTCACCACGCTGAACTATCTGCCGCATCAAAAGGAAGTCGATATCGTCCTGGCCAAGGTCAAGGGCTTTGCCGCCACCCAGAACGGCCCCGATAATGTGGCCAAGATGGTGCGTCTGGCCGATCTCACTCGGTCTGCCTTCATCAATGGCGATCTTTCGACCGTCATGAGCCCGCGTACCGTGATCACCTGGGCCGAAAATGCCGAGATCTTCGGTGATATCGGCTTTGCCTTCCGCGTCACCTTCCTCAACAAATGTGACGAACTGGAGCGGACATTGGTGGCCGAGCAATACCAGCGCGCGTTTGGCATTGAACTCAAGGAAAGTGCTGCCAATATCGTTCTTGGCGCCTGAAAAGAGACTTAAGGAACATGGCAGGTCGCGGCGATAATTCCCAGGCGAAACCCGGCACGGCGGTCGATACCGAACCGTTGCGCCGGGCGATTACCGGCTGCGTGCGGTCGATTGCCGGCGATCCAAGCGTTGAAGTGGCTTTTGCCAATGATCGTCCGGGCATTGCCGGTGAGCGGATTCGCCTGCCGGAAATTTCCAAGCGTCCAACCGCCCATGAACTGGCGGTGACGCGGGGTCTTGGTGATTCCATGGCGCTTCGGCTCGCCTGCCATGACCAGAAAGTTCATGCCTCCATGGCACCGGAGGGGCAGGATGCCCGTTCGGTGTTTGATGCGGTCGAACAGGCCCGGGTGGAATCGATCGGTGCCTTGCGGATGACCGGCGTTGCCGCCAATCTGAAATCGATGACCTCGGAAAAATATGCCAAGGCCAATTTTTCCGGCATCGAGCGGCGCGAGGATGCGCCGCTGTCGGAAGCGGTGGCGATGATGGTCCGTGAGGCGCTGACCGGTCAGAAGCCACCGGAAAGTGCCGGTAAGGTGCTGGATCTGTGGCGCTCCTTCATCGAGGAAAAGGCCAGCAGTGATTTTTCCAATCTGGCCAATGTGATCGAGGACCAGCAGGCCTTTGCCCGCGTCGTGCGGCATATGCTGTCTTCGATGGAAATGGCCGAGGATTTCGGTGAGGACCCGGAACAGGCCGAGCAGGAAGAGACCTCGGAAGAAGACCAGCAGCGCAGCGGCGAGGAAGAGCAGGAAAATTCCGAGCAGGAAGCCGGCTCCGAAAGCGCGCCCGCCGATGAAAGCGAATCTGCAGAAGAGCAGATGGACGACGGCGAGATGGACGGTGCCGAGATTTCTGACGACGACATGTCGGAAGAGGGCGACGAGGACAGCGAGACTCCCGGTGAAATGCGCCGTCCGGCCAGCCCGTTCGACGATTTCAATGAAAAAGTCGATTACAAAATGTTTACCGAGGCCTTCGATGAAGAGACCTCGGCGGAAGAACTGTGCGACGAAGCCGAACTGGATCGGTTGCGCGCTTTCCTCGACAAGCAGCTTGCCCATCTTCAGGGCGCAGTCGGCCGGCTGGCCAACCGGTTGCAGCGCCGGTTGATGGCGCAGCAGAACCGCTCCTGGGATTTCGATCTGGAAGAAGGCTATCTCGATCCGGCCCGGTTGACCCGGCTGATCATCGATCCGATGCAGCCGCTGTCGTTTAAGCGGGAGAAGGACACCCAGTTCCGCGATACGGTGGTGACGCTGGTGATCGACAATTCCGGCTCGATGCGCGGCCGCCCGATTACGGTTGCCGCCACCTGTGCCGATATCCTGGCCCGCACGCTGGAGCGCTGCGGCGTCAAGGTGGAAATCCTTGGCTTTACCACCAAGGCCTGGAAGGGCGGCCAGAGCCGCGAGCAATGGCTGGCCAGCGGCAAGCCGCCAACGCCGGGCCGTCTTAACGACCTGCGCCATATCGTCTATAAATCGGCGGATGCGCCGTGGCGGCGGGCACGGCGCAATCTCGGCCTGATGATGCGCGAAGGCTTGCTCAAGGAAAATATCGACGGCGAAGCGCTGATCTGGGCGCATAACCGGCTGTTGGCGCGGCGCGAACAGCGCAAGATCATGATGATGATTTCCGATGGTGCGCCGGTGGACGATTCGACCTTGTCGGTCAATCCCGGCAATTATCTGGAACGGCATTTGCGCGCTGTGATCGAACAGATCGAGACCCGGTCTCCGGTTGAATTGCTGGCGATCGGCATCGGCCATGACGTGACCCGCTACTATCGCCGGGCCGTCACCATTGTCGATGCGGATGAATTGGCAGGGGCGATGACCGAGCAATTGGCTGGCCTCTTCGAAGACAAGCCCACTAAGGGTGCCCGTGGCGGTTCGTTCCGCCGCGCCAGCTGAGTGCGCGTGATCCGTTGCTAATCACCTCTCGCAAAGCCTTGCTCGCCTTCTGCTGCGGCTCCGCACTGCTTTTGGCAGCATCTCAGGCCATTGGTGAGTCTGCGGCGGTGAGTAGCCGCAAAATTGAATATTTCAATCCGGCCTCGGACCAGACCGTGTTCGGCAAGCTGGAATTTCTCGGTGGGCTGGACCTGACATCCTCAGACAGTCTGTTCGGGGCATGGTCTTCGATCCGGTTTCGACCGGATGGCAAGCGTTTCATTGGTGTGCTGGATACCGGTCACTGGATTTCAGGTGAAATCAAACGAGATGAAAAGGGCCGCCTTTCCGGTATCGATGGCGTCTCTTTGGCTCCGATGCTGGACCGCGAAGGCCGCAACAATGTGCCGAAACGGGCGATGGATGCCGAGAGCCTGGCAATCCGTGGCGATAAGATCTATGTGGGCTTTGAGCAGCGCCATCGGATCGATCAATATCCCCTCGACGGATTTGAAACGGCCAAGCCGGAAAAAAGCTTGCCATTGCCCATTCCCAAAAAGGTCCTGGAGAGCAATCGCAGCCTGGAAATGCTGACGGCATCGCCTGCGCAAGGACCGCTTGCCGGTGGTCTTGTGACGATCACCGAGGAGAGCCTGGACATCAATGGCAATCTCTATGCTGGCGTGGTCGATGGTCCGCATCCGGGTGGCTTCAAGCTGGTGCGCCGTGATGATTTCGACGTGACCGATGGCGCCTGGTTGCCGGATGGTGATCTGCTGCTATTGGAGCGCCGGTTCCGGTTTCCAAGCGGGCTCGGCATGCGCATCGTGCGCGTCAAGGGCGACAGCATCAAGCCGGGCGCTCTGGTGGATGGAGAGATCCTGCTCGACGCCGATCAAAGCTTCCAGATCGACAATATGGAAGGCCTGGATGTGGTGGACATGGGCAATGGCGACCTTCGCCTGATCCTGGTCTCCGACGACAACCACTTCATGCTGCAACGGACGCTGATGCTGGAGTTCCGGCTACAGCCGTAAGGCAGCAGAGGTCAAACCCGCGCAAGCTGGTAGGGCTTCAGCCTGTTCATCAATGCCCCATAGGGCAAAAGCATAATCAAGCCGACCAGCATTTTCACGGTAAAATCACCGATGGCCCAAGAGATCCAGCGGGGGATTTCAGGGGAAAACGCACCAAGCAATGGCGCCCAGCTTATCGCAAAATCATCATTCGGACCAATGAAGCCAAAGACCGGTGCAAAAGACAGCGAGAAGAAAATCACCGTATCGAGTACCGAGCCGAACAGTGAACCGGCCAGCGGTGCTTTCCACCAGTCCTGCTGGCGCAGCCGGTTGAAGACGCTGATGTCAAGCAATTGTCCGACCAGATAGGCGGTGCCTGAGGCAATGGCGATGCGTGGTTGTCCGGTGACGAAGGACAGCGCCACGCCCACAAGAAAACCGACAAACACCACTTTACGCGCCGTGGAGGGGCCAAACTGGCGATTGGTGAGGTCGGTGACCAGAAAGGCGACCGGATAGGTAAAGGCGCCATAGGTCAAGAGGTCGCCGAGTTGCACGCCCGCCAATTGGCCCGACAGTGGAAACTGCACGAGGATGTTGGAGGCGACCACGACTAAGGTCATGAGCATGCTGTAGACGAGGATGTGACGTGTGATCCGCATTTTTTTATCCTGGGAGATGCCACCAGCTATAGCTCAGTCCACATTCGGACCGGCCATAACAAGAAAGGGTCGATACTTGCCGCTGTGCCAAAGACTTTGGCGAGAAACGGCGCAAGCGAAAAGGCTCGAACGTTTTACCGTTCAAGCCCGTTCGTTATGTCAATGCTGTGGCTGCCTGATATCAGGCGGCGACTGCGGTCTTCTTGACGATCTGGCGGCGCAGCAGACGAGCGCGCATGCTCAGTTCGGTTTCATTTGCCTTCAAAAGGAAGGCATCCAGGCCACCGCGATGCTCGACGGAACGAAGAGCAGCAGCAGAGACGCGCAGACGGTAGCGCTGGCCGAGGGCATCGGAAATCAGCGTAACATCGCACAGGTTCGGAAGGAACTTGCGGCGGGTCTTGTTGTTGGCATGGCTTACATTATTACCCGACTGGACGCCCTTGCCGGTCAATTCGCAACTGCGGGACATGATGCACCTATTCTTATTGGCAGTCAGAGAGCTTTCTGGGCAATAACCCAGGGCGCAATCCAACGCGGTCTGATTGGAAAGTTGCGGTTCTATAGTCAGCTGAAGCCGCCTCGTCAAGACAAACCTTGGCAAAAGGGCGGATTTATCGACGCTTCGGCTATGGTCTTGCCATAGTGAACGCCATAAATGAAGGGGTAACAGACATTGGAGCCATGGTGTCGCAATGCATTTTAAGCTTGTTCGTAAACTGTCTTTTCTGCTGGTCGCCCCTGTCGTGTTCGGTGCTACGCTGATCTTGGCCAGTGGCTCTGCCTCTGCAGGAGAGACCTATCGCAATGAATATCGCGTCACCCTGCTTGGTCTGCCTGTCGCCCGCGCCACCTTCGTTACCGAGGTCACCCGTCCCGGCTACACCATTACCGGCACGATTTCGTCGGCGGGCATTGCCAATGTGTTCACCAGCCTCGATGCAAAGACCAAGGTGACGGGACAGGTGGCCGATGACAAGCATTTGCAGGCCAGCAATTACAATCTGGTCTATACGCGGGGCAAAAGGACGCGGGTCTATGACGTGCGTTATGCGGGCGGCAATGTCGTTTCCACGACGATCACCCCTCAACCCAACCGAAACAAGGACCGCTGGCTGCCGGTGAGCGCCAGCGATTTGCGCTCCGTGCTCGATCCGGTCGGCGGGCTTACCTTGCCCGACGATGGCAAGATCTGCTCCCGGACCCTGCCGATTTTCGATGGTGAAAGCCGGTTGGACCTGGTGATGTCGCCAAAGGGCAAGAACAAGTTTACCGCTGGCAATGTATCGGGCGAAGCGATCGTCTGCTCCGTTCGCTATGTGCCAAAATCCGGCTTCAACAAGGGTCGTAGCGATATCGAATATCTGCGCAGCGCCAACGATATGGAAATCTGGTTTGCCAAGACCGGAACCATGACCTTATATGCCCCTGTCTATGCGCGGGTGCCAACGCGGGTGGGAACGCTGTCGATCACGGCGACCCGGTTTGGGGCCTGATCAGCACTAAAATAATTGAGGGGCGGATGAAGGTTCGGGCAACGCTGATCGGGTTTTCGGCCATCCTGATGTGGTCTTTTCTGGCGCTGTTTACGGCAGCGTCGGGAACCATGCCGCCCTTCCAGCTCTCGGCCATCTGCTTTGCCATCGGCAGTCTTCCCGGCATTGCAACCTTCATGATCCGGCCGGAGCGGCTGACATTGCTGAAACAACCGGCCAAGGTCTGGGTGGTCGGGATTGCCGGCCTGTTCGGTTATCATTTCCTCTACTTCACGGCGCTGAGAAATGCCCCTGCCGTAGAAGCCGGGTTGATTGCCTATCTCTGGCCGCTGTTGATCGTGTTTGGATCGGCGCTGCTGCCGGGGGAGCGGCTGCGCTGGTATCATATGGCGGGCGCGATTGCCGGGCTATGCGGCACCGTGCTGATCATCGGCAAAAACGGCCTGTCCTTCGACCCGGCCTATGCGATGGGCTATGGGGCCGCTTTGCTCTGCGCCTTGACCTGGTCGAGCTACTCGCTGGTCACGCGCCGGTTCGATGCGGTCTCCACCGATGTGGTGACAGGCTTCTGCCTCGCCACGGCACTGCTGTCGCTGCTCTGCCACCTCTGGCTGGAAACGTCTGTCTGGCCGGATAGCGCCAGCCAGTGGTTTGCCGTGGCTGGCCTTGGGCTGTTGCCGGTCGGCGCAGCCTTCTATGCCTGGGACTACGGCGTCAAGAACGGCGACATCCAGATCCTGGGAGCCGCTTCTTATGCCGCACCACTGCTGTCGACGCTGGTGCTGCTGGTTTTCGGTTTTGGTGAGGCAAACCTGCGCATTCTTGGTGCCTGTGTGCTGATCACGGGTGGTGCGGCGCTGGCTGCAAGCGGCATGTTTCGCCGCAAGACAGCCATCGAAGACGCGGCTTGACGGCTACCTGCCGGGTATCATCTTCATCAACACGCCGTCCTTCAGCACGGTATGATGGAAAATAGCCGCAACGGCATGCAGCGTGGCCGCGCCGATGATGATCCAGGCAAGCAGAGAATGCATGTCACCGAGCAGATGGCGATAATCCGGCGATATACCGATGAGATCGGGAATGGAAAACAGCCCGAAGAAGTCCACGGGCTTGCCCTGTGACCAGCGCCATAGAAAGCCGAGGGAAATCTGCGCGGCAAGCCCGAAATAGAGCAGGTAATGCACCGCCTTGCCCATCAGGCCCAAAACGCCTTTTTCTTCTTCCGGCAGGGTTTTGAGACTGGCCATCCGCCAGATGAGCCGCAGCAGAAACACAGCGAAAAATATGATTCCGGCACCATAATGCAGCGCCTTCAGGCCATTGCGAAGCGCACCGCCTTTTTCCGTAAATTCCCAGATTTCTGCCGAGAGAAACAGGGCAAGCACCAACAACGCCGTTGCCCAGTGCAGCCAGATCATGCCGCTATTGTAGCGCGTGGAGCGCGGTACGGTCGAATCAAGCGGGATATTCATCGTCATGGTGCCACTCCAAAAAATCGGATTTTGCAGCGCAACAAAACGTTTTATGCTGACAAGGGCCTGAAGCCTGTGGGGGCCTGAAGCACAGGGGGCTTGAAGCTCACCAATATGCCTGGTTATCGAAGAGGCTGACCTGGTTCCCAACCCGGAGGAGCCATTTCGAAGGCGTCGAAGGTAAAGCCCGGCGCGACCGTGCAACCAACCAGAGTATACTCCCCAAGGCTTTCCGCCGCCTGCCAGCTAAGCGCTGGGATGATGGCCTGGGGTCGTTCGCCGCGCACAAGGTCCGTACCCAATACGAGTGTCTCCACTGTGATGCCATCGTCACAGCGATAGAGCGCCAGCGGCGCGCCCGCATAATAATGCCAGATCTCGGCGGCATCCTTCACCCGATGCCAATGCGACCGCTGGCCTGCTTTCAGCAGATAGTAGATGGCCGTGGAATGGCCACGCTGGCCGCCTTTGCCGTCGCGGAAGGTTTCGCTGTACCAGCCACCTTCAGGGTGGGGCTGCATGGAGAGCGCTGCAATGATCTCATCGGCATCGGCCATCAGAAATTGTCCTTGCGCTTGCGGATTTCGGCAAACACCTCTTCATTGCTCTTGCTTTCCATCACCAGGTTGCGGCGGATTTTTGGATCGGCCACCCGCAGGAACGGGTTGGTTTCCTTTTCCAGAGACATGGTGGTGGGAATGGTGAACTGCCCTTGCGCCCGCATCGCCTCGATGTCGCGGGCGCGGGCTTGCAGCCGCTCATTGTCCGGGTCGATAGTCAGGGCGAAACGGGCATTGGACAGTGTGTATTCATGGCCGAAATAGATGGCGGTTTCATCGGGCAGCACGGCCAGCTTTTGCAGGGAATGCCACATGTCCGCAGCGGGCCGCTCAAACAGCCGTCCGCAGCCGAGCGCAAACAGCGTATCGGCGGCAAACAGCAGTTTGGCGTCTGGAAAATGATAGCAGACATGGCCTGCCGTGTGGCCCGGCGTTTCGATCACCTGGACCCGGTGCGGTCCAAACAAAAACTCTTCCCCATCATAGGCGGACCGATCCAGTCCGGGTATGGCGACAGCCTCGTTGACCGGCCCGATGATTTCACAGCCATATCGTTGCTTCAGCGCCAGATTGGCCTCGACATGGTCATTGTGGTGATGGGTTGTGAAAATATGGCTGATCTGCCAGCCCCGTTTTTCGGCAGCGGCCACGATCGGGCCTTCCTCCGGTGCATCGATGGACGCGGTCAGGCCGGTCTCTGGGCAATGGACCAGCACACCGTAATTGTCGGTGCGGCACGGGAAGATTTCGATATCCGGGCTTTTCATCGGGGTGACCCTTTGGCTTGCGGTGGCGATTACAGGGCTGGGCAGTGGCGATTGCAGGGCGATTTGAGGAGAATCTAGTGCCTGGGGCCTTGATGTCCAACAGCCTGCTGCTAACAATTGTGCCATGCATGTGGATATAGTCGATCTCCGTCAGTTCTATCACACCATGCTTGGCCATGCTGCCGAGCAATCCATTACCATGGCGCTGTCGTCGCTCTGGGCGCGGCTGCCGGAGGAGCGGCTGGTGGGGCTGGGCTATTCGGTGCCGTACCTGGATCGGTTTCGGGCCGATACCGAACGCACATTCGCCTTCATGCCTGCCGGACAAGGCGCGGTGAACTGGCCGCCGGGTGAGCTGTCGGCCACGTCGCTGGTGTTCGATGAGGAACTGCCGCTGCCCGACAGTTCCATCGACCGGGTTTTGATGGTCCATTCCCTGGAATTTGCCGAGAATCCGCGCGAGACGCTCAAGGAAATCTGGCGGGTTCTGGCACCGGGTGGGCGGTTGGTCATGGTTGTGCCCAATCGTCGCGGGGTCTGGGCGCGGATGGAGCATACGCCTTTTGGCTCCGGTCGCCCCTATTCTCGGGGCCAGTTGACGGCGCTGCTGCGCGAGACCAATTTTACGCCGGGAGCCAGCACGGAGGCATTGTTTTTCCCTCCATCGAAGCTCAGAACCATGTTGAAAATGCATAGTGCCTTCGAGCGCTTCGGTCGCATGCTGTCACCGGCTTTTGCCGGCGTTATTGTTGTCGAGGCGCAAAAGCGGCTCTATCAGGGGTTGCCGGTTGCCATGCGCGCATCGCGACGTGTCTTTGCTCCGGTTTTGAGCCCACAGGGCGTGCCAACCACACGCCAGACCCTCTTGCCGCCCTCGACAAAATAGAGGTTCCGGGCTACTTGCGTAAATTGTTTGAACCGGATCAGGTTCAAGGTCAGAATCAGGAAATCGCGTCAATGAGCAGCACCATGAACCAGCCCGTTCCACGCCCGGGGATCCTCGATATTGCCGCCTATGTTCCCGGTAAGGAACATGCCCCTGGCGTTGCGAAAGTGTTCAAGCTCTCATCGAACGAGACGCCGCTGGGACCAAGCCCGAAGGCCATCGAGGCATTTAAGGCGGGTGCTGCCAATCTGGAGCTTTATCCCGATGGCCAGGCTGTGAAGCTGCGGGAGGCGATTGCCAGTGCGCACGGGCTGAACCCGGCCAATATTCTTTGCGGCAATGGTTCGGACGAGCTGCTCGGCCTGCTCTGCCATGTCTATCTGGGCACGGGCGACGAGGCTGTTATCACCGAGCATGGTTTCCTGGTCTACCGTATTCAGATCATGGCGGCAGGTGCCACGCCGGTCACGGTCAAGGAGCAGGATTGCCGCGTCGATGTCGATGCCATTCTTGCGGCAGTGACGGACAAGACGCGGATGGTGTTCATCGCCAATCCTGGCAACCCGACGGGGACCTATGTGCCGGGTGCCGATATTCGCCGTCTGGTCGCTGGTCTGCCGAAACATGTGCTGCTGGTGCTGGATGCGGCCTATGCCGAATATGTTCGTCGTAACGATTACGAAGCCGGGCTGGAAATCGTTTCTGAAAACCGCAATGTGGTGATGACCCGCACCTTCTCTAAAATCCACGGGCTGGCAGCGCTGCGGATCGGCTGGATGTATGGTCCGGCTGCCATTCTCGATGCCCTGAACCGGGTGCGCGGACCGTTCAACATGAATGCCCCGGCGATTTCGGCGGGGGCTGCTGCCATTCTTGACCGTGATTTTGCCGATAAGGCTGTGGATTTCAATCTCGAGTGGCTGGACCGGTTGACGGAAGCCTTCGAGGGGATCGGCTTGAAGGTTACGCCGTCGGTCACCAATTTCCTGCTCATCCATTTTCCCGATGTTGATGGCAAGCGGGCGCCGGAGGCCGATGACTTCCTGACCAGCCGTGGCTACATCCTGCGGGCGGTCAAGGGATATGGCTTTGCCAATTCCCTGCGCATGTCAATCGGCACGCCGGAGGCCAATCTTGGCGTGATGGATGCCCTGACCGAATTTATGGGCAAGCCGTGATGGCCAGCATTCAGTTTGACCGGATTGCCCTGATCGGCATCGGCCTGATCGGCTCTTCCATTGCCCGTGATGTGCGTGCGCTTGGCCTGGCGCGCGAGATCGTCGTCTCAACCCGCTCAGTGGATACTTTGCGGCGAGCCGAGGAATTGCAGCTTGGGGATCGCTATACGACGTCGGCTGCCGAGGCGGTTGCAGGGGCCGATCTGGTGATCGTTTCTGTACCGGTCGGGGCGTCCGAAGCGGTGGCCATCCAGATTGCGTCGCATCTTGCGCCGGGAGCTATCGTCACAGACGTGGGGTCCACCAAAGCCTCTGTCATTGCGCAAATGGCGCCGCATATGCCGGATCATGTGCATTTCATTCCGGGCCATCCGCTGGCTGGCACGGAGAAATCTGGCCCCGATGCCGGTTTTGTCGGGTTGTTCAATGGACGCTGGTGCATTTTCACACCGCTGGAGAATACGGATCAGCAGGCGATTGACCGGCTCAAGCGTTTTTGGGAAGCACTGGGCTCGCGCGTCGATGAAATGGACCCGCTGCACCATGACAAGGTATTGGCGATCGTTTCGCATCTTCCGCATATCATCGCCTATAATATCGTCGGCACCGCGGATGATCTCGAAGCTGTGACGGAATCGGAAGTCATCAAATATTCCGCCTCCGGTTTTCGCGATTTTACCCGTCTGGCGGCGTCCGATCCCACCATGTGGCGCGATGTCTGCCTGCACAACAAGGACGCCATTCTGGAAATGCTGGCGCGGTTTTCAGAAGACCTCGCCTATCTGCAACGGGCGATCCGTTGGGGGGAGGGCGATAAACTGTTCGAACTGTTCACCCGCACCCGCACCATACGTCGCTCGATCATCGACGCGGGCCAGGATGTGGACGTGCCGGATTTCGGCCGTCATGGGTTGGATGGCAAGACGAACGGGTAGACCGTCTGGCACCCGGTTCAGATCGGCGGGATATTGCCAAGCGGGATGAAGCCCAGAACCACGACGCCATTGGTGATCTGAAGGGTCACCTGGCCCTGGTTCTGGCCGAGGAAGACAGCCTTCAACCCCTTGGCGGCCATCCGGGCGATGTCCTTGGTTTCGGGATAGGCGGCAATCACCAGGTCGCGCCAGGCATCGACCTTGCCGATTTCCAGCTTGAGCGTGCCATTGGCAAGGCCGGCGTTATCTATGGAAATCGGTCCACTGGCGGTGATCGTCCTGCCTTGGCCCATATCGATTTGCAGATTGCGGATGTCGCCGCTTAGACCCCGCAATTCTATGGGTTCAGGATGTTCGATATCGAGGGCGCGGGCCTGGCCAAGTAATTTCACGTCCAACTGTGCGGCCATGGGCGGCAGATCGGGGTTACGGTCGTCCTGGCCAAAATCCATTCCGGTCAGGCGGGCGGTTCCCACAAGATCCTCGCCATCGCGTTGCAGTCGCGTCCGGCTCTCAGTGGCGTCGATCCTCAGAACCCGACCGGAGAGTGCATCGGTCAGGTTGGCCTGCAATTTCTGGATCACGCTTGCTGACGAATCGACGCCGTTCATGCCGAGCGACAGAGTGGAGCGAAAGCTGTCCCACTGAAAAGCACCGGCAAGCCCGGTGGAGGTTTGCAGAATGGCAGGCCCGTCGATTTCCCATTTGATTCTGCCGGGCCGGAAAATTTCGGCCGATGACCGGAAAGCACCTGATGACCCGGTAATACCGTTGCGGCTGTCGTTGACCGATACTTTGGTGCAATTCAATCCGATATGCAGCGGAAAACCACTCATCCGCATTCCCGGGCAATCGAGGGCAGAGGCCAGCGGATTATCGCCGTCAAAGGCATGTTCGAGTTTCGTCGTGGCGTAATTGGCAGCGGCGAACCAGCCTGCGGTGTAGAGGATACCGAGCAGGACAAGGACAATGCCCACCACGAGAACTCGCGATCTCTTCCGTGGTCTCTTCGTCCGGCTGGACATGGCCATGCGCTTCTCCAATTGTCTTCCATTTTGCCCAGCGGTCACTGAAGCGACTTTTGAGTCATCAGAGCCCAGCACCGGTTATCAGTGCAAAGACTGCTGTAAAAATTCATTTCTGCTGGATAATTTCAACCCGAACCTATCAGAATTCGAGAATGAGACAGCAGGAGCGAGCATTATGACGTGCGATATGGACGAATTTTGGGTGTTTGGCTACGGATCTTTGATGTGGAATCCCGGCTTTGTCCATGAAGAACGGCAGGGTGCCAGGGCCCACGGGTTTCGCCGCTCCCTTTGTGTTCGATCTTTCGTGCATCGTGGCACCGAACAGACGCCCGGTCTGGTTCTGGGGCTGGATCGCGGCGGTTCCTGCCACGGTGTGGCGTTTCGCGTCAGTCCATCGGCATGGACGCAAACGCTGGACTATTTGCGAGCGCGGGAACTGGTGACGATGGTCTATCAGGAAAGAACGTTGCGCTTGCAATTGTCTGATGGACGGCGGGTGCTTGGCGTTGGTTATGTGGTGGACCGAAACCACCGTCAATATGCGGGAGCGATTACCGTTGAGGAGGCGGTACAGGTTACCGCGCAGGCCAGCGGCCAGTCGGGTGATAACCGGGCCTATGTCGAGAATACCGTGGAACACCTGCGCAGCATAGGCATCCGTGATCATTGGCTGGAACACGTGGTCAAGGGACTGAACAAACCGACGCTATGACGGGTTCTTGGCCTGTTCCTGCGCTCTCATGGTTTCAAGACGGTGTTTGGCGGTCGGCGGCATGGGGAGACCCGGATTGGTCTGGGCGGCCTCCAGCAGCAGTGCATCGCTGGCAGTCTCCAGCTGGCGGGTCAATGTTTCAAAAAATGCATCGGGCTTCATTCCCGGCTGGATGGGGGGAAGGATACGAATCTTGTAATGCCCGGGATAGCGCATCAGGCTGCGCCGCGGCCAGAACAGGCCGGCATGCATGGCAACCGGCACGACCGGCACTTTGAGGTCGCGGTAAAGCCGGGCGATGCCGAATTTATATTCAGGGTCGGCGCCGGGCGGGCGTCTTGTCCCCTCGGGATAGATGACCAATTGACGGCCGTTGCGCACTTCCACGGCGGCACGCTGCATGACCTTGACCATTTCCTTACCCCGTCCACCGCGATTGACCGGGATCATGTTCTGCTTGGCGGCATACCAGCCGAAGAACGGAATCCACATCAATTCCCGCTTGAGGATATAGACCGGATCGTCCAGCCAGGGCAGAAGCGCATAGGTATCCCAGAAGGATTGGTGCTTCGGCGCGAGGATGTAGCCGGAGTGCGGGATATTCTCCAGGCCTTCAATTTCGAATGTCGTGCCGACCACGGTTTTCATCAGCCAATGACTGAATCGCGCCCATGTCTTGGGGACGGAATAGGCTATTTTGCGCGGCAAGATGAAATAGATCGGCGCGGCCAAGACCATCCAGAGGATCAGGCAGGCATAGAACAGCACGTTGAAAACATGGGACCGCAAAGCAAGCATGAAGATATTCCGCCGACAGATGGCCCTGCCTATACGAATTTTCCAATAAGAGGAAGATGGTTCGGCATCGCAGGTCCGACTAGCTTTGGGAGGATTGCTGCGATGCATTGCCAGGCGTGCGAAGCCCCTGCCAATTGTCCCAGCCGCCGAGATCGCGGGTATAGGCAATGAGGATCTTGACGTATTCCGACATCAGCGTACGCAGCGCATTGGGATCGGCATACCAGGCCCTGGTGCGCAAATCGGCGGTGACGACTGGATAGGGAATAAACTGGGTTTCATGATCTGTACGGCGCAATTCCATCAAGCTGCGGCGCATATGGTAATTGCTGGTGACGACCAGAACCGAGGAAAAGCCCTTGTCGTGGATCCACTGGGCGGTTTCATTGGCATTGCCGATGGTGTCGATGGCGCGGTAGCCCATGTCCACACAGCAGGCAAACAGATCGGGCGAGGCTTGCGTCATTTTGCGGATCGTCGCGGGCGAAGTCGATGGATGGACCCCTGAGATCAACAGTCGCCGTCCCGATCCCTTGCGCAGCAGGTCGACAGCCTGGTCGATGCGCTGATAACCACCCGTCAGCACGACGATGGCATCAGCCTTGGGCTCAGCAGGCGGCATCATCGCTGTGACGTCATCGGCAAAATGCAGGAAGCCAGCGACAAGACAGGCCATCAACAGGAGAATGGCATAGCCTCCATAGCGAAGCAGGCGGCGCAGCGGTGCCTGCCGATGGAATAGTTTGGCGGTCCGGCTGCCTCGATCCTTATCAGGGTCTGCTTGGCGCATTATCATTGCTCGTGGGTAATGGGACTGCATCGAGGATGCTGGTGCATCCTCGCATCGAGGACGTATAAAAAGATCATTCGGGTGGCAACCCGCCACTGCGGCTGGGGTCCGACCTGATCTGGTCGATTTCATAGATGGCACGCATCACAGTCAACCTGGCCGTGACCGTTGTCAGCAGAGCAATAACGATCATCGTGGCGAAAATACCGAGATAGCCGGTAAAGCCGATTTCGAACCGGCCAAACATGGCGGTGGCCTGATCGGCTTGCGGTGTGGCGAGCGTATTGTCCTGCCAGATACTGGCCAGCGCGAACAGGCCGGCTGCGGCAAGCCCGCCAGCTGCGGAGCCCTTTAGGCTGATCTTCAGAAAATGCTTCTGAAATTCCCGCGCCACGAACAGGCTTTCGGCACCGACGAAATGCAGGACCTCGATAATATGCCGATTGCCGGACAAGGCGCCGCGCGTTGCAAAAATCACCGTCAGCACCATGGCGGTAAACACCAGGATCAGCAGGCCAAAGCCAATCAGCACCGTGGTGCGGGCCATCGATACCAGGCGATCCACCCAGGTGCGGTGATCATCAAGCGAGGCCTGGGGGATCTGCGAGGTCAAAAGATCCCGCATGGCGGCGAAGTCAGGCGGATTGTTCTCGTCAATGGTGATAATGACCAGCCGAGGCACCGGCAGGTCGTTGATATCCAGTCCGGTGCCGAGCCAGGGTTCCAGCAGACGGGCCGTTGCGGCTTCGTCGACGATCTGTCCGGTCTTGGTGCCGACGAAGGTCAGCGCCAGGTCCTTGGCTTTCGTCAAAGCCTCATCCATGTTGACAGTGTCGTCCGGCTTGATCTGGATCGTCACCTCGCGGGAGATCTGGCTTTGCCAGCTCGCCGCCGTTCCGCGGATCATCGACACAGCGCCAAGCGTCAGACAGGCAAGGAACGCCATAATAGCGATCACCACCATCAGCGCATTGCCCTGGATGTTGGAGGGTGGCAGGATGGGGCCGGTGGGGCGCACCTGCATTTCCACCCGCCTTTGTGCCTTGGCCCGCTCCGGCGCTGGGCTCTTGGCCGGTGGCGGGGTCATGGGTATTTTTTTCGGCGGCTGCGGCGCGGATTTGCGGTCATTCATAAATATCGAGCCGCCCTTCAGTCAGGATCATCCGCCGCGCATCGACCTGATCCATCAGGGTCAGGTCATGGGTGGCGATCACCACGGCGGTGCCCAGCCGGTTCAGCTCCAGAAACAGGCTGAGCAGGCGGCGCGCCATCGGCGGATCGACATTGCCGGTGGGCTCGTCGGCCAGCAGCACTTCGGGCCGGTCGATCAGGGCTCTGGCAATCGCGACGCGCTGCTTTTCTCCGCCCGACAGGATGGGCGGCAGAACGTTGATGCGCTCACCCAGCCCCACCCATTTCAACAGTTCCAGCACGTCCTGCTTATAGCTCGCCTCGTCCTTGCCGCGAACCCGCAGCGGCAACGCGACATTTTCATAGGTCGTCAAATGGTCGAGCAATTGGAAATCCTGGAAGACGATGCCGACCCGGCGGCGCAGCAAAGGCAATTCATCGCGTGGAATCTGGGTAATATCACGACCGAAACTGCGAATCAGGCCACGTGTCGGTTTCAGCGACATGAACAGCAGGCGCAAAAGCGTAGTCTTGCCAGCACCCGACGGCCCGGTCAGGAACTGGAAGGAGCGCTTGGGGATGTCAAAGGTCAGGTCGCGGAGGATTTCAGGCCCCATCCCATATCGCAGGCCGACATTTTCGAAGTGGATCAATGGATAAACCCGGGCTTGAGCCTGTTGACGACTGCTCAGTTCTTAACGGTTCCGGTTACCATTTGGTAAACGCCGCGATGTTACGGCGCCAATCCGGCGATTTTTTACAAATCATTAACCATTCGAATTTACGACTTGAAAGGATAGGTTTCAATGCCCCTTCGTATTCTATCGCATCTGGCTGGTGCGAAGCTTTCGATCAAGGGTGCTTCATCTGCTTCAATCAAGCCGGGATCGGGGTCACATTTTCCGATATCCGGACTTGCTCTGGCGAGGGTTTCATGAACGCATTCCGTTTTCGGCCTAAATATGTCGAACCCGATATCGATCTCCTGCCGCCCGAGCGGCCCTATCGGCCCATGCCGCGTCCCGGCTTCCGGCTGGCGGAAGATGTAAGCGATGCGAAATTCGTCACGGTCGGTGATCCCGTCGGCGCGCTTCGCAGCCGAATCCAGGCGGAAATCAAGACCCCATACCGGCCACAGGCGCCAGCACCGCAGGGCGTGCTGCATTCTATCGTCAATCATGTTGTCGGGCATGTCGTTCGGTTGGAAAATCGCCTTGGGCAGCTATCGGAACGGTCTTTCACCTCGTTGATTGCAGCCCTTGCCGTGCTGATGTTTTTCAGCGCCGGTGGCTTTTGTCTGATTGGCGGCACGGAGGCGGTCCCGGCCAGAAACCCGCTCGACATAACCCATGTCAGCCTGACACCGCAAACTGCTGGCGGCATGCCGGTCCTGCTGGTCAACGCGATTGTTGAGAATCATGCCGCGACGACGCAGGCTCTGCCGGATATAAGGGCGGATCTCTATTCGGAGGGTCGCCTCATTGCCTCCACGCTGATTACCCCGCCCGCGCCGGAAATCGGTATCGGCCATAGCCGTGGCATTGCGGCCCGACTGCGCCATCCCGGTGGAAAAACACCGGAACTCAAGCTTTCCTTTGCACCTAAGGATGCCTCGCAATCCTGATTGTGCTATCGGCAGGGTGAAAGAAAACCTGTCGCCTGAAGATCGGCAGCGAAATCCTGGAGACTCCATGCCTGTCGTTCGCGGAAAAAATATCGAACCTTTGTTCACGGCCGAACAGATCGCCGCCCGCAATATCGAGATCGCCAAGGCGATTGTCGATGGTCCTTCCGAGGATCTTCTGGTGATTTCGATCTTGAAAGGCTCGTTTATTTTCGCCGCTGACCTGATCCGCGCGCTGCATCATGTCGGCATTGCGCCTGAAGTGGAGTTCATCACCCTGTCCAGCTACGGCACCGGCACGGTGTCGCAGGGGGTAAAGATCCTCAAGGATATCGACAGCGATGTCCGTGGCCGCAATGTGCTGCTGATCGATGACATTCTGGAATCGGGACGAACCCTGCTGTTTGCCCGCACGCTGATGTATGAGCGCGGTGCTGCCAATGTCACCATTGCCGTGCTGCTCGACAAGAAGGTCAAGCGCCAGGAAGTGTGCGAAGCTGATTATGTTGGTTTCGAATGCCCGGATTATTTTGTCGTCGGCTATGGCATGGATGTCGCCCACGCGTTTCGTGAATTGCCTTTTGTCGGTGTTGTTACCGGCGATGCGGCGTCGTAATTTTCGGAAAAATACATTTTACGCAATGGGTTACAACAAAGTTTCTCCGTTACGGGCAATGCTCTGGAATGGGACGGTGTCACGGTCTTCAGGTAGAAACTATTAACCATCCTCTCGTCTTGGCTGCCGGTTGTTTACCTCTCGCAAAGGAAAAACTGGTGATTTGCTTGGGTAATGACAGCGCCACGCATCCTCTATGATTCGGGGTCGGTGCTGTAACGGCGCGGATGCGTGAGCATCCTCAAGCCCTGGTACAACATGCCGCATGATGACAGCCGTCGATTGGGTTCGGTCGAATGGTGATGTGGCAGGCTTCAAGATGGGAATGCGGATATGGCCAAGATACTGATTACCGAAGACGAAGATGCCCTGCGGTCCTTCGTTGCCCGGGCGTTGCGGCTCGACGGACATGAAACCCATGAGGCGGCTGATGGCGCCGAGGGTCTCGAAATGCTGGCCACCAGCAATTTCGATCTGCTGCTGTCGGATATCCGCATGCCGGTCATGGATGGTATCGAACTGGCGCATCGCGCCCATTCGGATTTTCCGGGCCTCAAAATTCTGCTGATGACCGGCTATGCCGAACAGCGCGAACGGGCCGACGATCTGCTCGAAAAAATCATCGATGTCGTGCCTAAGCCGTTCGCGCTTCCCGATATTCGCAAGGCCGTAGCGCTGGCTTTGACAGCCTGACGGTTTTCCCCGGAGAGATTTCAGCCTCTTGCGGATCGATGGAGGAGGCTGGAAGCCCATGGATGAAAGGCAGGTATACCAGCCTCTCATCCATACAGCCGCCAATTACTGTTACCATCACATGTCCAGCAACCGTTCCAGATAGCGGCGCTCTACTTCGGGGCTTGCATTATTGCCCAGCTTGTTGCGGATCGCGTCAAGGATTTCGCGGGCGCGCTGCACGTCGATTTCGTCGGGGACTTTGACGCGCTCGCCAAAATCCGGTCCGGTGGTTGACCGTGGCCGCCCCAGCGGGTCGCGACCGCCCTGATTGCCTTCCGCCATGCCTTGCCCCTGGCCCTGACCTTGCCCCTGGCCTTGCTGCATGGCCTGCATCATCTGGTTCATCATATCACGCGCCCCTTGGCGCAGGGCTTCCAGCGCCCGACCTTGACCCTGCACCGCCCGGTCACCCTGGCTTTTGCCGAGCGCCTCGCCCGCGCCTTGCATTTCCCGGCCTGCCTGGCCGAAATTTTCTCCTGGTTTGATACCAAGCTTGCCAAGTCCGTCCTGAACGCCCTTCAACTGCTTGCCAAGCGCATCCTGCTGCTGGCGCAATTGTTTGAGCGCTTCCCGCAATTGCTCGGCGGTCATCTGATCCGGTGATGAGGGATTTTTTCCGGCGCTGTCTTTATTCTGGTTCTGGTCCGGGTTTTGGCCCTGTTGCTGGTTTTGATCGCCATCGGGCGTTGGTTCAGCCTGAGGATTGTCCTGGCTCATGCCGTCACCGTCTTCCGGCTGAAGGTCATCGCCCATCTGTGACCGGCTCTGTAATTCCTGATCCAGTTTGAAAGTCTGGTCCATCAGCTTCTGCTGGTCCTGCATGATCTGGCCGAGTTTGTCGATCTGCTTGCGCGCTTCGCTGGTCTGCTGTTGCTGCTGCGGATTGGAGCGCTGTGGACGTCCGGCCTGGAGATTGTTCATCATCCGTTGCATCTCCTGCAACATCTGGCGGGCGGCATCCTTGTTGCCGGAACGGGCCAGGTTCTCGATCTGGTTCATCATGTTTTCCAGATCGCGCTGGGTCAGCATTTTCTGGGCGCTCTGCTGGTTCTGCTGGCCGTTTTGCGGCTGCTGGCGCTCTGCAAGAGCCTTCATATAGTCCTGCATTGCCTGACGGACCTCGTCCATCAGCTTTTTGATCTCGGCATCGGGCGCATTGCGTTCCAGTGCCTCCGAAAGCTTTTGCTGCGCTTCGCTCA
This sequence comes from Agrobacterium vitis, assembly GCF_014926405.1. NCBI lineage: Bacteria > Pseudomonadati > Pseudomonadota > Alphaproteobacteria > Hyphomicrobiales > Rhizobiaceae > Gillisella > Gillisella vitis. The sequence continues at coordinate 3,608,543 of NZ_JACXXJ020000005.1, forward strand.
GCTTGCGTTCCGCCAGTGACAAATCGCCATCGTCGATGCCGAGCGCGATTTCCCAGAGATAATCCGCCGTGTCCTTCAAGGCTTCGGTCGTGCTGGCCATCTGCATACGGGCATGGGCCGAGGAAATCAGCAGGTAATGGGAAAGCTGCGGAATGGTTTCATCTGCGCGTAGCGTCAGCGCCTCGTTGAGCGCCACGGCACGGGGCATCTGCCGCGTGTCCAGCGCAAACACCTGCCGCTGTTCGGCCACGGCGGCGGCCAGCGGTTCGGAAAAATTGCGGCCGGGCAGGATCATCTCATGGGCTGGGCTGCGGCCCTCCTGGCCCAATCCGTCCTTGGCAATCAAGGTGATGCGCACCTTCTTTCCAGCCAGCGGATGTTCGGTCAGGTTGCGGCTCGATATGCTTTTGATGTCGCGGGCATTGCGGCTTGGCAGGTCCAGCTTGAACTCGGGCAGGGGATAGAGAGGGCTGGCCTGCGGATCTGCATCCACAGGGACGATCTCGGCGCGCGCTTCCAGCAGGCCATAATCGTCGCGGGCGGTAAAGCCGATTTCCAGCGCTCCGTTGACCGCACGTTTCGGAATGCCGTCAAAGGCGATGGTTGGGCCATGGTCGGGAATGACCTTCAGCGGCCATTGCCGGGTGCCGAGGTCCAGCGTGCCGCTTTCACCCAATGTCAGGGTTAGCGTACGGGCGTTGTTGTCAGTCTGAGCGGGTGTTGGTGTGGCTGACGAGACGGCAGGCGAGGAGCCGGGCGTGTTTTCCTGGTCGGCCTTGACCGCTTGGAAAGCGACTGCCGCTGCCCCGGATGCCGGTTTGAAGTCTGCCTGTTCGTCTCCACTGCTGCCGGTCAACCGAACGGTGACCACCGATTGGGTGGGAACGGCGATATCCTGGGTGCCATCGCCATTGCGTCCCGTGAGGAAAACAGGGGGGCGGCCCGTATAGCCCGGCGGGGTAATCCAGGCATCGATGCGCAGGGTAGGGGCGTTGTCGTCCCTGTCTTGCAGCAGAAAGGCATCGGTGAGACGGCCAGCGCCATTCGAGCCGGAATAGGCAAAGGCCACCGCCAAAAGCAGAGCGGGCAAGGCGCGCAGGCCGAAGCGGTCAAAGCGGGCGATATCAGGCTTTGGTCGTCCGGCATCGAGCGTAGCGATCCGGGTTGCCATGCGCCGTTGATGCTCATGCCAGAGGGCGCGGGCAAAAGGCGTGTCGAAGGCCGGCTCCTCACCCTGCACGCCAATGGGTTGATGCGGCAGATGATTACGCTCTTCCAGCAACCGGTCCGCTTCGCCGATGTGTGGCCAGCGCAGACGGGCCAGGGGCAAAAGCGAGGCGAGAAAGCCGAAGACCAACAGGAAAACCAGCGGCCAGCGCAGATAGCTGGGTGCCTCGCGGAAAAAGCCGAGCCAGGCCAGTGACAGGAAAATAGCGGCAATCGAGGCTGGAAGCAGCAGCAAGGGCAGCAACCGCTCACAAAACAGCACGAGCCTTGCCGTCCAGCGGTTCACGGCCAGCCTGCGGGCCAGCTTTTGATCGCTGTTCAAAGCCCCTTGGCTCTTTTTCGTGCCGGAAGCGGTCATGGGCAGTCTCCGGTTTCCTGTCATCTCAACGCTTATACTGCGTATCGCAACTCATACGGTTCACGACAGCGTTGACATGTTAGGATAGCATTGTTTGTGGCGAAGACGAGGGGCAGGCCCGGTGCAGGGGTGGTTTTTTCAGCCATCCGGCTAAATTGTGAACGCTATCTCCTGAAAAGACAGCCTGCTCAGGATGCCAGCCAATCGGGCAGGCTGTCCAACCGGATCATATCCTCATAGCTCGGCCTTGGCCGGATCACGTGGAATTGGTCGCCCTTGACCAGCACTTCGGGCACCAGTCGTCTCGTATTATACGTGCTCGATTGAACAGCGCCATAAGCCCCTGCCGAACCGATGGCGATCAGGTCGCCGGGCCTTGGCATGCTCATTTCGCGGTCGAGCGCCAGATAATCGCCGGTTTCGCAGACCGGCCCGACCACATCGGCGCGGATGCGCGGGGCGCTGGCCGCAGACAGCATTACCGGGCGAAGCTCGTGATGGGCGTCATAGAGCGTCGGGCGGATCAGGTCGTTCATGGCGGCATCGACGATGACGAAGGTCTTGTTACCGCCGTCCTTCACATAAATCACTTCGGTGACGAGAATACCGGCATTGCCGACGATCAGCCGGCCCGGCTCGGCGACGATCCGGCAGTCCAGCGAGGCCAATTGCTGCTTGACGATTGCGGCGTAGGCCGCCGGGTCGGGCGGCGGATTGTTGTCGTCTTTGTAGGGAATGCCAAGTCCACCGCCGACATCGACGTGATCGATAGTGTGGCCTTCGGCCCGCAGCGTGGTCACCAGGTCGCGCAGCAGCTTGAAGGCCTCGGCAAACGGCTGGAGATCGGTGATCTGGCTGCCGATATGCATGTCGATACCGGTGACCTTGATACCTTCCAGGCTGGCGGCGTGGGCATAGACGGCGCGGGCGCGCTCATAGGAAATCCCGAATTTGTTTTCTTTCCGACCGGTGGAAATCTTCGCATGGGTGCCAGCATCAACATCGGGGTTGATGCGGAAGGAGACATGCGCCGTTTTACCGGCTTTCAGCGCTCTTTGATTGAGGACGTCCAGTTCCGGTTCGGATTCGACATTGAAACAGTAAATCCCGACCTCCAACCCGAGATCCATTTCCGACGGGGTCTTGCCGACGCCGGAAAACAGGATGCGGTTGGGGGGAATGCCAGCAGCCAGCGCCCGGCGCAATTCGCCTTCGGAGACCACATCGACGCCCGCTCCCAATTGCCCAAGGGTTTTCAGCACCGCCTGGTTGGAATTGGCTTTGACCGCGTAGCAGACCATAGAATCGACGCCGTCGAAGGCCTCGGAAAACACCCGGTAGTGGCGCTCCAGCGTTGCGGTGGAGTAGCAGTAGAAGGGGGTGCCGACCGCCTTGGCGATCTCTGGAACGGACACATCCTCGGCATGGAGAATGCCATCGCGATACTGGAAATGGTTCACGGTGCGCCTATCACAGAAGCGGATCGAGGAAGAATTTCTTCTCTGGCGCCTTGGCCTGGGTTGGCGCGTCCGCCTTGTTCTGCTGGGCAACCGGCGTGCTAGGCTTGTCCAGATCGCCCTTGCGGCCGCAGCCGGTGACGACAATGCTGGCGGCACCGAGCAGGGCGGCAGAAATCATCAGTCTTCGATAGGAAACAGCCATAATATCCTGTCCAACGTGGTGGTGGGCCTATGTCTAGCCAAAAACCGGGCTCTATGCACCCCGATTTTTGTGATGGATCGATCGGGTTTGGCGATCAGTTGCGGCTACGCCACCATTTGATCTGCTTGCGCACCTCGTCAGGTGCGGTGCCGCCATAGCTTTTGCGGCTGGCAACCGAGGCTTCCACCGTCAGGACCGAATAGATATCGGCGGTGATGGCGGTATGAATGGCTTGCAAGTCCTCAAGCGGCAGATCGGCAAGATCGCAGCCTTTTTCCTCCGCCAGGGCGACAACCCGGCCCGTGACATGATGGGCATCGCGGAAGGGAAGCCCTGCCTCGCGCACCAGCCAGTCAGCCAGATCGGTGGCCGTGGAAAAGCCGGAACCGGCTGCGGCCTTCATGCGGTCTGCCCGCACAGTCATGTCGCGGATCATCCCGGTCATGGCGGCCAGCGCCAGTTCCAGGCTTTCGGCAGCGTCGAAGACCTGCTCCTTGTCTTCCTGCATGTCCTTGGAATAGGCGAGCGGCAGACCCTTCATAATGGTCAAAAGCGCAATCAGCGAGCCGTTGATCCGGCCCGTCTTGGCGCGCACCAGTTCGGCGGCATCCGGGTTCTTCTTTTGCGGCATGATCGAGGAGCCGGTCGAAAACGCATCCGAGAGCCGGATAAAGCCGAATTGCGGTGTTGACCAGATGACGATTTCTTCTGCCAAACGCGACAGATGCACCGCCGAAATGGCGGCAATCGACAGAAATTCCAGCGCGAAATCTCGGTCTGACACGGTATCGATGGAATTGCGGGTCGGCTCGCGAAAACCGAGCGCCTTGGCGGTCATATGGCGGTCGATAGCATAGCCGGTGCCGGCAAGAGCGGCAGCACCGATTGGGCTCTCATCCAGATGTTCGATAGCGTGGCGCACCCGCTGGCGATCCCGGCCAAACATTTCCACATAGGCCATGCAGTGATGGCCGAAGGTGACTGGCTGCGCGGTCTGCAAATGGGTAAAGCCGGGCATGACTGTCTCGGCATGTTCCTCGGCACGGTCGAGAAAGGCGGCGATCAGGTCCGTTAGCAGGCTTTCGGCTTTTTGCAGCTCTTCCTTGACCCAGAGGCGGAAATCCAGCGCCACCTGGTCATTGCGCGAGCGGGCGGTGTGCAGGCGACCGGCGGCGGGGCCGATCAGGTCGGCCAGCCGCGCCTCGATATTCATGTGAATGTCTTCAAGCTTGCGGGAGAAGGTGAATTGTCCGGCTTCGATCTCTGACAAAATCGTGTTCAGCCCGGTGACGATCTTGTCTTTGTCTTCACCGGAAATAATGCCTTGATGGGCCAACATGGTGGCGTGGGCAATTGAGCCGCGGATATCCTGGGCATAGAGCTTCTTGTCGAAACCGATCGAGGCGTTTATCTCCTCCATGATGGCCGCCGGGCCAGAGGCAAAACGGCCGCCCCACATCTGGTTGGAGGATGTCGTGTCTTTGGTGTCCTCGGCCATGCTCAATAGATCCTGGAGACGTCGATGACGAAAAAAAGACCGCTGGGACTTCCTTCCGCCAAGCTGATTGCGTTTGCGGCGATTGCCGGTGTGTTGGCCGGCGCGGTTGCGGTATACGTGAAGGAGACGGGGTCTGGCAATGGCTCTGAAATCGCTGCCGCCCAAGGGTGTGAGACGGCAGCACAGGCGGTCAAGACGCTTGACCCGTTTATCAAGGGCCAGGTTGCGGCTGTGGTGGCGGCCAATCCGCCGCGCCCGATTACCGGTCTCAGCTTCAAGGATGCCAGCGGCGCCGACAAGAGCCTCCAGGATTTCAAGGGCAAGCCGCTATTGGTCAACCTCTGGGCGACCTGGTGCCTTCCTTGCCGGGAGGAAATGCCTGCCCTCAATCGCCTGCAACAGACCAAGGGCGGCGATAAATTTGAGGTTGTGGCGATCAATATCGACAGCGGTAGCGACGAAAAGCCGAAAGCCTTTCTCAGCGACAACGGCATCGATCATCTGGGCTTTTACCGTGACAGTTCTATGGGCGTGTTCAATGCACTGAAAAAGCAGGGTCTGGCTTTCGGCCTGCCGGTGACTTTGGTGCTTGATGGCAAGGGTTGCCTGCTCGGCTCCATGAATGGCCCTGCCGTATGGGACAGTGAGGACGCCAAAACCCTGATCGACGGGCTGAAGACGCTTTGATCTCGGCTTTTATCGATCTGGCTTGATAGCATCGTGCAGAAAAGCGGAATTGGCACGATGCTTTATACCAATTCTCCAAAATGCTCATGCAAGCTTGACTTGAAAAATATAAAATATATCAACTTTATCAGAGGTTTGATTTTTTTCATAGGAAATGCGAAGAGCCATTCTCAATGGCTCTTCGCATGATCCAGTCCGAATCTTTACCGTGTAGGAATCGGGATTTCGCCGCGGTAATCGTAGAAGCCTCGGCCGGACTTGCGACCAAGCCATCCCGCTTCCACATATTTGACCAGCAGAGGGCATGGCCGGTATTTGCTGTCTGCCAGGCCATCATGCAGAACCTGCATGATCGACAGGCAGGTATCGAGACCGATGAAATCGGCGAGCTGCAACGGTCCCATCGGATGATTGGCGCCGAGCTTCATCGCCGTATCGATGGCCTCAACCGAACCGACGCCTTCATAGAGCGTGTAGATCGCCTCGTTGATCATCGGCAGCAGGATGCGGTTGACGATGAAGGCGGGAAAATCCTCGGCGACGGTAATGGTCTTGTCCAGCGACCGCACGAAGTCCTTGGCGGTCTCAAAGGTCTTTTCACCGGTGGCGATGCCGCGCACCAGTTCCACCAACTTCATCACCGGCACCGGGTTCATGAAATGGATGCCCATGAAGCGCTCCGGGCGATCCGTGGATGCTGCAAGCCGGGTAATGGACAGCGAAGACGTATTGGTGGCCAGCAGCGCTTCGGGCTTCAGCACCGGGCAGATCTGGCCGAAAATCTTGCGCTTGACGCTTTCATCCTCGGTGGCCGCCTCAATCACCAGGTCCACCTGGGCCAGATCCTGCACGTCGGTGACGCCGGAAATGCGGGCCAGCGCCGCCTTGCGTTCGCTATCCTCCATCTTGCCATTGGCAACCTGGCGGGCCATGTTGCCGTTGATGGTGGCAAGCCCGGCTTCAATCCGTTCCTTGCTCAGGTCGTAAAGCGTGACATCGTAACCGGAAAGCGACGAGACATAGGCAATGCCGCAGCCCATCTGTCCCGCGCCGACAATTCCAACATTCTTGATCATCACGTCTCCCATCCCTGCCTTCGGGCTGCGAAAGCGCCCGTTTCCCATCTCGCTGCCGGGCCTTAAGCCTTGCAAACCGTGGCGCGCGCAGATTGTGCCTACAGCTCATCCGGCGTGTCATGGTCGACAGTGATAAAGCCATGTATCGCTGTTTTCCAGCCCTGATCGCAGCCCGTTGCTTTATTCCTGTCACCGCTTGGCTTCAGCCCCGGGATTGTCCCGCTCTTGTTGGCGGAGCAACCAGCGCTATCCCCAGCGCTTTAGGGTTATTTTAAGCCGCAACGATTAAAGTCACCGAAAGGGTGGCGAGGCTTTTTCAGGTGGCGCCATAAGGATGACTATAGCGCTCTGACGCATTCACTTCGTTCATGCTGTCATACGCTCACATTTTTTTGCATCGATTGTTCAAACCCGGCTGAGGCCGCCGTTTGGATCGATGCTCCAGGGGGAGAAATCGCATGCGCATTGCGCGTAAGTTGCCATTGTTTGTCTGTTTGATCACGATTCTGTCGATCGGAGCAGCCAGTTGGGCCACTTTGATTCAAAGCTCCACCCTGGTCAAAAAAGAAGTGATGCAGAAGCTGGAGGCGACGGCTGACGGTCGCCGCAACGAGGCCAGGCTTTATTTCGAAAATCTGGTCACCAATCTGCGGGCTTTTTCCAGCGTCGCCACGACGGGTGAGGCCCTTTACAAGTTCAAGGCGGACTGGCGCTATTTGGGCGAAAAGCCGCGCGAAGCGCTGGTTGATCGCTACATTACTCAGAATCCCAATCCGGCCGGGCAGCGATTGCAGTTGGAGTCGGCCCGTATCGATACCTATGACAGCAACCATGCCAAATTCCATCCGCTGCTGCGCATGGCTTTGCAGCAATATGGTTATGCGGATGTGTTCCTGATCGATCCGAAGGGCAATATCGTCTATTCGGTGCAGAAAAATGATGAATATGCCGGCAATATCGCCGATCCCACGCTGAAAGACGGTCCTTTGGCCCAGGCCTATGCCCAGGTCGCCAAGAGCGACGACCGGCAATTCTATGCGCTGTCCGATTTCACCCTCTATGGTCCGTCGCGTCAGTCGGTGGCCTTCCTGTCGACGCCGCTGTTCATGGGCGACATCAAGATGGGCGTGCTGGTCGTTGCCATTCCCTCGGAACGGCTGACCGCGATGTTTTCCAACCGGACAGGGCTTGGCGATACGGGTGAGACCATTCTTCTCGATTCCAATAGCATGATGGTCAATGATTCCGCTCTAACAGGTGAAAAGGATTCTCTCGTCACCAAGGTTGCCGCACCGATGCTGACCGATGTTTTGAAGGGTGCCAAGGCGAGCGGTCAGATCGATGGCTATCGCAATATGGTGAGCTATGCGGCGGCCATTCCCCTGTCCTTTGCCGGGCACAACTGGGCTGTCGTTGCGCTGATGAGCGAGAAAGAGGCACTGGCCAATGTCGCGCAGCTGCGCAATATCGTGCTGCTGATTGCCGCCGGTCTACTGGTTCTGGCGATCACCGGCGCGGTTCTGTTTTCCCGCTCGCTGACCGGGCCGATCAATCAGTTGGTCGATAGCATGAAACGGCTGGCCGATGGTGATACCGGCGTGACGCTTGTCGGTGAGAACCGGGCCGATGAAATCGGCGATATGGTGCGGTCCGTGGCGATCTTCCGCGACGCGGCCATCGAGAAAACACGGCTGCAATCCGCCGCCGAACAGGATCGGCAGACATCGGAGGCCGAGCGTCTGGCCCGCGAAGCCGCCCGCAACGAGGAAACGGCACGGCTTCAGCAGGCCGTCGATATTCTCGGTGCCGGTCTGCAACGGCTTGCTGCTGGCGACCTGACGACCACTATCGAGACGCCGTTCATGGAAGGTCTTGACCGGCTTCGCACCGATTTCAACGATTCGATTCGGCGGCTGGCCTCGACAGTGAGACAACTGTCCGGCAGCACCGGCTCGATCAATGGCACCGCGACCGGAATGGTCGCGGCAACGCATGACCTTTCACGCCGCTCCGAGCAGCAGGCGGCGGCCATTGAGCAAACATCCGCCGTGATCAACCAGATCATGGAAGCCATCCGCACATCCACGGAGCGGGCCGAAAATGCGAGGCGTATGGTGGCGGACGCCAAGACGTCAACAGAACGCTCAGGAGCAATTGTCGGGTCTGCAATCGACGCCATGGGCCGGATCGAAGAGGCATCACAGGCCATTTCGCAGATCATCAATGTCATCGATGAGATCGCCTTCCAGACCAATCTTCTGGCCTTGAACGCTGGGGTGGAAGCGGCCCGTGCGGGCGAAGCAGGCAAGGGCTTTGCCGTTGTTGCCCAGGAAGTGCGTGAATTGGCGCAGCGTTCCGCTGGTGCCGCCAAGGAAATCAAGGAACTGATCAGCAAGTCTGGCGAGGCGGTGAAAAGCGGTGTCGGGCTGGTGCGCAATACCGGCGACGCGCTGGGCGATATTGCTGGTCAGGTCGTGCATATCAACGAGGAAATCTCGTTTATCGCCACGGCTGTCGGCGAACAATCGGAAAGCGTGCGGGAAATTTCCACGGCGATCCGCCAGATGGAGGAAACGACCCAGCAGAATTCGCAGATGGCAGACCGCACCAATTCCGATATGTCGCGTCTGACCAGCGATGCCGAAGCGCTGTCCAATCTGGTGTCGCAGTTCCGGGTCATGGACGGTGAGATCGTTCCCAATCCGGCAGCCTCTTCCTATCGTCCCGGCGGTTCGCAGCGTCCGTCTGCCCCCAATGCCCGTCAGGCCGTCAGGCCAGCCGATCCGGCCAGCAGTCGTCCTTCTGCTTCGCCTGCCCGCGCCTTGATGGGCAAGCTGGCGGCTGGGTTGAAGACTGGCGGTGGCACACCCGCCCCAAGCGGTGGCAACAATTGGGAAGAGTTCTGAGCACTCTCCACTGTCGAAATAATCCCTGAAAAGCAAAAAGGCCGCATGTCTGCGGCCTTTTTGCTTGTCTAAATTTCGTTGATCAAGGCGCGATCAAAGCGCCTTTTCAAATTCCGGCAGGGCCTCAAACAGGTCTGCAACCAGGCCATAATCGGCGACCTGGAAGATTGGGGCTTCCTCGTCCTTGTTGATGGCGACGATTACCTTGCTGTCCTTCATGCCGGCGAGATGCTGGATGGCACCGGAAATGCCGCAGGCGATGTAGAGCTGCGGTGCAACGACCTTGCCGGTCTGCCCAACCTGCCAGTCGTTCGGCGCATAGCCTGCATCGACGGCGGCGCGTGAGGCGCCGACGGCGGCACCCAGCTTGTCGGCCAGCGGCAGGATGACTTCCTTGAACTTCTCCGAGGAGCCGAGCGCACGTCCGCCCGAGATAATGATCTTGGCGGATGTCAGTTCCGGGCGCTCCGACGACGACAGCGCATCTGAGACAAAGCTGGACAGGCCAGGATTGGCAACCGCTGCCAAGGCCTCGACCGCAGCCGAGCCATCGGCAGCAGCGGCGGCGAAAGAGGCGGTGCGCACGGTGATGACCTTCTTGGCATCGCTCGACTGGACTGTCTGGATGGCATTGCCGGCATAGATCGGCCGCTTGAAGGTGTCGGCAGAGATCACTTCGACGATTTCCGAGATCTGAGCGACATCGAGCAGGGCTGCGACGCGCGGCGCGACATTCTTGCCAACGGACGTGGCGGCGGTGATGATCGTATCGTAGGCGGGTGCCAGCGACACGATCAAGGCTGCCAGCGGTTCGGCCAGCTGGTTGCCAAGCTCGGCGCTGTCGGCCAGCAGCACTTTCGAGACGCCGGACAATTTGGCGGCGGCGTCTGCGGCGGGTTTAGCGTTTGCGCCTGCGACGAGAACATGGATATCGCCGCCAATCTTGGCCGCTGCCGTCAGGGTCTTGGCGGTCTGTTCGGAAATGGTTGCGTTGTCGTGATCTGCCAGAAGAAGAATGGCCATTTTACTATATCTCCCAATCCGAAATCAAAGCACGCCGGCTTCGTTTTTAAGCTTGTCGACCAGTTCGGCCACCGACTTGACCTTGATGCCTGCCTTGCGGCCACCCGGCTCCTCGGTCTTCAGCACCTTGAGACGTGGTGTGGTATCGACGTTGAAATCGGCGGGCGTCTTCTTGTCGAGCGGCTTCTTCTTGGCCTTCATGATATTCGGCAGCGAGGCATAGCGCGGCTCGTTCAGGCGCAGGTCGGTGGTGACCACGGCGGGCAGTTTGACAGCAATGGTCTGCAAGCCGCCATCGACTTCGCGGGTGACATTGGCCGAACCCTCACCGATCTCCAGCTTGGAAGCAAAGGTGGCCTGCGCCCAGCCCAAGAGGGCCGCGAGCATCTGACCTGTCTGGTTGCTGTCATCGTCAATCGCCTGCTTGCCGACGATGACCAGGCCCGGGGCCTCGGCCTCGACGATGCCCTTCAGGATCTTGGCGACGGCCAGCGGCTCGACGGCATCCTCGGTTTCCACCAGGATGGCCCGGTCTGCACCCATGGCCAGCGCCGTGCGCAGGGTTTCTTCCGCCTTGGCTGGGCCGATAGAGACCACGACCACTTCCTCTGCCTTGCCCGCTTCTTTCAGGCGCAGCGCTTCCTCAACGGAAATTTCGTCGAACGGGTTCATCGACATCTTCACATTGGCAAGCTCGACGCCGGAGCCATCCGGCTTGACGCGGATCTTGACGTTATAATCGACGACGCGCTTGACGGGCACGAGAATCTTCATGGGGTCCTTCCTTGCTTCACGTTCTTGTGGGCCTTGCGCATGATGACATGCGGTGCCGCAATTGCTTTATTCCTGCATCATTCCGTAGATCAGCGACGATTTAGGGAATAATGCAGTCGAGTTTTCACACTTTCTTCAATGCGATAGCCCAGTTTATCCGCCAGTCGAAACATCAGTGATCCGTTTCCAGGCAAACGCCAGACTGCGGCATTTTGCACGTCGGAGATTGTCAATTGGCGACATGGATACGCATTTTTTCCTCCATGACAACGGTGCCATTCATTCTTGCGATGCTCCTCCCGCAGACTGATGCTCCGAGGCCAGAATTACCTAACTTTTACGTTCACGTCAAATATTGCCTTTCATCGAACCAAAATCGGTTTGCTGCGCGATGCTGTCGCTACCGGTTTTTTCCAGGCACCCACAAAACATCGGCTTTGCCAATCTCATTGGCATAGCGGGCGGCGACGAACAGGAAATCGGAGAGCCGGTTCACATATTTCAGCGCTGGTGCCGAGACGGCTTCGCCGGGGATCTGCATCAGATCGACGATGATCCGTTCGCCGCGTCTTGCTATGGTGCGGGCCAGATGCAGATTGGCGGAGGCTGGTGAGCCTGCGGGCAAGACAAAGGATTTTAGCGGTTCGAGATGGGCGTTCAGCGCATCGATTTCCTGCTCTATCCTGTCCACCTGGCTCTGGACGACGCGCAAGGGTTCCCATTCCAGTTTTTCGCCGGTATCGGGCGTGGCCAGATCAGCACCAAGATCGAAAAGGTCGTTCTGGATGCGAAACAGCATGGCGTCCAGCACCTCATCGCCTGCCGTGTACAGTCGGGCAACACCGATGGCGCTGTTGGCCTCATCGATCGTGCCATAGGCATCGACACGCAGATCGTGCTTGAAGCGGCGCGGGCCGCAGACCAGCGCCGTGGTGCCGTCATCGCCGGTGCGGGTATAGATTTTATTGAGTTTTACCATGGAACCATTCGTCTTGAGAAAGCGGGTGGTACCCGCATTATTAGAGTTTGCCTGACAGCCTGCTCAAGAATTGCTGCTGGCCAGCGGCGATTTTTGGATAGACTGCTAGGAAAAGTGGAGACTGACAGACCTAACGGCCGCCGCCGGTGATCCACAATGTCAACATGATCAACACCACGGCAATGGCCTGAAGCAGCACACGCATCTGCATCAGCTTGTTGGAACGGTTGGCATCGCCGCCCTTCATCATGTTGAACAGCCCGCGCACCAGCACCAGCGCGACAAGCCCCATGACGATAATAGCCAGAATGGTGGTGAATGAGGACATGACGCGCCGCCGACTTTCGTTATTGATGCTTTCCGATCAATCCAGCGCCCGCATCAGCCGATAGAAGAGATCGGACGGCATCAGCCGTTTGAGTGCGACGCCCTGTTTCGCCGGTTTCGTGACCAGATAATGTGGCCGTGGACGCTTCGCGGTCAAGGCGTGTTGCAGCACTTTATACACGGCATCCGGTCCAAGCTTGTGGCGGTTTTTAGGCCCGGTGCCGTCAAGGCGCGCCAATTGCCGCTGATAATCTGCGGCATGGACCGAATTTTCCACGTCGATATTGCGTTTGATGGCCTCAAGGCAATTGGCGGTGAAGCGGCTTTCTATCGGACCCGGCTCGATCAGGCTGACCATGACGCCGCTGCCATCCAGTTCCATGCGCAGGGTCAGCGACAGGCCCTCCAGCGCAAATTTGGACGCCGTATAAGCACCGCGCCAGCGATAGGGAATAAGGCCGAGAATAGACGAGCATTGCACGATCCGGCCCGACCCTTGCGCGCGCATCACCGGCACGACCCGCCGTGTCAGGTCGTGCCAGCCGAAGACATTGGTCTCGAACTGTTCACGAAGTGCCTCCGTTGGCAGGTCTTCGACAGCACCTGCCTGGCCGTAGGCGCCATTGTTGAACAGGGCGTCCAGCCGCCCGCCGGTGCGCGACAACACGGTTTCCGCGAGAGTGGCGATGCTTGCCGTGTCGCGGTAATCCATCAGCAGCGCTTCAAGCCCGTCATCCTCAAGGGATTTAAGATCTTCTGCCTTGCGCACGGTGGCAAACACCCGCCAGCCATCCTGCTTCAGGGCGCGGGCGCAGTAGGCTCCAATGCCGGAGGAGCAGCCGGTGACGATAATGCTTTTCTGTGCGACCATATGAGGTTTTCCTCTTACAAATACGGTAGGGTCTCCCATATTCGACAGATATAGGCAATTGTGGCAGGCCGCTTGAGAAGCAGTCAGTGAAGAATGAACGGGAGACGGAATGCGGTCCTATCTGGGCAGGCTTTACAAGGTGGCCTTCGATGCGGTCTGGCATTTCACCGAGGACGATGGTTGGGCGATGGCGAGCCACGTGGCGCTGTCGATCCTGCTGGCCGTGTTTCCCTTCCTGATTTTCGGCACGGCGCTTGCCGGTCTTCTCGGTGCCAATACATTTGCACCAACCGCCATCCATTTCATCTTTGATACCTGGCCAGAGGAAATCGCCAAGCCGATTTCCGAGCAGGTGGTGCAGGTGCTGACCATTCCGCGCGGCGGGCTACTGACCATTTCGGTGCTGGCGGCTGCCTATTTCGCTTCCAACGGGGTGGAAGCGCTGCGCACCGCGCTGAACCGTGCCTACCGGGTCACGGAAACCCGGCCCTGGTATATTACCCGACTCATTAGCCTCGGTTTCGTTATCATGGGGGTTGCCGCTTTTGCTGTGATCAGCGTGCTGCTGATCGCCGTGCCGATCGCGCTGCGCTTTGCCGAGCGGCAATTTCCGCTTTTGAAGGATTTCCTGGCGCTGGTCTCGAACTGGAGCGTGCTTGGCACCCTGATCCTGTTGACCATCGGCCTGACGATTTCGCATCTGTGGCTACCGGCGGACCGGCGCCGGCTGATCGACGTTCTGCCTGGAATCTGCCTGACACTGCTGCTCTGGCTGCTGGGGGCGCTGGCCTTTGCCGCCTATCTCGCCACCTTTGCCAATTACGCCGCCACCTATGCCGGTCTGGCCTCGGTTATGGTGGTGATCATATTTCTCTACATGCTGGGCGTGTTGTTCCTGATCGGGGCGGAATTCAACGCGGCGCTGATGAAGTTTTCCAGGCCGCGCACGCGATCACGGCGAATGTCGGACCGCAATCCCCACCAGCCGACGGATGTCGAGGGGTGATAGCCCATCTGCGCGCAAATGCCGGAGCCCTGCCGATTGCAGGCTTTTCGATAGTTTGCGTCCATCCTCGCCCATCATCAGTCGATGGTGCGTATAGGTCGGAGCGGGCAGGCCAAGCAAGCTCTGCAACAGGCGGTGGACGGCGGTGGCCTGGTAGAGATCCTCGCCGCGCACCACATGGGTCACGCCCTGGAGCGCGTCATCCACCACCACCGACAGATGATAGCTGGACGGCGCATCCCAGCGCCAGAGAATGACATCGCCCCAGATCGTCGGGTCGGCGTCGATCTGCCGCACCGTGTCGTCTTGTCTTTCTTCCCAATGCAGGTTGCCGCCAACCATGGAGAGGGCTTTGCCGGTATCCAGCCGCAGGCTGTGGCGCTCGCCTCTGTCAATCCGTTGCTGCGTCAGATGCCGGTCCATCTGCCGTTCGTTTGCCGGATAATGCCAGGCACCATCCGGGTCGTGCGGCCAGACCTTGCCTTGGGCCTCTGCGGTCTGCGCCTGCCGCTTGATCTCGGCCCGGCTGAGAAAGGCCGGATAGACCAGATTCATGGCCTGAAGCTTTGCCAAGGCAGAACGATAGGCGTCGATATGCTCTGACTGGCGGCGCACCTGATGTTCCCATGCCACGCCAAGCCAGGCCAGATCCTCGTAGATCGCCGCCTCGAATTCGGGTGTGCAGCGGTCGATATCGATATCCTCGATCCGCAACAGCAGCCGGCCACCGGTCGCCTCAGCCATATCGGCATTGATCAACGCCGAAAGGGCATGGCCGAGATGCAGATAGCCATTCGGACTGGGCGCAAAACGCAAGACTGGTTTTTGCGAAACGGGTAAAGGATGGTGGTGATCGGGCATGGTCTGTTTTGTCATGATTTATAGCGGGAGGAAAAGAGATGGCCGAGATGATGCGAATTCGCAACCAAGCGGATCTTGCTATCGGCCTTGAGGCATTGCTGGATATCGATCCCCGGCTTCATGCCATTGCCCGCCAAGCCGGACCCTTGCCGCTCCGATTGACGGAACCGGGTTTCGAAGGGCTGGCCTTCATCATCGTCTCGCAGATGGTTTCGCGCGCCAGTGCTGATGCGATTTGGCGGCGGCTTTGCGAGGCGATGGGTACAGCCGAACCCGCCGCCTATCTGGCGCTGGGCGATACAGCGCTTTCGCTGGGTCTGTCGCGTGCCAAGCATGCCTGCCTGAGCGGTCTGGCCTCTGCTGTCCAGGCTGGTGACATCGATCTCTTCGCCATCCTCGATCAGCCGGTGGAGACCGGTATTGCCGAGCTGACCCGGCTGCGTGGCATTGGGCTGTGGACATCGGAAGTTTATCTGATGTTTTGTGGCGGTCACGCAGATGTGTTTCCGGCAGGTGATGTGGCGCTGCGGGCGGCTGTGGGGGATGGTCTTTGCCTTGCCGCGCGCCCGGACATCCGCGAAACCACCCGAATTGCACTGACCTGGCGGCCATACCGCGCCATTGCGGCACGGTTGTTCTGGGCCTTTTATGCGGCGCGTTTACGACGCGAAGCAGCGCCGGTGCCGGTCTGATGGAGAATCAGTTCACTGCTTATTTATTGGGCTTCACAATCCTGTAACAGCAAGCCTAATATAGAGGGAGCAGATGCCGAATCGATCAGGAGAACGCCTTGACGATTGCAGTTTCGCCCCAGTCCTTGCCAGCGCTTGTGCTCAACGCTGATTATAGGCCACTGAGTTATTATCCCTTGTCGTTGTGGTCCTGGCAGGACGCGATCAAGGCGGTTTTCCTTGACCGTGTGAATATCATCGCCGAATACGATCATTCGGTCTGTTCACCCAGCTTTTCCATGCGGCTTCCCAGCGTGGTCAGCCTGAAAACCTATGTGCAGCCAACACGCAATCCCGCCTTCACACGCTTCAACGTGTTTCTGCGCGACAAGTTTCAGTGCCAATATTGCGGCTCGCCTGACGACCTGACCTTCGATCACGTCATTCCCCGCGCCCATGGTGGGGAAACCACCTGGCAGAATGTCGTGGCGGCGTGTTCGCCCTGCAATCTGCGCAAGGGATCGAAATTGCCGAAACAGGCCAATATGTTCCCGGCCCAGAAGCCCTATCAGCCAAGCGTGCAGGACCTGCACAACAATGGCCGGTCGTTTCCACCCAACTATCTGCATGAAAGCTGGGTGGATTATCTCTATTGGGATTCGGAGCTTCAGCCTTAAGCTTTACGCCTTCATCCGCCGTGCGCCCCAGAAGGCGATGGCGGCGAGAAAGAGGCTGGTCAGGACATTCCAGCCGGCCAGCGACACACCGAAAATCCGCAAGGCTGCTTCCGTGCAGGACGGCCCTTTGAAACTGTTGAGCTGCGAGAGGATGTCGCCGCTGCCGTTGAAGCCTGCGCCGCTGGTGGCTGAGCAGGCGCTCGGGCCCTCCCAGAAATGCCATTCGACGCCTGCGTGGTAAACGCCGAGGCCAGCGCTGACGATCATGATCAGGCCGAGAAGCAGGATCAGGCTTTTCGTGACTTTGGCGGGTAGGTTGATGGTGGCGGCGATGACCGTCACCACTCCGATTGCTGCGCCGATGTAATAAGGCTTGCGCTGCAACAGGCAAAGCTCGCAGGGAATATAGCCGCCGAGATATTCAAAGGCCAAAGCCGAGCCGACAACCCCGGCCATGCCAAGGGTCAACAGGAGGGCAGGGGCAAGACCGGGCCGGTTGGAAGAAAGCGTGGTCATGATGGTTCTCCAATCCTCATCTTTCAATGGACAAGGAGGCGATAGGCGACGAACAGGGCGATCAGCACGATAGCGCCGACAGCGGCGATCAGGCCGAGGCGTTTTTCAATGAAATGGCGGATCGGTTCACCGTAGCGACGCAGCAGCCAGGCCAGAAGGAAAAACCGGCCTCCACGCGCGATGATGGCGGTCATGATGAACAACCAGATATCCACATGCGCGACGCCCGACAGGATCGTCACCACCTTGATCGGCGGCAGATGGGCCAAGCCGGAGGTAATCAGCAGCAGCACCACCGTTTCATAGTCCACCGACAGGCGCAACTGGTCGAAGGCATCGGCCTTGCCGTAAAACTCAAGGATGGGCCGGGCAATGCTTTCATAGGCGTAATAGCCGAGAAACCAACCGGCTATGCCGCCCAAAACCGAGGTGATGGTGGCAATGGTCGCATAGCGCCAGACCTTTTCCGGCTTGGCCAGCGCCATGGGCAGGAACAGCACATCGGCAGGGACAAGAAAGATCGAGCTTTCCACAAAGGAGATTGCCCCAAGCCAGGCTTCCGCCGATTTGCGGGCGGCAAGCGACATGGTCCAGTCGTAAAGGCGTCGCAGCATGATCGCTCCTTGGCTCGATGCAGAGGGTCTTTGCCATTGCGGCGCAGCATTCAAGATGACGAAAGACTGAATATCTGCCGTTCCGTCAAGTCTTTATGCGCAAAGCCCATGGGCTGTAAATGCGGCGAAAACAGTGATATTGCCCGGATGCCTAACTTTTGCGTGAAACCGGAAATTTGTAAAAAACCCGGTTGACCGACCCCCCTTCCTCCGTGTAGTTCGTCCTTCTACTCTCTAAGTGCCCCTTTGGCGGAATTGGTAGACGCGCCTGACTCAAAATCAGGTTCCGAGAGGAGTGCTGGTTCGATTCCGGCAAGGGGCACCATCAATATCTTTAATGTATTGAAATCATTGAGAGTTTAAGGTGTTTTTGTCCCGCCTTTTGTCGGCCCCGGAATGCCTGGGACAATCTCGGTGTTTTTTTGTTCTGGGATGAGCTTGTCAACGGCGTTCTCGGCAGTCCTCTTCCGGTTGGCATTTTTAGTGTCGGTGACCGTTTGGGTCTTTGTCACCTAAGCATAGATCGCCATTCACCTGATCGAGCGGCAGCTTTAAAGGGCCACGAGTGCGGGCCAGACGACAGAATTGAGGGCGCCTAACCATGTTATTCCGCCACTCCGAAACCGGCCGCAGAGGTCGCGGTCTGCGCGGCGACAGCAAGCTGAGACATCACGCTTCTCGCAACATGTGATGTTTCCTCACCGAGAGCCTCAGCCAGACGGACGCGGGCATCCTCCCAGGTGGCCATAGATTGAGCCATCAACTGGAGGCCTTTATCGGTAAGTGCCAGGCGTTTGCCGGCCCGGCCCCGTCCTCCTTGACTATGCACGAGATTGTTCCGTTCCAGGCTCTTTACGCTCCGGCTGAGAGTGGTGGCGTCGACCCCGGCGCGTGCCGCCAGTTCAGCGAGCGTTGGCTCGTGGCTACCGCCAATCCCCACCAGAAGACTGAACTGCTCTGCGGTGATCCCTAAGGGTCGAAAGCAGGCATTGTAATAGCGTGTCAAGGCCCTCGCGGCGACCCTGGCCTGGAAGGCCGGGCACTCGGTTTCGACGCGGCGATAGAAATCTGAAGTGTCTGTCATTTGCAGGTCTCGACAATCTCCGACTCACTGAATACTGTATATACAGTATTTTCGGGAGCTGCACTATGACTGCCTATGTTCATGTCAATCTGCGTATCAAAGATCCAGCCAAGCAAGCCGCATTAGCGCCGCGCTTTCAAGCCGCGTTAAAGGCAGCCGGGGGCCGTATCCTGCACTTTGGGCCGGTAGCCGAGATTCTGGAAGGGGACGTGACCCCATTGCCTATGGCTGGCATCTTCGAATTCGCCACCCTTGCCGATGCGCAGGCGTTTTATAAGTCGTCAGAATATGTGCCAATCAAGGTCGAGCGTGATGAGGCCCAGGAAGCACGTATGTTTATTGTCGACGCGAATTAGCGAGATCCGCACCTATGATCGCCCAGCCACTTGTCTGTGAATTAAGCACCGGCCCTTTTCCGTCGCAATTTTTGGAGAACGCCGGACAAGTCAAAAGCAGATTTTGCAGGGCAGCCCCTAGAAGCGGGCTTTCTAGGTTCGGCCCCGTCTCAAACATTTAAGATAGCCTAAGCAGGGTGGCGGATATCGGGAGCCGCCAACGCTGATGGAACGACTGAACTGGAAACTTTTAAACGCTGATTGACAACATATTGTCGAGAAAATCCCACGCACGCCACTTACTCGCGCTTTGATCGGCCATGGAGCATCTTTGAAAATCATTGGTGCGCGGCTCTGATCAATGTGCTGGTGGGCGGTGCTCGGCGCCGAGAACTATCAGCTCTCCGTTTTCAGCGCACTGATGAGGGCGCGCAGTGCCGGTGGCGTCTGACGGCGGCTCGGGTGATAGAGGTAGCAGCCCTGAAATTGCGGACACCACTCGTCGAGAACCTGTATCAATCGGCCGGAGGCAATGTCCTCGGCAACATCATGCTCCAACAGGTAGCCGAGACCAGCCCCGGCTCTGACGGCGGCGGCGGCGAGATCGCCGTCATTGCCGACAAAGGAACCGGAGGTTCTGATCTTGATCTCACGTCCATCGCGTTCAAACTCCCAAGGAAGAAGTCCGCCAGCGCTTGCGAGCCGATATCCAATGCAGTTGTGTACTTCAAGATCACCAGGCGTTTGCGGCTTCGGATGGTGCTCGAAATAACAGGGTGTCGCGACTACGATGGTTCGAAGGTCTGGACCGACCCGCACGGCGATCATATCCTTCGCGACGTTCTCGCCGAACCTTATTCCGGCGTCGTAGCCTTCGGCGACGATATCTGTCAGCCGGTCATCGATATTCACTTCGACCTGGATTTCGGGATGTGACAGGAGGAACGCTGGAAGCTTCGCCATGAGAACGGTTTTTGCAGGGTAAGAGAAGGTCGTGATCCGCACTGAGCCTGAAGGGCTGTCACGCCATTCGGCCAGCGCCGAAAGCCCATCCTCGATCGAGGCGAATGCTGGTCGGATGGATTGCAGCAGCCTGTCGCCGGCTTCCGTCGGAGCGACGCTGCGTGTCGTCCTTGCCAGCAGCCTGACACCAAGTCTTTCCTCCAACCCGCGCATGGCATGGCTCAGCGCCGAGGGCGATATTCCCAGGGATGCTGCGGCCCTTGTGAAGCTCCGCTCGCGTGCGACGGCGGCAAAAGCCAAGAGATCGTTCAATTCGCCTCGTTCCATTGCTGCAACTTGCTCACAAGTTCATGCCGCGCGCAACGGCTAATCGAGAGGCATGCGACCGGCTAGGGTGTCAGCAGAAACTTTTCGAAACACACTCAAGGAATTCAACATGGACCTGTCAAGCTACCGCACACTGGGCCGATCCGGCCTCATCGTCAGCCCGTTGGCGCTTGGAACAATGACGTTTGGTGCCGAGCGCTGGGGCGCAGGGATGAAAGGATCGCGCCAACTCTTCGACACCTATGTCGCGGCGGGTGGCAATTTCTTTGATACCGCTGACGTCTATTCAGGCGGCCGAAGCGAGGAGATGCTGGGATCTTTTGTTGCCGAAACCGGCCTTCGCGACAGACTCGTTATCGCCACCAAGTCAGGCTTTGCGCGCAGCCAGGGAACACCTCTGCATGGTGGCAATGGAGCCAAGAACATCCGGCTCGGGATCGAAGGCTCGCTGAAGCGGCTGAAGACGGACTACATCGACATGTACTGGATGCACGTTTGGGATCGGACCACGCCTGCCGAAGAGGTGCTCCAAACCCTGACCGATGCAGTCCGCAGTGGGAAAATCCTCCACTATGGATTCTCCAATACGCCATCATGGTATGTTGCAAAGATCGCGACGCTGGCGGCCGTCCACGGACTTCCGATGCCAATCGGGCTGCAATATGCCTATTCCCTCGTTGATCGGGGCGTCGAACTCGACATCCTTCCGGCAGCCGCAGAGTTTGGGATGGGGCTTGTTCCATGGAGCCCTTTGGCAGCTGGATTGCTCACGGGCAAATACGGTCGCGACATGCTCGCACAAGCCGGAGTAAGGGGTGGCCTTCCGGACAAGGCCTCAGTTGATGACGAAAGCGAGAGCAACGGCCGGCTGAACGGCGACAACCCTTTCGGGGGCATGTTGTTCACCGAGCATAATTTTGACGTCGTCGATGTGGTGCGGCAGGTTGCCACGGAACTTGAACAGCCGATGGCGGCAGTGGCGCTGGCATGGACGATACAGCGTCCCGGCGTCGATACCATTCTCGTCGGTGCCAGTCGAGCCGAGCAGCTCGCGCAGAATGTGGCATCGCTGCAGGTGGCGCTGACAGCCGATCAACTCAATCGACTGGATCAAATCAGCGCACCGCCATCGTTCAACCCCTACTTTATCTTCACATTGCCAACGCAGGTGATGTTTGGAGGGCAGACGGTCCAGCCTTGGGGGTAAATCAGATTGATCCGCTTTCCCCTGTTTGATCGCAAACAAGGGTAACGGGATCAACGACGGCAAGAGACGTAAACCCTGTAGATAATCATGATGGCCAGTGTTGTCGCAACGCGACCATGATTGCGACCGAACTCTAGCAGAAATCACTTCTGCTTTGCGCCCCCATGCCGGTCGTTCACATCACCCGCATTGGATCCTGAAAGCTGTCGGTCTGCTGTTCGAGCAGTCACGTCTGGAACGCGGCCGAAAGGTGACTTCGACAATGATAGAACGCGCCAATAGCCTCGCAAGCATTCGCGGGACGAGCGTTCCCAGCGAACTCTTTTCTGTATCGCCGCGCCGATCTCCAAGGGCCTCGGCATTTCGCCCCATTGCAGGACCAGCAGAGACTGACTTCACGTTTTGAAATGAACGGTCACCGAAAATGAGTTCCCATTCGGTGCCAATGCGGGCATGTGTTTGTGAAAGCCCGTATGAGCCACTGCTCGACGACACACAAATCAAAGAGCTGACAGATGGAAAATCCGGTTGCACTGAATCGTCTTTCCGAAAACACGGTCTTCCGTAAAGGCGATGTTTTCGTCCTTTTCGGCGAATTGTTCGGCCGCGGATACGCCACCGGATTGCTCGATGAAGCCAGGCGGGCAGGAATGGAGATTGTCGGGATCACCGTCGGGCGGCGCGACGAGAACAACGCGCTGCGGCCGCTCGACGCCGAGGAACTGTCTTCGGCCGAGGCCCAGCTGGGCGGCAGGATCATCAACATACCTCTTATGGGGGGATTCGATCTCGATGCGCCCGAAGACGGCTTAACTCCCACCGATCTCCTGGCAAAAATGACGCTTGAGAGCTGGGAACACGACAAGCTCGACTGGGACTATATCGCGCAATGCCGCGACATCGCCACTGCGCGTTTTACGGAGTCGCTTTCGAAAGTCATGACCGTTCTCGACGGAATGATCGCCGCTGGCCGCAATGTGTTCTTTGCCCACACAATGGCTGGAGGCATCCCGAAGGCGAAGGTATTCTTGGTCATCGCCAATCGAATCTACAAGGGGACCGGAAGTCGCCACATGTCGTCGCAGACCTTGCTCGACAGTGACATGGGAAAACTCATTCTGCAGAATTTTGACGAGGTTTCCGCAAACACCTTTCGCCATCTCATTGATTTTAGCGCGGCGATCCGCGAGCGCGTGGAAGCTTTGGGTGGTCAAGTCCGATATACGGCCTATGGTTACCACGGATCGTCAGTCCTCATTGACGGAAGCTATCGTTGGCAGACCTACACCAACTATACCCAAGGCTATGCGAAGATGCGGCTCGAAGGCATTGCAGAGCAAGCCTGGGCGAAAGGGATCAAGGCAACTGTCTATAATTGTCCCGAAATCCGGACCAATTCCTCCGACGTATTCACGGGTATCGAGCTGCCCCTGATACCGCTGCTGCTTGCCTTGAAGAAAGAAAACGGTGGCAAATGGGCAGATGAACAGTGGCAGGCCTGCCAGCAGCTTCTGGCAGACGGCATAACCATGAAGGATGTGTTTCAGAAGATCGCCGACATGCAGGCCAGCGAAGTTATGCGTCCGTTCTATGACTTTTCGGCATGGCCCATGGCAAACAGTCAGGCCCAAGCCGATTTGACCATCAGCACGTCCAACGGGATCACCCAGATGCATCGCAATAACAAGTTGATGATCAGCGACCTCCTGAGCGGTCTCGTTGTGAAGGCAACCGGGCAGCTCATTTTTGGTGAATCTTCAGACCCCTCCGGTCCCGTCCTATGGCTCAACCACGATATCGTGGCTCGGCGACTGAACGCTTCCCACTCGAATTCGGAGTCTCCCGCGCCGGGAATGGAATCTTCGCCCCTTGAGATGGTGTGACGGCTTCTTAAGCTTAATTTGAAAGCTGGGTGTTAGGCCATGAAGCGACGAATCTTGCGACAGGAACCGCCGCCCATTCTGGTCATTCACCATGCGGTAAGCGGTCCTGAAATCCGACGTTCGCGAGCACCCCACGTCATGGGCCCGGTCGTATGACACGGCAAAGAAGGCTATGATCTACGCATAGTTGACAAAAAAACGCCATCGTCGACGCACTGAAGTACCACATGTCGAGCGCATCGATATATTAAACTGCGAATTCAAGTTTGACGCCATTGGCATGTTGTACACGTTGTAGAAGATCGAGACGCCCGCTCCACTGCGATCGGGTAGCGCGTGGACCACTCCAGGGCGGCGCTCATGTAAAGGATCCGCTCGCCAAGACGATGATAGCGTCCTGCACTGTTCGGTTTCGGCGGGTGCAACACTTGGTGAACTCTATCCGTCAGACCAGAGCGGTGGAATATACCGGAAATCTTCTTGAATACGTCACGAGCTTCAGCCCTCGCGGCAGGTCTTTCTCGCGGGGATCATTTCCACGTTTGTGAAAGCCGCATGACGTCTGCTTCAGGCCAATGACGGAAGTCGGCGAACCGAGATGCTCTGGCCGCTTTCGTCTTTTACGCTCGAAAAACAGTCAGACTGGAGACGATCTCATTTCGGTCATTACAGCGCCGTGCGCCATATATGGCGCACAAAGGTTCGCTGTAGCTCCTTATATTTGTTGCATAATTTTCTCTTTAAACCGATTCCGGTTTAAAGAGTTATGCAATAGCGTCACAAATCGTCGATTCAAAAAGTCGTCATATATAAAGGTTATGGCAGCGTAGATGTTTGAGGAATGGCGGCGATGCATAGCGATCAAATAAACATCAACGCGGCGCACGTGAGAGATTTGATCGCTGACCAGTTTCCGCAGTTTCGAGGCGAAGAAATCATTGAACTGGAAACAGCAGGCACAGCCAATGCGATCTTTCGAATTGGTGCCAAGCATGCTGCTCGCTTTCCTCTGCGGATGATGGACCCCGCCGAATGCACCCGTTTACTGGAAGCGGAAGCCAGAGCCAGCGCGGAATTCACCGAATGTTGCCTCTTTCCCTGTCCTAAGCCAGTCGGAATCGGGCGGCAAAGTTCTGACTATCCGCTGCCGTGGTGTGTACAAACTTGGATCGAGGGACAAATTGCTACGCCGACTGGACTATGCAACTCGCCTGTTTTTGCGCTCGATCTTGTAAGACTGATCATTACACTTCGCACAGCGAATTTGAACGGACGGACATTTGAGGGGCGGGGTAGAGGCGGAAATTTGACCGATCATGATGAGTGGATGGAGGTGTGCTTCTCTAAGAGTGAACACCTTCTTGATGTTGATCACCTACGCAGCATGTGGAGAAGCCTTCGCGAATTGCCATCTCCAAATCGCGAAGTGATGAGCCACAAGGACATCATTCCTACAAATCTTTTAGTCAATGGCGAACACTTGGTTGGAGTGCTTGACACTGGTGGTTTTACTCCTGCCGATCCATCGCTTGATCTCGTCGCCGGTTGGCATCTGCTAGATCGGGATACTCGAGCGGTCTTCCGCGAAGGTCTGCAAGTTGATGACCTTGAATGGCACCGAGGCGCGGCATGGGCATTCCAGCAAGCGATGGGCTTAGTTTGGTATTATAAAGACACGAACCCTATCATGGCCGACTTGGGCCGAAGCACAATTTCTCGGCTCATTGAGGATTATCCATTGCAAGTCTAGTGCATCGTTTTCAGCGACTGCTCATGATCATTCAATCTTCAAACACACCGGTTCGCTTCTTCCTTTCATTCCATTTAAATTCGACACCTCGTGCACTAAACACGCAAGTGCGAAAAGGCGACGGGGAATTAGCGGTTACTATTATTCAGTGGTGGTGCGCCGCCAGAGCAGGTAGATGCCGCCGGCTACGAATGCATAAGTAATACTCAGCAGTGGCCCGGTCACAAAGGTCACAACAAACGGGCAAGCAACATCATTGCATTCTTAGATCCCACTTATCCCGGACCATACAGCCGTCTGATAGCCCAGGAAAACGCACAGTACCGCCATTACGACGAATATAGTCGCAATCTTGAAAATCTTCATGACTGGTCTTTCATGCGTATTTGTGAAGCAGCGTTGGATGTTTACCCCTGCGATTGTTCCCGTAAGGCACTGATTTATTAAGATGAAATTGAGATCGTATGGGATCACGATCGGTGTCGATGATGACCTCGCTCTTGTTGCAAGTTTGCGATTAAAATCAGGTGCTTACTGCCTTTTGAGCGGGGTCGACCTTCCGTGCTGTTCCACAACCAACTAACCTAAATGTTCAACACTCGCGTTAAATCGGCAATCGAAGCCACGTCGTCATTACTTAGTCCTTGGCAATCCCTTAAAATCACGCTCAAGCAGTTCTGGAGGGATTGCGATTTTAGTCCAGTGAACCGCTTCAGCTATAAAGGGGAAGACGTCGTGCAGACCCTCGAACGCGTATGCCGGCAGGTCGGTTACCCGGCCACCATTCGGGTGGACAACGGCAGCGAATTCATCTCTCGTGACCTCGATCTGTGGGCCTATCATAGAGGCGTCGTGCTTGACTTCTCGCGGCCGGGCAAGCCGACGGACAACAGCTACATCGAGAGTTTTAATGGCAAGTTCCGGGCAGAGTGCCTGAACGCCCACTGGTTTATGAGCCTTGACGACGCAAGGGCAAAGATGGAGGATTGGCGTAGAGACTATAACGAGTTCCGGCCACACAGCGCGATCGGCAACAAGGTGCCGATTTCGCTCTTGAACGGCTCATCGGCACCCACGCCAACCTGAGCCTTAACCCTGGAAAATTCCAGCTCCCGCTGGCCCAAAATCGGGGTGCACGTTCACAGAACGTCGTCCATGGAAGCCCCTCCACTTATCGCGTCATCAAATTTCAACAACTGCCGCGTTGAACGCCCACTCGGTCAACGCGTGAAAATATCTTGTTTGCGTCATTAACGTGTCGATAATAGACTTCCCTCCTAAAAGGGCAAGATGCTGGCAGCCTTAGCGGAGGCCTGATTGCCAGGCGAACTTATGGCCTTTCGCCGTTCGGACTATATCCAATCATTCACGACGGAGCTCAACATGTCAGTCATGGGCTCCCTAAGCCAATGCTGGCCCGGTGACAAAAATGCTGCGGTCTGGTGGCTGGCTTTTTGTCACAAATAGCTGAGGGCGTTTTGAGGTTCGCAGTGGATGCGGTTGCGGCCATGTTGTTTGGCGCGGTAGAGCGCCATATCGGTGGCGGCCATGAATTTCTGGAAAGTTGAAAAATGATCGGCAGATTGGGCAAGGCCAAAGCTGGCGGTGATCCTGCCAGGTGCCAGTGGTTCAAGACAAATATTTTCCAGGCAGGTGCGTAGACGTTCGGCAATCGCTTGGGCCTGGACCAGATTTGTGCCTGGCAGAAGAACGCAGAACTCTTCGCCGCCGATCCGGCCTGCCAGATCGTTTGGGCGCAAATTACTGCGGATTGTCTGTGCTGCTGCGATCAATGCTTTATCGCCGGTTTCATGGCCGAATGCGTCATTGATGCCCTTGAAATGGTCCAGATCGAAGAGAAGAAGGCACATGGGATCGCCGCTGCGGCGGGTCTCGTCAAGAGCCTCCGTTCCTCTTGCCAGAATGAACCGGCGGTTTGCCAATCCGGTCAGGGGATCAGTATTGGCTTGAAGGGTCAGGGTTTTGAGAGAACAGTCCAATTCTGTTACCAGGGCTGAAACCGCCTGGGCGACAGTGCCGATTTCATCTTTCGTCTTGACTGCGATGGTAACAGGTGCCCCTTCCTGCCGGTATCGGGCTATGGAGTGGTTGAGTTGGCGTAGCGGCTGAATGATCCGCCAGAGCGACAGCAGGCAGCCAGCCGTTCCGGCCAAGGTCGATATCAGCAGGACAAGCAAAATGCTTGCTTCGCTCAGTGCGCCACCACCAAGGACATGTGCAACCACCGCCAGAAGTGGCACGTGAATGGAAATAAAGCAGATTACAAAAATCTTTGTTATCAGCGACGAACGTATTGCCCGGGCCGTCATATGCGGCCATTCAGCCATCCAATTTCTCTTAAGCATCCCTAAAGCTTCAATCCCGTGTGCAACCGGCAGGATAGATAGGGATGATCGTGGCTTAAAAAAGCAGAATCTAGATATTTTTAGGGTTTTTTGGAATTTCGGCCATGCAAGTCGCGAGTCAATGACAGTCAAATTTGTTTGTTTTTAAAACTATTTTACAGTTCAACAAGATGGCCATTCACCAACACAGGGATATTGCCCGCTCATTGAACGGGCAATATCTACCTTGTATCAAGACAGAATCGGTAGGCTTATGGGGTACCCGTGCTGGTGCCTGTCCCTGAACTATTGCCTGTGCTGCTTCCAGGCGTAGCAGGTGCCGTTGTCGTGCCGCCTGTCGAGGAACTGGTGCCGGGGGTTGATGTCGAACTGCCACTCTTGGAGCTGCTGTCATCTCCGCAAGAGGCTAGAAGCCCGAGAAGAGCAACGACCGGTACGATTTTCTTCAGCATGTGTATCCTCCTTTTATGCTCCGCACGTTTTGAAGTGCGTGAGCTTTTAAACCAGGAAAATGCCGCAGATCTTGGTCGCAAAGACGGCATGTCCGCGACGTTTTCGTGGTCTGGCATGGCGCTTTCACGCGCGCGTTACCGCCTTTCAACCCTTTTGGCTCAGGATTGTTCCAGCAAAAGGGAACCGGTTTTGCGACCTTGAAAATCGAAGGTTGAGCGATACTGGATGTCGTCCACCCGGCAAATTTCAAGACATCAAGCCCTGACGCCCTCTCGTCGCTGCACATGGGCCACAGTATTTCCCCCGGGCTACTGCATAATTTTAGCGTTATACCGGTTGGAATTTAAGAGGAAAATTATGCAGCATATATAAAGCGCTACAGCAAACCTGAAGGCGCTATAGTCGGTGCATGGCGCTGTCGTGTGCGCTTGCGAGATGGATTGTGCGACTGCGAAAGGAATGATAGGTTTGCCAAGTGACGTTTTTCTCTATTTGACAAAAACGCTGATCCTGGATCTGCGACAAACTCTCTGAATGTTTGGCCAGTGCAGGGGAATGCGACAGGGAACTCATTCAGGATAAGATCGATGTTTCTACCTGCCGGCGCTTCCTATGAGGCTCTCTGTCATGCGTTTTCCTGGTCCATACCAGCTCAGTTCAACATGGGACGGGCCGTTTGCGATGAATGGGCTGCCCGCGAACCGGACCGAATCTGCCTTGAGCATTTTTCACCTGACGGCGCGCATCGAACCCTAACCTATGGGGCGCTTGCTGCGCGATCCAACGCATTCGCGGATGCCCTAAGCCAGCTCGGTATTGGTCCTGGGGAGCGGGTTGCTTTGCTGCTGCCGCAGGGGTTTGAGACTGTCATCGCCCATGTGGCGATTTACAAGCTTGGCGCGATCGCTCTGCCGCTGGCCTTGCTATTTGGCGCCGATGCATTGGAATACCGGCTGAAGACGGTGGGTGCCTGCGCGGTCATCACCAATGATTTCGGTCTGTCGCGGCTGGAGCCTATTCGGGCCAGCCTGCCGGACCTTCGGGAGGTTATTTCCATTGGCACGCCTTCTCCCAGCGTCCTGTCCTTTGAAACTCTATGGCAGAGCGGTTCCGCGTCTTTTGAGGGGCCACAGACCGGGCCAGACGATCCGGCACTGATGATCTTCACCTCTGGCACGACCGGTGCGCCGAAGGGCGCTCTGCATGGACACCGGGTGCTTGCCGGTCACATTCCAGGCTTCCAGCTTGCCCATGACGGTCTACCACAGCCGGGCGACAGGATCTGGACGCCTTCGGACTGGGCTTGGGCTGGCGGACTTTTGAATGTGCTGATGCCAGCCCTGATGCTGGGGGTTCCGGTCGTGTCGTCGCCTGCCCAGAAATTTGATCCGGCCATGGCCTTTCGCATCATGGCGGAGATGAAGGTGCGCAATGCCTTCATTCCGCCCACCGCCTTGCGGCTGCTCAAAACGGTGAACAATCCGCGCCAGCATTATGATCTTGTGCTGCGTTCCATCGGTTCGGCAGGGGAATCGCTGGGGCGGGAAACCTATCAATGGGTCAAGACGGCGCTTGGTATCACGCCCAATGAGTTCTATGGGCAGACCGAATGCAATTTCGTGCTGTCATCGGCTGCCGGTCTGGGCGTCAGCAAGGCAGGCGCCATCGGCAAGCCGGTGCCGGGCCACCGCGTGGCAATTATCGATGACAAGGGCAGGGAGCTGCCAGTGGGCAAGGTCGGACAGGTGGCGATTGCCCGGCCCGATCCGGTGATGTTCCTGGAATATTGGAATGATCCGCAGGCGACCCGCCAGAAATTCATTGGCGACTGGATGCTGACCGGTGATCTCGGACGCCAGGATAGCGAGGGCTATGTGGAGTTTTTCGGTCGCGACGATGATGTCATTACGTCATCCGGCTACCGTATCGGCCCGGCGGAAATCGAGGATTGTCTGGTTGGTCATCCGGCTGTTCGCCTGGCAGCGGCGGTCGGCAAGCCCGATCCGGTGCGAACTGAAATCGTCAAGGCCTATGTGGTGCTCGCGCCGGGTTTTCAGGCTGGACCGGCCTTGGCCCGTGACATTGCTGATTGGGTCAAGCAGCGGCTGTCCATGCACGAATATCCGCGTGAAGTGGAGTTTATCACCGATATGCCGCTGACCACCAGTGGCAAGGTGATCCGCCGCCTGCTGCGTGAGCGCGATGAACCGCAACAGGCACAGCCGGGCATGATGACCGGCTGATATCTCGTTCAGTTCTAATTTCGCAATGATCAGCTGTCTTTTTGCCGTCTGCCCAGCACCTTGTCCCGCAGGATGCGGGCAATATTGCGCGTGTTGCGATAGAGATGCAGTTGCGCCGCCACCTGGCGGACATCGCGGTCGGCATTGCGCTTCAGGCCGATAACCATGGTTCCCATGTCTTCCCGCTCCCGCCAGAGCCTGCTCATGACCGGGTGATCGGGTACGGCGCAGGAATCGGTGCGCAGAATATTGGCATCGTCCAGATGCCATTCCGTCAATCGAGCCACCAGAAGCTTGCCGGGTGAATATCGGGCATAGCGCTCATCATAGGCAGTCTTCCACGTATAGGCTTCGGCACCCATAATGAAGACAACCATGGAGGCGATGGCTTTTCCATCGAGATCGAGCGTATGGATGCGGACCGAATCGCGCTCGGCCAGATTGGTCATCGCCTCGCGGGCAAAGGCGGCTCGCAGTCGGTCCATGACAAGGGCGCTGCGCTTGCGGCCTTTCCAGCCGCTGGCTTCGAGCGCCAGGAATTCCTCCATGCGGACATGCAGATCCTGCGGCTGACGGGCGACGGAATAGGTCAATTCGCCCTGCTGACCCAGCAGGCGCATCTGCCGGCGCATGTCGCGCCAATGGGACTTACCAATGGCCTGGCTTAGATAGGTTTCTCCATCCTCCAGGCTCTCGAGCATTGGGCGCTGGTAGGGATTTGTCACGGTCAGTGGCAGGTCACGGCTGATCGCCACGGCCCGCAGTAGTTTTGTGACCGGCCCATCGATTCGCAGATCCGGCAGGACGAGAACGGAGGGCAATTTGGCTTTGGCATCGCTCAGTCCCTCGAAAAGGTTGTCGAGCGTTTCCACCGCATCCTCCGCATCGACCAGAGGCGTGCCAAGCGGGCCGAAGGGGTTGGACCATACGCGAACAATGGACGGACCGACTGCAAAGCCTGGTTTTTCCACCGAAAAAGGCATCAGCAACCGGATCCGGCTGCGACCCTGCCGCTCGTCGCGGATCAGTGCCATGCGCACTTCACGCTCGTCCAGGCGGGGGATGGCGGGGGCCAGGAAGCGGGCCGAGAAGAAGACATTCTGCTCCAGTGCCCGGTTGGTCAGGTAGTCCATTTCCTGTTCAAGGTCGTAGCTGGTCTGGCGTGGATAGAGCCAAAGATCGCGGCCAGGGCGTCCCACGGCAATCTGGCCATCGGCGGGCGGACGATTGACCGGCGCAGACACGGTATGCAGAACCGGGCGCTCGGTGCTCGTTTCCCGGCTGGTATCGTCGGTCACCGGTAGTGTGTTCATATCCTACAACCTGGTTCGCTTCATGCGGGCCTGTCTTGCTTCATGCGAGACAATGGGTCGGCAAATGCAAATAAGACAATGCCAAGCGCATAGCGCACGGCAAGGTGTAACAAGATCGCTTCCACCAACATTGCCGAGGCGGCAGCCGTTGCCGCGCCGGTGAGGCCATAAAGCGGAATGAGAGTCACATTCAGCCCGATATTAGATGCTAAAGCAATCACATATAGTAGCACACACAATTTTTGTCGCCCGGCCATGGTCAAGAGCATCTCACCGGGACCAATCAGCGCCTTGGTCAGGGCGCCGGCAAACAGAATGGCCATCAATGGATAGCCTGCCGTGAAATTCGGGCCGAACAGACCGAGCAAGACTTCGCCAGCCGCCAGCACCAGAAGACCGATGATCAGCGACGGCCAGAAGCACCAGCGGGCCATTCTGCCGGCAAATAGGGCCAGCGGCCGGATATCATCTTCATTCATCAGTGCTGAAAAGCGCGGTCCGGCTGCGGCCTTGACCGCGAAATAGACGAATTGCACCAGGGCCATGGTTTTTGCCGCAGCAAAATAGATCCCGACCTGGTCGGGTGGCAGATAAAGCCCAACCACCATGACGTCGGAATTGGTGAGTAGGAACAGAAAGCCCTCGATCAGGAAAATCGGGATGGCAACGCGAAACCAGACCATGAAATCGATCCGCCGAGGCCCCCGCAGATATTTACGCCGCAGACGCCAGTGAATGGTGGCGAATTGGCTGAGTGTCGTGACATAGGTGGCGGCAAGGGCCGCCTGCATGGCGGTGGTGGCTGTGCGTGGCGCCCCCAGCATTACGGCCAGCAGCATGAAGGCAAGGATCAGCACGGGCCTGACAATATAGGTGGGGCTGAGGGCTGCAACGGGCCAGCTATTGGCGCGCGCCGTACCGTCAAGCACATCGCCCAGCGCAATCATCGGCAGTGCGAACAGGCCGAGAAACAGCGGTGTCAGGTAGTAACCGGCAATCCGATCTCCGAAAAAATTCAACAGGATAAGACCGGTTGCAGTCAGACAGCTGGCGAGGCCAAGAGCGAAGATCCGGATGGTAACGGTGATGCCACGGATTTCAGGAATTTCATCTCTTGCGTGATATTGCGGCAGAAAGCGGATGACGGTCGAATGAAAACCAAGGCAAGATAGATTGCCGAACAGCACGACCAGCACCCAGACGAAAACGAATATTCCATATTCGAAATCGCCCATCAGCCGGGCCTGGACGATCTGCGAGAAAAAGGCAATCGCTGCGCTGACGATGCGGATGGCAAAGGCAATCAGCGCCATGCGCTGGGCGCGGGCCACATCGTCGTGAGCGGACAAGGCGGTGACGATCCTGCGCAGCGGGCCATGCAGCCGGGCTGGCAGGAGATGTTCCACCCTCTGGATAACCGCCATGATAAACACGCAACACTCACAGGCACATATGCGACAGGGCATTCAGTCTTGGCAGCTTACGGTTAACAAAAGCCTGCCCGTCAGTGTTTGAATAGCCTATGTCTGTGAGAAATCGGCCAACCCATCCGGCTGGCCGATTTTGATTGTCTTATGCCAGCAGGGCGCCGTGGCAGTGCTTGAAGCGCTTGCCGGAGCCGCAAGGGCACATTTCGTTGCGTCCGACCTTGCCCCAGGTCGAGGGATCGGCGGCATTGCGGTTTTCAGGGGTGACGATGCTGTCTGCGGCGACAAATTCATCCTGGCCGGTCTGTGGGTCTTCGTGGTGGCCATGCATGATCGGCAGGGTTGGCTCCGGGGGCGCTTCACGGACGATTTCCACCCGCATCATTTGGGCGGTAACGCCTTCTCGCATGTTGGCGAGCAGCGCCTGGAACAGTTCGAACGCTTCCGCCTTGTATTCCTGCAAGGGATCGCGCTGGGCATAGCCACGGAAACCCACCACCGAACGCAAGTGGTCGAGGTTGACGATATGCTCGCGCCACAGGTTATCGATGGTCTGCAACAATACGGACCGTTCGATATAGGCCATGATTTCCGGACCGAAGCGCTCGGTCTTCTCAGCCATGACCTCGTCGGCGGCTTTCTTGACCCGTTCGACGATATCGTCTTCAGCAATGCCTTCTTCCTGCGCCCAGTCCTCGATAGGAAGGTCGAGGTTGAGGATTCCGGTCATTGCCGTCTTCAGGCCAGCCACATCCCATTGTTCGGCATAGGCCTTTTCCGGGATATGCGTGCGCACGATGGTGTCGATCAGCTCGTGGCGCATATCGTCGATGGTTTCGGTCAGGTCTTCGGCATCCATCAGCTCGACGCGCTGCTCGAAAATCACCTTGCGCTGGTCGTTCAGCACGTCGTCATATTTCAACAGGTTCTTGCGGATGTCGAAATTGCGCGCCTCGACCTTTTTCTGGGCGCGTTCAAGCGCCTTGTTGATCCAGGGATGGACGATGGCTTCGCCTTCCTTCAGGCCCAGCTTCTGAAGCATGCTGTCCATGCGGTCGGAACCGAAAATCCGCATCAGGTCGTCTTGAAGCGACAGGTAGAATTTCGAACGGCCCGGGTCGCCCTGACGACCGGAACGGCCACGCAGCTGGTTATCGATGCGCCGGCTTTCATGGCGCTCGGTAGCGATCACGTAGAGGCCGCCTGCGGCCAGTGCCTTTTCCTTCAGGGCTTTGACTTCTTCGCGGATCGCCTGTTCCTTGGCGTCACGCTCTGGGCCGGGCTCCATGCCTTCCAGATCGCGTTCAAGCCGCATGTCGATATTGCCACCAAGCTGAATGTCGGTACCGCGACCGGCCATGTTGGTGGCGATGGTGACGGCGCCCGGCACACCAGCCTGGGAGACGATATAGGCTTCCTGCTCGTGATAGCGGGCATTCAGCACGCTGAAATCGGTAAATCCGCTCTGGCGCAGCATGGTGGCCAGCAGTTCGGACTTTTCAATCGATGTTGTCCCGACCAGGACCGGCTGATTGCGCGACGCGGAGGCCTTGATTTCCTCGATGATCGCCTTGAACTTTTCCTCAAAGGTCCGGTAGACCTCATCATCCTCGTCGATACGCAGGATCGGCAGGTTGGTCGGCACTTCGATGACGCTGAGGCCGTAGATATCCTGGAATTCCTCGGCTTCGGTATTGGCCGTACCGGTCATCCCGGCAAGCTTTGAATACATCCGGAAATAATTCTGGAAGGTAATCGAGGCCAGGGTCTGGTTTTCCGGCTGGATCGTTACCTTTTCCTTGGCTTCCAGCGCCTGGTGCTGGCCTTCGGAATAGCGACGGCCCGGCATCATCCGGCCGGTGAACTCGTCGATAATGACGATTTCGTCATTGCGAACGATATAGTCCTTGTCGCGCTGGAACAGCTTGTGGGCCTTCAGCGCATTGTTGATGTGATGGACGATGGCGACGTTTTCGACGTCATACAGCGAAACGCCTTTGAGCAGGCCAGCGTCTTTCAGCAGGTTTTCCAGCTTTTCGGTGCCGACTTCGGAGAAATTGGCCGATTTCTGCTTTTCATCGATCTCGTAGTCTTCGGCACTCAGCATTGGAATGAAAGCGTCGATGGTGGTGTAGAGATCGGAACGGTCGTCGAGCGGTCCGGAAATGATCAGCGGTGTGCGCGCTTCATCGACCAGGATTGAGTCCACTTCGTCGACGATTGCGTAATTATGGCCGCGCTGCACCATCTGGCCGCGCTCATATTTCATGTTGTCGCGCAGGTAGTCGAAGCCAAGCTCGTTATTGGTGGCGTAGGTGATGTCGCAGGCATAGGCCTCGCGGCGCTCATCGTCGTTCATGCCATGCACGATGACGCCGGTGGTCAGGCCGAGGAAGCTGTAGAGCTTGGCCATGATGGCGGCGTCGCGGCTGGCGAGATAATCATTGACCGTCACCACATGCACGCCCTTGCCGGACAATGCGTTGAGATAAACGGCGAGCGTTGCCACCAGCGTCTTGCCTTCGCCGGTTTTCATTTCGGCAATGGCGTTTTCATGCAGGATCATGCCGCCGATCAGCTGCACATCGAAGGGCCGCATGCCGAGCGCCCGGCGCGATGCTTCGCGCGCCACGGCAAAGGCCGGGATCAGGATGTCGTCGAGCGTCTTGCCTTTGGCAAGCTCACCCTTGAATTCGTCGGTCTTTGCGGCCAGCTCGGCATCACTCAATGCCTTTATGCTGTCCTCCAGCGCGTTGATGGCGGCCACGCGAGGCTTATTCCCCCGGATGCGGCGTTCATTCGAGGAGCCGAAAATTTTGCGGGCGATCCCACCAAGACTGACCATGTCCATGGTCCTTTCTGAATTCCGTCACGAGGTTGAAACCGAAGCCCCGGGTCTACTCCCGGTCGCTCACGGCCACATGACAGTGGAGATTGGCGTACCGCCTCCGGAAACTGCTCTGGACGCGGAGTTGCGTGACAGATAAGAGGGGGGTCGAATTATGTCAACGGGACAGCATGCACCACAAGTGCCACAATCGCGTGGTTTAGGGTGTTTTCGACCCGATTGACAGTCGCAATCGGCCTCTTTACCGAAGGGTTATTATATGCTGCGTTCTCACAAACTCGTCCTGGCGGCCTGTGCCGCCCTTGTGGCGCTGTCTTCTTACGCCCATGCCGACGATGCTGTCGTCGCCAAGGTCGGCACTCTGGAAATCCACCAGTCCGAGCTGGATCTGGCGATTGCCAACCTCGATCCTCAGTTTGCCCAGATGCCGGATGACCAGAAAAAGGTTGCGGCTCTGTCTGGCGCTATCGATGTCAAGCTGCTGGCTGGCAGCGCCATCGGCGAAAAAATGCAGGACGATCCGGCCTACAAGCAGCGCATGGCTTTCATTGCCGACCGCGAACTCCACAATGCCTATTTCAAGAAGCATGTCGTGGACGTGACAACCGATGAGGAAGTCAAGGCGCGCTATGAGAAGGAAATCGCCGCTCTGCCGAAGGAGCAAGAAATTCACGCCCGTCACATTCTGGTGAAGACCGAGGATGAAGCCAAGGATGTGATCAAGCAGCTGGATGGCGGCAAGGATTTTGCCGAACTGGCCAAGGAAAAATCGACCGATTCCAGCGGATCGGACGGCGGTGATCT
This sequence comes from Agrobacterium vitis, assembly GCF_014926405.1. NCBI lineage: Bacteria > Pseudomonadati > Pseudomonadota > Alphaproteobacteria > Hyphomicrobiales > Rhizobiaceae > Gillisella > Gillisella vitis. The sequence continues at coordinate 3,645,279 of NZ_JACXXJ020000005.1, forward strand.
CGGTTTCTTCTCCAAGGGCCGTATGGTGCCTGAATTCGAAGAAGCTGCCTTTGCGCTCAAGCCCGGCACCTATACCAAGACCCCGGTGAAGAGCCAGTTCGGCTTCCACGTCATCAAGGTCGAAGAGATCCGTGACGCGGCTCCGCCGAAATTCGAAGATGTGCAGCAGCAGGTTCGCCAGCTGGTGATGCGCGACAAGTATCTGGCCCTGCTGGAAAAGGCCAAGACCTCTGAAAAGGTCGAGATCGTCGATCCGGCTCTGAAGAAGGGCTATGAGGATATCAGCAAGCAGCAGGCCGATCCGGACGCTGCCGCCGCGCCGAAGCCATAAGCAAGCGCTCATTCCGCCGCATCGCGCTTAGGACGCGATGCGGCGGTTTCCTTTTGTCGTTTCGTCTTTTCCGGGGCCGTTTCCAGCTATGTCAGCCAGTGTTTCTCCTCTCGCGCCAAAGAGTTTTGCCGAAATGCCCGCGATCCGCGGCGTCTCCATGGCAACAGCTGCGGCGGGCATCAAATACAAGAACCGTACCGATGTGCTGTTGATGGTGTTCGATCGCCCAGCCAGCGTTGCGGGCGTGTTTACCCGGTCCAAATGCCCATCCGCACCAGTGGATTTCTGCCGGAAAAACCTGGCCCATGGCGTGGCGCGTGGCGTGGTTGTCAATTCCGGCAATGCCAATGCCTTTACCGGCACCAAGGGCCGCGCCGCGACCGAGTTGACGGCCAAATCGGCGGCATCGGCGCTCAACTGCGGTGAAGATGAAATTTATCTGGCCTCGACCGGCGTGATCGGCGAACCACTGGATGCAACGAAATTTGCCGGCGTGCTTGATGACATGGCCCGCGATGCCAAGGGCGATTTCTGGCTGGAAGCCGCCAAGGCGATCATGACCACGGATACCTATCCGAAGGTTGCGACCCGCAGCACTGAGATCGGCGGCGTCACTGTGACCATCAATGGCATTGCCAAGGGTGCGGGCATGATCGCGCCTGATATGGCGACCATGCTGTCCTTCGTCGTCACCGATGCCGATATCGCACCGGCTGCCTTGCAGGCGCTGTTGTCGGCGGGTGTCGGTCCAAGCTTTAATTCCGTCACGGTCGATAGTGACACCTCGACCTCCGATACGTTGATGCTGTTTGCGACCGGCGCTGCGGCCAGTGATGGTCAGCAGCGTGTTGACACTGCCGACGATGCCCGTCTTGACGGGTTCCGGGCTGCACTCAACGATCTCCTCAAGGATCTGGCCTTGCAAGTGGTCCGTGATGGCGAAGGTGCGCGCAAGATGGTGGAAGTCACCGTCAAGGGCGCTGAAAGCGACGCGGCTGCCAAGGTCATTGCCCTTTCGATTGCCAATTCGCCATTGGTGAAGACGGCAGTTGCTGGCGAAGACGCCAATTGGGGCCGGGTGGTCATGGCTGTCGGCAAGGCTGGCGAGTTGGCTGACCGGGATCGTCTGGCGATTTGGTTCGGTGACGTCCGCGTTGCTGTTAACGGTGAGCGTGATCCGGATTATTCGGAAGCCGCAGCCACAGCCGTGATGCAGGGCGAAGACATTCCGGTCACGGTCGAGCTTGGGCTTGGGTCGGGGACAGCCACGGTCTGGACCTGCGATCTCACCAAGGAATATGTGGCCATCAACGGGGATTATCGGAGCTGATGGCGGTGGATCAGTCACCACGCGCGCCAAACCTGCCGCAGGTCCGCAGGCTGGAAGCTGTCAGTTTTCGCGCCTGGCCCGCGGCCTCCGTTCAGTATGACGGCAGCTGGCAGGTCCGGCTGACGGGCGGTCATCCGTCGAAGCGGGTCAATTGCGTGGTGGCGCTGGACCGCTCCGATATCCGCGACATTCGTCTGCGGTTGGAAAAGGCGGAGCGCAAATTCGAATCCTACGGTCGGCCCATGGTGTTTCGAGAAACGCCGTTGGCGCCGCCGCAAGTGATCGATGTGCTGCGTGAGGATGGTTGGACCCGCTTCGACGAAAGCCTTGTTATGGCGCTCGATCTGGCAGAGCTTTGCGATCTCGATGTGATGGATCACCTGCCAACTCAGGATATCGGTCGTTTTGTTGACGCCAGTCTGGCGCTGCGCAATGAGGATGCCGCGTCGAAGCCGGCGCTTGCCGAACTGATCAGCAATATCAAACCGCCGCTTGGCCTGTTTCTGATCGAGGTGCCTGACAATGGTCCGGTGGCGGCCGCCATTTGCGTGCAAGACAATGATCTGGCCGGACTGTTGCAGCTTGCCGTGGGGGAAGCCCATCGCGGCAAAGGAACCGGCCTCGAACTGACCTATGCGGCCCTGCGCTGGGCGCGGATAAGGGGAGCGAAAAGCGCCTGGCTTCAGGTCCAGGCCGATAACGGTCCGGCCCTTTCGCTTTACGAAAAGCTCGGCTTCAAGGAAGCCTATCGCTATTGCTACTGGCGCCACGAAACCGCCGCCAAGGCAGAGGGCGAAGAATGATGGTGCCTGTACCAGTACCAGGGCCTCGGCCTATTCTGCTGGTTGCCGCCTGCGCTCTGCTGGACAGCGATGGACGCATTCTGCTGGCGCAAAGGCCGGAAGGAAAGTCGCTGGCCGGGCTCTGGGAATTTCCCGGCGGCAAGGTCGAAACCGGCGAAACACCAGAGGAAACCCTGGTTCGTGAGCTTGAGGAAGAGCTTGGCATTGCCACGAAAATCCCTTGTCTCGCGCCGCTGACCTTTGCCAGCCACACCTATGAAACATTCCATCTGCTGATGCCGCTCTATGTCTGCCGTCGCTATGAGGGCATGCCGCAGGGGCGGGAAGGCCAGGCGATCAAATGGGTCAAGCCCCGCGATCTGCGGTCCTATCCGATGCCGCCAGCCGATGAGCCGTTGATCCCATTCCTGCTGGATTTGCTATAGGCTTTGCCTTTAGAGCTTGTCAGGACAACCGGAATCCGAGTCCGATTTCAGCAATTATCCAGCAGATTTGCCCTTTGGGCCGGTGTGAAATGCCTGGATAAGCCCGCGCGATGGGCCATTGCTCACCGGTTTTTATCGGCGATTAATAGAAAGTTAATCCTCAAACCGGCATTATTCCCTCATCATGCACAGGCGCTTCGTGCATCGTCTTATGTGCGTTGGGCGTCGGATGGCATGATCGCATGGGGCGCGGTATCGTTCGATAAAAAATAACGCAGTAATCTCAGGGCTTTACGGTTCTACCGCGCAGGATGTCGCCTGCTGCGGTGTGTTGATGTCGAGAGCCTCTTGGGCGCGATATCAAGAATCGAATCGGGTCTTGGGGGCTGCAGCAGGAGTTTTGCATGTTCAATGATGCAAAACCTCCTGATCTATGTGGTCGATTGTGGGGCAATCGTCCGGCGGGCCATGGTCCGGGAAGAAGCCCTTTGGATTTTGTGAGGTTTGCGATGACGCAGAAGGATTTCGGAAAGGGCGGACGGCAGTCGCGACGTGCGACTTCCAGGTCCGGCAGAGTTGGCGTTGTCAATCTTGCCTTGCTGTTTGCTGTCACGGCCGTGGCGGTATCGCTGGTTCTGACGCCGATGCTTGCAGACAAGACCACCTCCGGCCAGTTTGCGGCGCGACCGACTGATGTCGATCGGATGAGCACGGGCTCCATTCCTGGCGAACACGATGCCGGAAAACGCTACACGATCCGGCGCAGCGTCTTGCAGGAGACGCCCGGTTCCGTCTGTATCGTCAATCCCGGCAATGGGGATGCCTGCTGATAACCCGTGATGGTATGGGCTAGGCGATTTTGAAACAGGAAATATTTGAAAACAAACAGACAGAGCGTTTTGGTATGACAAAACGTTCGCTTCGATCACCCATGCGGGGGCGCATGGTTTTAGGCTAGGGGTATGATGGGGCTTTTACGCCGGTTTTCCGGCTTGTCGGCGATTTTTCGCCAAACATCTGGTGCAACTGCAATCGAGTATAGCCTGATCGCGGGGATAATCGCGGTGACGCTTTATCTGGCGCTTGGCGTTTATTACGAAGCGCTGGACAGGCTGTTTGATTCCATCATTGCTGCCATACCGCAAGCCTGACCGGCAGTGCGTTCAGGCTTGCGGCAAAGGCTTGAATGATCCCCTACGGCTTTCCGCCCAATGCGTCGGCGAGGCGGATTTTCGCAGACCCCGGCTTGAGCGGTTTGGGCTGGCTTTCATGCGGGGCCCAGCCTGACATGTAGATGATCGAGAAACTGGCGCGAATGCGGCCATCGGCATCGCTATAGCGTTCGGCATACAGCTCGGCGGCGCGCAGGAAAAACTGCCGGGTCAGCGGTTTGCGGCTGCGGGCGGCCAGCGGATTGGCCATGCCCATGGCTTTGAGATCGCGCATCAGCGCCAGAATCCCATCATATCGCACCGTATAGGTCTCGACATCGACAACCGGAAGGGCAAAGCCCGCCCGCTGTAACAATGCCCCTATGTCGCGCACATCGGCAAAGGGCATGACGCGGGGGCTTGCTCCGCCGCTGATCTCGATCTCTGTTGTCAGCAGCACGTCGCGCAATTCGCCAAGCGTTCCGGCTCCGGGCAAGGCTGCGAGCAACAGACCGTCAGGCTGGAGTGACCGGCGCATCTGGATCAGCAGGCCCGGCATGTCATTGGCAAGATGCAGGGCAAGCGGCGACAGCAGAAGATTGGCGCTTTGCTCGCCAAGTGGCAGATGCTCGATAGGGCCAGGGATCAGCGTTTCTCCCTGCCGGGCAAAGCGGCTGCTGGTTTCCACCCGCTGCAACTGGTCGATCCGTCCTGTTTCCAGACAGGCCCTCCCGACCCTGCCATCGATTCCGTGCAATTCGACTGCGGTTTCAAACCGGCGTTCCACCACAGCCAGCCGCTCGGTCAGCTCCTGTGCGACGATATCCAGTAGGAAACCGGCTCCGGCATCATCAGCGCCGAAGGCACGCTCGCGGTTGCGGACGATGAGATCAGGATCGAATAGCGGCTCCATGGAGGCCTCCCGGTGTTGTTCTTCGAGACACCAAGTGCCTACTGCATAATTGCATCAATCGGAATCGATTTGCGCAGGAAATCGCGTAATTGGGCTCGAACATTCCCGTGTTTACCCCAGGCGGATTCTGGACAGCTCTGTCCCCTTAAAGTTTCCAAGCGGCTTGAATCCTCTTTGGTGTTGAGTGCAGTATATCGCACCTACGCTTTTATGGTGCATTCATGGGCCTTGGGCGAGATCGGATTAGGGTATATCGGTATGATGCGGGCGAATGGAGGCAGGGTGGACTATATCCGGCAGGCCAGCGACAGCATGGTGGCCCTGGCCCATCGGGGCTTTCGGGGGACGCAAATTCTTGGCCGGGTGCTGCGCGATCTGGTCTATCCTCCCGGTTGCGCCACCTGCGGTCTGCCGGTTGCCAAGGCTGGCAGCCTGTGTTCCGATTGCTGGTGCTCGGTGCGGTTCATCGAGCGGCCTTATTGTGAAATTCTCTGTCTGCCTTTCGGTTTTGATCCAGGCCAGGGCATGGTTTGCGCCGAGGCGATTGCCAATCCTCCGGTTTTCGACCGGCTGCGGGCAGCGGTTGTGCATGATGGTGCGGCGCGTGATCTGGTCCATCGGCTGAAATATGGCGACAGGACCGATCTGGCACCGATGATGGCGCATTGGATGATCCGGGCTGGCGGCCAGGAACTGCTCCGCGCCGATGCGATCCTGCCGGTGCCGTTGCATCGCTGGCGGTTGTTTTCACGCCAATATAACCAGTCAGCGGAACTAGGTCGGGCGCTGGCCGGGCTGTCAGATAAGCCCTTCCTGCCGGGGGTTCTGACGCGGGTGAAGCGGACGCAAAAGCAGGTTGGACTGACGGAAAAGGCGCGGGCGGACAATGTTCGTGGCGCTTTCAAAGTGGCGGAAAACCGCCGCGATCAGGTGTTTGGCCGCCATCTGGTGCTGGTCGATGATGTCTACACGACAGGGGCCACGGTCAGTGCTGCGACCCGCGCGCTGAAGCGGGCGGGGGCCGTGGAAGTCACGGTCTTGACCTTTGCAATGGCGCTTGTAACACCTATATGAGATGACAATACTGATAGACATTATTTCATCAACACTGAACCGGAGACGAGCATGGCGTCCGTGATCATCTATACGCGGAAATATTGTGAATATTGCGCCCGCGCCAAGGCGCTTCTGACCACCAAGGGCGTGGCTTTTACCGAGGTCGACGCGACGGGCAATGCGGAACTGCGCCAGGAAATGGTCAATAAATCCGGTCGCAATACATTTCCGCAGATCTTCATCGATGGCACCCATGTCGGTGGTTGCGATGATCTGCATGCGCTGGAACGGGCTGGAAAGCTCGATCCGATGCTGGCGGCCTGAGGACATGTCATGACCATTACGGTTGCAGCCCTGCAAATGTGCTCCGGCACCGATCTTGAGAAGAATGCCGCTACCATGGCGCGTCTGGTGCGCGAGGCAGCAGCAGCAGGGGCGATCTATGTCCAGACCCCGGAAATGACCGGGGCCTTGCAGCGCAACCGTGAGGCTTTGCGGGCCATGCTGCGCGATGACGACAATGACTTGATTGCCGTCACGGCGGCTCAACTGGCTGGCGAACTGAAGATCCATGTCCATGTCGGTTCAACAGCGATTGCCCGTGCCGATGGGATGATTGCCAATCGCGGCCTGTTGTTCGGGCCGAATGGTCGGCGGATCTGCACCTATGACAAGATTCATATGTTCGATGTGGATCTGGACAATGGTGAAAGCTGGCGGGAAAGTGCCGCTTATGCGCCCGGCAAGAGCGCTTGCGTTGCTGATTTGCCCTTCGCCAGGCTCGGCTTTGCGATTTGCTATGATGTGCGGTTTCCCTCGCTGTTTCGCACCGAAGCCATGGCGGGTGCCGACATTCTGACGGTGCCAGCGGCCTTCACCCGGCAGACCGGCGAGGCGCATTGGCATATCCTGCTCAGGGCGCGGGCCATCGAGAATGGTGCGTTCGTCATTGCCGCCGCCCAGGGCGGTACCCACGAGGATGGACGCGAAACCTATGGGCATTCGCTGATCATCGATCCCTGGGGGAAAATCCTGGCGGAAGGCCCGGCGGCGGGCGAGGCCGTGGTGATGGCCGAGATCGATCTCGATGCCGTCAAGGCGGCGCGCATGAAGATCCCCAACCTCAAAAATGGCCGTGATTTCAATCTCGACATGGTTCCAACGCTCGCCAAGGGAGGGCAGACGGTTTGATCCGCTATTCCCTCATCTGCGATCAGGCCCATGAATTTGAGGGCTGGTTTGCGCAAAGCGATGATTTCGACCGCCAGAAAGCCAGTGGCTTTTTGACCTGCCCGGTCTGTTCTTCCGCCTCCATTTCCAAAAGCCTGATGGCGCCGATGGTGTCGACGGCGCGCAGCAAGGAAGAACGCCAGAAGGTAGCCTATGACGCTGCCCAGCGTGAAGCCTTCCTGAAGTTGAAGGAGGCGGTTGCGACCGTCAGGGCCAATAGCGAAGATGTCGGCGAGCGGTTTCCCGAAGAGGCCCGCAAGATCCATTACGGCGAGGCCGATGCCCGGGGGATTATCGGCAATGCCAGCCCCGACGAGGCGCGCGCCCTGATTGAGGAAGGCATCGAAATTGCGCCCCTGCCAGTTCTGCCTGACGATGTGAATTGAGCATGTCGTCCACCCATCACCTCGCGCTCTATAATTTCGGCCTGCATGTCGCGCCATCTGGAGATCCGGCAATTCAGGGCTTTGTTGACCGAGAGCCTCTTAATTTTGAGGCCGCTACGCGCTCCACGGGCTTTATCGACCGTTCCGGTTATGAGGGCGAACCGGGGCCGGAAAGCTGGGGCGTGCAGGTGTTTCCGCGTTTTATGGAAGGCAGCGGATTTACCTCCGGTCCATCGTCTCTTTCGCTCTGGCAAGACCCGGAGGCCCTGATGGCCTTCTCCTATAGTGGCGTCCATGCTGACGCCTTGAAACACGCGCGCCACTGGAATGTGAAGCAGACCTGGCCTTCTTTGGTGCTCTGGTGGGTGCCAGTTGGCAGCAGGCCGCAATGGTCAGATGGTGTGGAAAGGCTCGAGCATCTCGCCGATCACGGACCGACGCCCTTCGGCTTCACGTTCAAGCAGGCTTTTGCTGAGGATGGTACATCCTATCATCTTGACCGAGCGCGGATAACGCAGCTTGCCACCGGCAATTGCGCCCGCCAGCAGGATTTGCTGGAACGCCTTGCCTCAATGCCGGTATGAGATGGTTCACTCCCGGGTGGACGTCGGCCTGCGGGTCAGCATCATGTAATTGACATCCGTGTCGGAGGACAGATTCCACTGATTCTGGAACGGGTTGAAGAATACGCCGACAGTCTCGGACACATTCATGCCTGCGCCAAGGATTGGCTTTTCCAATTCTTCCGGGCGCACCAGTTTTTCATATTGATGGGTGCCGCGCGGCAGCCAGCGCAGAACGTATTCGCAGGCACCGATGGCAAGCGCCGCAGCCTTCAGGGTGCGGTTGATGGTCGAAATCAGCATGATCCCGCCAGGGCGCACCATGGAGGCGCAGGTGGAGATGAAATACTCGACATCGGCGACATGCTCAACGACTTCCATGTTCAGCACGATATCGAAGCTTTCGCCAGCAGCGGCCAGGGCCTCGGCGGTGACGGCGCGGTAATCCACGCTCACGCCGGTCTGGGCGGCATGGGTCTGGGCGATGCCGATATTCTTGGCGGAGGCATCAGCGCCCAGCACGTCGGCGCCCATGCGGGCAATGGGTTCCGACAGCAAGCCGCCGCCACAGCCGATGTCGAGAACCCGCAGGCCCGATAGCGGCTGATTGGAGCGTGGATCGCGCTGATAGTTTTCGCAGGCTTTGTCGCGGATATAGGCAAGGCGCACCGGATTGATCTTATGGAGCGGCTTGAATTTGCCGGTGGGGTCCCACCATTCAGCAGCCATGGCGGAAAAGCGGTCGACCTCGGCCTGATCGATGGTGCTCTTGGCGGTCTCGCTCATCGGGTTCTCCTGACTGTGCTGCATTCCATAGCTTTGTTGATCCGGGGCTTTGTTGATCCGGGCGGATATCTCAAGGCTCACTACCGCGTTTTACGCTGCCGCGCCATCCTTGAGGCGCAGCCGCTTCGCCGTCTCATGTGTGAGGTCGGACGATCCTGGCTTAAAGTCAAGAGTGAGCGACACCTTGTCGCTTCAAAACATGCCGCCTCAAAAAAGCCGGAGGACATTGCTTGACATAAGCGGGTCAAGTGCGGGTGGGGCGCTGGGGGAACAAATTGCTCCTGATGGCGTTACCATGCCGAATGAACCCAATTCCAATTGGCGGGACAAGCCAAGGTCAGGGACGGCCAAGGAGATCAGATCGATGAAACCACTTTACCTGTCGGCCTTTGCAGGGCTGATGGCAGTTGCGTTGCCGGCGGCCGCTGAGGCGGCCCAGGCATTTGCAACGGCGAATGTTAACTTGCGGGCTGGGCCCAGCACACAATATCCACCTGTTCTGGTCGTGCCAGCCGGTAATTCCGTGCGGATCTTCGGCTGCCTGTCTTCGGCCAATTGGTGCGATGTCGGTTACGCGGGCTATCGCGGCTGGATTTCCGGCAGCTATTTGCAGACCCAATATTCCAACCGCCGGGTCTATGTCGATCCGGATTATTATCAGCCGCTCGGCATTCCGACCGTGACCTTCCAGGTTGATAATTATTGGGATCGCTATTATCGCGGCCGCGATTTTTACCGCGAACGGGATCGCTGGCGCCGTGCGCCGCCACCGCCGCCGGTTTGGCGCCGCGATGGTCCACCGCCCCGCTTCATGGGTGGTGATGGTCCCCCGCCTCCAGGCGCACCGGACATGGATCGCCGTCGTGGACCGGACCCAAGGATGCAGGATCCGCGAATGGACGGCGACCGTGACCGGATGATGCGCGATGACCGGCAGAGGCCTCGCCCGGATGATCGTCGGCCAGATGATCGCAGGCAAGATGACAGGCGGCCAGACGATAGACGCCCGGACGACAGGCGTCCCGATAACAGAGGGCCGGATAACATGCGTCCAGGCGATCAGCGTCGTGACCAGATGCAGCCGCCACAAGGCCAGCGTCCTGATCGGCCAGACCGCAATGCGCCGGATGGAAACCGTCCGCCGCCACCGCCGCCGCCAGCGCCAGGTCAGGCTGCCCCGCCTCCGCCTCCGCCACCACCACCGGGTGCAGCCTGTGCGCCAAACACACCGAATTGCCCGCCACGGTAATCGGCACGGACACAGGATACAGATATGAAAAGGGCCGCTTTATGCGGCCCTTTTTCATGCGGTTCATTTAAAATCTTGTTGCGCCTATACCGCGCAAAGGTCGAGCAGGGTGCGAGCAACGCTCCTTGCTTTATCAATCCAGCTTGCGGGTTTTCAGCCGATCCAGAAGCAGTTTGGCAAGGGCTTCATAGTCGCCATCGAAATGGTGACCGCCCTCAAGCTTGACGACATCGACCTTCTTCGGGTCGAGCTTGTGGCAACCATCATCTTCCTCGTCATCGGCGCCATAAAGGCATTGCACCAGGCCCGCTGGCATTTTGGCGACTTCCTTGGTGGGATCGCCGCCGGCGCCGCTGCTTTTTGCTCCCAGCCAGCCGGTCACGGAAATCTCGAAATCGGATGCCTGCGACATGGACAGCAGCGATACCTGATTGATTTTCTGACGGATATTGTCTGGCAGGAGATTATAAACCGGCGGGCTAATGTCCGCTCCGAAGGAAAAGCCGACCAGCATCACATGCTTGACCTTCCAGCGCTTGGTGAAGGCGGTGATGATGCGGGCGAGATCGTCCGCTGTTTCCTGCGGTTTGCGCTCCGACCAGAAATAGCGCAGCGAATCGACGCCGACGACGGGCAGGCCTTCACTCTGGAAATAGCTTGCCATTTCGCTGTCGATATCGCGCCAGCCACCATCACCGGAATAGATGATCGCCATCGTATCAAATGCCGGTTTATCGACATCCATCAGTGTCAGCGGCAAGCCAAGGGGCGAGGCCTCCTTGGCGGTGGCTGCGATCATCAAGTCGATGCCGTCCGACAGGGTCTGGGCGGCAGGCTTCTGGCTATCGGCCACGTCGATATCGGAATGATCCTTCAGGAGATCGGCCACATGGGCGCGCCCGGCGGGATCGGCAGAAGGCGAAAACCGGACGCTGGCCGGATCGGGAAGCGCGCCGTCGGTCAGGCCATAGACGATGCCGCCGTTCTTTTCGGTCTTGACTGCCGGGGTGCAGAACTGTTCGGGCAGGGGAATGACGTCGCCGGGATCGACAGCCAGCGTTTCGCCGATGGTCGCGTTGGGTGTCTGGGCCAGGATCGCTAAGGCCAGCGTACCGCCTTCACCGATGCCCGCCACCAGCGGCGGCAGGTAATCCGCACCGCCGACATGCCGCTGAATCTGATGGGACAGGTCCTCGATGTCGGACACGGTATAGATGCAATCGTCCTCATCGGACGACTTCAGATCGGCTTGTAGGGATTGCAGATAGCGCGGCGTATCGATGCCGACGACGATCGAGCCGTTGCTGCGCAATCTTTCAGCCTCAGTCTTCATCTTGTCGCTCCAGCCGTCCTTGTCGGACAACAGGAAAACGATGGATTTCGGTTTGTCGTCCGGCATGGCGATAACCGGATCGGGTATCGTGCCTGTTTCGTATTGCGGGTCCTCGGCCAGGGCGGGCTGCACGAAGGCGGCCGTAGACGACGCCCATGCCAGAACGCCGGCAGCCAGACAATTGCGGGCCAGACTGCCCTTGGTGAGACGATAAGTTGACGATTTCATTTCTTTACCACGCCTTTCAGACCGCCACCGATCAGGAGAGTTGCGTCCAGGAGCGCGATGACCGGACTGAGGCCGCCTGAAACGGCGAGATAGCGGGGTTGCCATTCGGGATGAAACTTTGTCTTGAAAGCCCGAAGCCCCTTGAAATTGTAGAAGCGCTCACCATGCTCATAGAATGTGTTGGCAATGCGATCCCAGACCGGGGCCACATCGCGTCTCGACAGGCCCGATAGGGGCGCCATGCCCAGGTTGAAATGTTCGTACCCCTCGCTGCGCAGATGGGTCAGCAGGCTGACGAACAGATAGTCCATTGATCCCTTCGGGGCCTCCGGCGAAAAGCGCATCAGGTCGATGGATGACTCAGCCTTGGTTTCCGTCACCAGGATATTGGCAAAAGCGACGATCCGACCTTCGAAACGCAGCACGATCACTGGCTGGCTCAGGATATAGTCATCGGTGAACGCGCCGAGGGAAAAGCCCTTTTCCTTGGCGCGGTGCTGGGCAAGCCAGCCATCCGACACGCCCCGGAGATCTTCGAGAATATCAGGCACGTTGGCCAGGGGAATGATGTCATAACTCAGTCCGTCGCGCTCGGCCTTGGCGGCACTTTGGCGAAGATTGGCCCATTTTCCGCCCTTCAGGTCGAAGCGGGAGAGATCAACGACCGCCAGTTCTCCCAGTTTGAAGGCCTGCATGCCGGCATCGGCAATCGCCGGCAGCAGTACGGGCGAGGCCTGGTAGAAGACGGCCCGGCAGCCAGCCAAACGAGCCGATTCGACGAATTGCCAAACCAGTTCGTCGCGGGACTTTTTCGGCCCGACCGGATCGAGAAAGGCGATCCACGAGCGGCCCTGCTTGCCATACATCAGGAAAGCCAGGCCATCCGGTGAAAACATCACGGCCTTGTCGCCGGTGCGCACCAGATTGCTATCGGCCACATCCGACTTGCTGAGAATGGCGACGGCCTTCTCTATATCTTCCGGGCTTGACGGCGTCACGGCGGGCGCTGCGGGGCGCAGCAGGCTGAAGACCGCCAGCGCCGATGAGAAGATGGTCAGGCCCAGCATGGCGCGCAGCGAGCGCGGCGCTTCTTCCGAAAACTCGAATTCCCACCAGAGCGAGCGGGTGTAATCGACATCGCGATAGACGAAGAACAGGATGAAGCAGGCAAAAATGCAGATCAGGGCGATGGCAGTCAGCCAGGACGAGGTCAGCACCTGGCGAAACAGCGAGGCGGGGCGAATGAACAGCCGCTTGCTGGCGAACAGGCCGATCAGCAGGATGGCTAGCGCCGAGGCTTCCAGCACCGCAAAGGCTTTCAGCAGCGAGAGGACCAGGGCGGTCGAGGCTCCAACCATGGCCGCCCACCACGCGCCGTCCAACCGCTGGGCAAGGCCGCGCGCCGCGATGACCAGAAATAGCCCGAGCAAGCTGGTGAAGAAATGCGCGCCTTCCACCACGGGCAGCGGCACGATGTTTTGCAGGAATTCGAGATTGCTTTCCGGCGTCGGCGTGACGCTGGAGAAAATCAGCATGACGCCGAGAATGAAGGTCAGTGCGCCGAGAAGTGCCGGTGATATTCGGGCTGCGGTGCGTCCGACCCCGGCTAGTGCCGGGGTTTTGGAATAATGACGCAGCTCGGTGATTGTCACCAGCACGATGGCCAGAATCAGCGGTAAAACATAATAGATCAGGCGGTAAACCACCAGCGAGGCGAGCACCGCGTCGATATTGGTGGTCGGGCCAAGCGCGGCGATGATGACGGTTTCAAACACGCCGATGCCAGCAGGCACATGACTGAGTACGCCAATACCAATCGCGATGGAATAGATTGCAAAGAAGGCTGGCCAGGAAATGGCGGCCTGTTCCGGCAAGAGCGCATAGACGACCGAGGCGGAAAAGGCGAGATCGGCCACGGTGACCAGAAACTGCCGCGACAGGGTCGGGGTATCGGCCATCCGTAACGTCACGCCGGCAAAGGTCAGGCTGCGGCGCTGGCCGATGACGATCAGCACGGCAAAGCCAAGGACGATGGCAATCGCCAGGCCGCGCAGCCAGAGCGGGCTGATATTCAGCAGCGGCGCGATTTCCGAGGACATCGGAATAAGCGACAGCGCGGTGACCGCGGCAAGCCCCAGGCTGAAGGACAGGGTGACGAAGGCGATGACACGGCCGATTTCATCCGGGGCAAGGCCTGCCCGCGAATAGGCCCGGTAGCGGATCGCGCCACCCGACAGCATGCCGAAGCCCGCCGCATTGCCAACTGCATAGGCACTGAAGGCGGTCAGCGCCACTTCCGCCATCGGGCGTTTGCGGCCGATGAATTCCATGGCGTTCCAGTCGTAGAGACACAGCGACAGGAAGCTGAGCGCGGTAAACACCACCGCCAGCAGGATCTGGTCATAGCCGGTGGTGGCCATGGCCGAGACGACGTCGTCATAGCTGACTTCTTCCGTCAGCCGGTAGATCGCCAGCGCTACGGCGGCAAAAATGACCAGCGTGAACACGGCGGCAATCGCCCTGCCATAATCGGCAAGGGCTGCCCGCCATCCGGACCTGGTCGGCGGCTCGGCGCTTTCCTGGCTCTCGGATTGTATTTCGGCTGCCATGCGATCGTCCCTTTCATTGACTGCTTTTGTCTGCCGCGACCGGTTCGCGGCGGCATTTTATATGTCGCGCCTATTCCCATTTGGCATCCGCCGCATGAATTTCCCCTGAAACCCTGACAGGTTTAAGGAAATATGCGGTAAATCTTATACCAACTGCCATTAAAAATGGCAGTTGGTATTCCTTTTTCGAATATTTCAAGCCTTTGACGTATTTGAGATATTCGAAACTCGCTTAAGGCGAGGATGCGTTAGCATCTTCGAGCCTCGGTATTAACGGTATCGGACATGTTGCCGTTCTCTACTGAATTATCGCTGAATGGGGTATCCCAAATTCATGACAAAAACGTTTGCATAGAGAGCGGCATGGATGCCGCCTCAATGCAGTGAACTTGCCGTTGCACCTTGGCCCCGAATTGTCTAAAAGCCCGCCAGCCGCATTGTGAAATGCAGAGATTGGTTTCAGCCGGATATGTCCGGCACAGGTTTGAGGTCAAGACGGTCGGGCCATGGCGCGCATTGTGATGAAATTCGGCGGTACATCCGTCGCCAATCTTGAACGCATTCACAACGTGGCGCGGCATGTGAAACGTGAAGTGGATGCCGGCCACGAAGTTGCCGTGGTGGTTTCGGCCATGTCCGGCAAGACCAACGAATTGGTGGACTGGGTCCAGACCATGCCCAAGGTCGCCGGTGCTGCTTCGCCTTTCTATGATGCGCGTGAATATGACGCTATCGTGGCCTCCGGTGAACAGGTGACATCCGGTCTGCTCGCCATCGCCCTGCAATCGCTCGGTATTAATGCCCGCTCCTGGCAGGGCTGGCAGATTGCCATCAAGACCGACAATGCGCATGGCGCGGCCCGCATCCAGGACATCGACGGTTCCGATATCATCCGCCGTATGGGTGAGGGGCAGGTCGCCGTGGTGGCCGGTTTCCAGGGCATTGGCCCGGACAATCGCATTGCCACGCTGGGTCGCGGCGGCTCCGATACATCGGCTGTCGCAATCGCTGCGGCTGTGAAGGCCGACCGTTGCGACATCTATACCGATGTCGATGGTGTCTATACCACCGATCCACGCATCGAACCCAAGGCGCGCCGCCTGAAAAAGGTGGCCTTCGAGGAAATGCTGGAAATGGCTTCGCTTGGCGCCAAGGTATTGCAGGTGCGCTCCGTCGAACTGGCCATGGTACACAAGGTGCGCACCTTCGTGCGCTCGAGCTTTGAAGATCCCGATGCTCCGGGCATGGGTGACGTGCTGAATCCGCCCGGAACGTTGATTTGCGATGAGGAAGAGATCGTGGAACAGGAAGTTGTGACCGGCATTGCCTATGCCAAGGACGAAGCCCAGATATCCCTGCGCCGGCTGGCTGATCGTCCCGGTGTTTCGGCGGCGATTTTCGGACCGCTGTCCGAATCGCATATCAATGTCGATATGATCGTCCAGAATATTTCCGAGGACGGTTCCAAGACCGATATGACCTTTACCGTCCCATCCGGGGATGTGGATAAAGCCCTGAAAGTGCTCTCCGACAACCAGGAAAAAATCGGTTTCGACGTGGTGCAAAGCGAAAAGGGCCTGGTCAAGGTCTCGGTGATCGGCATTGGCATGCGCAGCCACGCAGGGGTTGCGGCGACCGCTTTCCGTGCACTTGCCGATAAAGGCATCAATATCAAGGCGATCACCACCTCCGAGATCAAGATTTCCATCCTGATCGACGGTCCTTACGCTGAATTGGCTGTTCGCACTTTGCATTCCTGCTACGGTCTCGATAAGGCTTGATCAACGGGTGGGAATTTGCCACCCTTGATCACTACCTCCGGGCCCATTTTGCGCCTGGATTGTCATTATCGGGAGCATGCACGCGATGAGAGACCTTTCCGCAGGTCCGCGCGTCCTCCTCAAGCGGCTTCGCGAATTGATGGCGGAGCCCCTTGAGCCTCAGGAGCGTCTTGACCGTATCACTCGCCAGATCGCGAGCAATATGGTTGCCGAAGTTTGCTCCGTTTATGTTTTGCGTTCCGATGGTGTGCTGGAGCTTTACGCCACCGAAGGTCTCAATCCCGACGCGGTGCATCTGGCCCAGCTGAAAATGGGGCAAGGTCTGGTCGGTACCATCGCGGCATCCGCCCAACCACTCAATCTTTCCGATGCGCAGGCGCATCCCGCTTTCCGCTATCTCCCTGAAACCGGTGAGGAAATTTATCATTCCTTCCTCGGCGTGCCGATTTTGCGGGCTGGCCGCAGTCTTGGCGTTCTTGTCGTCCAGAACAAGGCGCAACGGAATTATCGGGAAGACGAGCTTGAAGCGCTTGAAACCACGGCCATGGTGCTGGCCGAAATGATTGCCACTGGCGATTTGAAGAAGATTACCCGGCCGGGCCTTGAACTGGACCTGACGCGGGCCGTGACCATCGATGGCGACAGCTATAGCGAGGGCATCGGCCTTGGCCATGTCGTGCTGCACGAGCCGCGCATCGTGGTTACCAATCTGTTGAACGAGGATACTGAGACCGAGTTGAAGCGGATGGCCGAATCGCTCGGCTCTCTGCGCATCTCCATCGATGACATGCTGTCGCGCCGCGAAGTGGCAATGGAAGGCGAGCATCGTGAGGTGCTGGAAACCTACCGGATGTTTGCCCATGACCAGGGCTGGGTGCGGCGCATGGAAGAGGCAATCCGCAACGGTCTGACGGCGGAAGCGGCGGTTGAAAAGGTCCAGAGCGATACCAAGGCGCGGATGATGCGCCTGACCGATCCCTATATGCGCGAGCGCATGCATGATTTTGACGATCTGGCCAACCGGCTGCTGCGGCAATTGACCGGATTTTCCGGCAGCAGTGCCGAAGGATTTCCCTCGGATGCGGTGATTTTCGCCCGTGCGATGGGCGCTGCCGAATTGCTCGATTATCCGCGTCAGAACATTCGCGGTCTGGTACTCGAAGACGGCGCCGTCACCAGCCATGTGGTGATCGTCGCCCGTGCCATGGGCATTGCCGTGGTCGGACAGGCAGCCGGTGCCGTGGCGCTGGCTGAAAACGGTGATGCCGTTATTATCGATGGCGATGACGGTAAGGTGCATGTGCGCCCGATGGTCGATTTGCAGACGGCCTATGAGGAAAAGGTCAAGCTGCGCGCCCGCCGTCAGGAGCAGTTCAAGGCGCTGCGCGATGTTGAGCCGCTCAGCAAGGACGGACAGCGAATCAAATTGCAGATGAATGCCGGTTTGATGGTCGATCTGCCGCAATTGGCCGAATCGGGGGCCGAGGGCATTGGCTTGTTCCGCACCGAGTTGCAATTCATGATCGCCTCGACCATGCCCAAGGCCGATGAGCAGGAAGCGCTCTATCGCA
Organism: Agrobacterium vitis; assembly: GCF_014926405.1. NCBI lineage: Bacteria > Pseudomonadati > Pseudomonadota > Alphaproteobacteria > Hyphomicrobiales > Rhizobiaceae > Gillisella > Gillisella vitis. The sequence continues at coordinate 3,663,024 of NZ_JACXXJ020000005.1, forward strand.
ATGTGCTGAAACAGGCGAAGGGTCGGCCCGTCACCTTCCGCACGCTGGATATCGGCGGCGATAAGGTCCTGCCCTATTTCCGCAGCCATGAGGAAGAAAATCCGGCTCTCGGCTGGCGCGCCATCCGGCTGTCGCTGGACCGGCCCGGCCTGTTGCGCACCCAGATGCGGGCGCTGTTGAAGGCCGCGACCGGGGGTGAGCTGAAGATGATGCTGCCGATGGTCACGGAAGTGTCGGAAATCCGCGCTGCCCGCGAATTGCTGCAGAAGGAAGTGCAGCATATTTCCAAATTCGGCCATGGCCTGCCAAAGCGGCTGCAATTCGGCGTGATGCTGGAGGTTCCTGCCCTGATGTGGCAACTTGACGAGTTGATGCAGGAAGTGGATTTCGTCTCGGTCGGCTCCAATGACCTGTTCCAGTTTTCCATGGCGGTCGACCGGGGCAATGCCCGGGTGTCCGACCGGTTTGACACTCTGGGCCGGCCTTTCCTGCGCATTCTGCGTGATATTGTCCGTGCTGCCGACCGGCATGATACGCCGGTGACGCTGTGTGGTGAGATGGCGGGAAAGCCGTTGTCATCCATGGCGCTGTTTGCTATCGGCTTCCGTTCGGTGTCGATGTCGCCGACGGCCATCGGTCCGATCAAGGCCATGCTGTTGCAATTGGATATCGGCAGGCTTTCCGCCGAGTTGAACGCGCTTCTGGACGACAACAGGCCAAGTGAGCCGATCCGGGCTTTCCTGACACGGTTTGCCGAACAGAACGGCGTTCCGGTCTGATTTCTGAAGAAAAACAAGAGGTAAAGGGTGGCGAAGCTTCCTGTCGATAAAATGCGCGAGCTTGAGCGCCGGTTTGGCGAAATCGAGGCGCGCATGTCTGCCGGGCCTGCCGCCGACGTCTATGTCAAGCTTGCCTCGGAATATTCCGAGTTGCAGCCGGTGGTCAAAGCCATCCGCGAACTGGGGCTGGCGGAAAAGGAAGTTGCTGATCTGAAGGCGCTGCTGGCCGACAAGTCCACGGACCGCGAGATGCGCGATCTGGCGGAAATGGAGCTGCCGGATGTCGAGGCGCGGCTGGAAGGACTGGAAAAGGAAATCCAGATCCAGCTTCTGCCCAAGGATGCCGCGGACGAGAAAAGTGCGATCCTGGAAATTCGTGCCGGTACGGGTGGGTCCGAAGCCGCGTTGTTTGCCGGTGACTTGTTTCGGATGTATGAGCGTTTCGCGGCGGGCAAGGGCTGGAAAGTCGAGGTCCTGTCTTCCAGTGAAGGCGATGCCGGGGGCTTTAAGGAAATTATCGCCACCGTGACCGGACGCGGGGTATTTTCCAAGCTGAAATTCGAATCCGGTGTTCACCGGGTGCAGCGCGTTCCCGATACGGAGACGCAAGGACGTATCCATACGTCGGCTGCTACCGTGGCGGTTTTGCCCGAGGCGGAAGAGATCGATATCGAGGTTCGGGCTGAAGACATTCGCATCGACACGATGCGCTCTTCCGGGGCAGGCGGCCAGCATGTCAACACCACGGACTCTGCGGTGCGCATTACCCATCTGCCGACCGGCCTGGTGGTGACCAGCTCAGAAAAATCCCAGCACCAGAACCGGGCAAAAGCCATGCAGGTGCTGCGTTCGCGTCTGTTCGACATGGAACGCCAGCGGGCCGACAGCGAACGATCGGCTGATCGCAAGAGCCAGGTTGGCTCCGGTGACCGGTCCGAGCGGATCCGCACCTATAATTTCCCGCAGGGCCGGGTGACCGATCACCGGATCAACCTGACCCTCTACAAGCTCGACCGGATGATGATGGGTGAAATCGATGAAGTGGTCGATGCCCTGATCGCCGATTATCAGGCTGGACAATTGGCGCAACTCGGCGAACACGCATGACAGGCGCACCGGTGACGCTGAAGCAGGCGATCACTGCCGCCCGTCTCCGGTTTGCGCAAGCGTGTATCGCCGATGCGCCAAGCGATGCGCGGACCTTGATCGCCGGTCTTCTTGGACTGACGTCGACCGATCTTATCCTGCAGGACAACCGGGTTTTGAGCGCCGAGGAGACGAGCCTGATCGAGGCGGCAGTCGAGCGACGTCTGTTGTTTGAGCCTGTCCACCGGATTTTGGGACGGCGGGCCTTTTACGGTCTGGAACTGGCCCTGTCGCCAGCGACATTGGAACCGCGACCCGATACGGAAATCCTGATTGAGCGTGTTTTGCCGCATCTTCATGCCATGGTGGCGAAGAATGGCAGCGTCCGCCTGCTGGATATGGGGACGGGCACCGGGGCAATTGCCCTGGCGCTTTTGCAGGAGTGTCCAGGTGCTACAGCATTGGCGACCGATATTTCCGCCGAAGCGCTGGCCATGGCGCGGCAGAACGCCGCAGCCAATACTCTTTCTGACCGGTTCGAGACGCTGCAAAGCCATTGGTACGAGGCGTTATCGGGCCGTTTTGACATCATTCTGTCGAATCCGCCCTATATTGTCAGCGATGTGATTAAAGATCTGGCCCCTGATGTTCGGCTTTATGATCCTGCCGTAGCACTTGACGGTGGCGACGATGGGCTGGATGCTTACCGTGCAATTGCCGCTGGCGCCGCCGGTTTTCTGAAACCGGGCGGTCTGGTTGGGGTGGAAATCGGTTACGATCAGGCGATGGCGGTGACACAACTTTTCGCAAACAATAGCTTCGTTCTTGTGGAAAGCGCAAAGGATCACGGTGATAATGATCGGATTCTGTTGTTTGCTCAGACCGGACCGCAACTATAGTGGTATTCACCAAGGAACTTTCTGCAATGCAAAGAAAGGGCTTGGTTTTCGAAAGGAAGCGGGATAGGTTGCAGACACGCACCGGGCAGCGGGGAATGAACAAAGATTCGTTTGGCTCTGGGTCGACCGCAAACATGCCTCCTTAAGGAGACGGTAGCGGCGCGAATGATCCTGGTGCGTGGATCAAATAATTTACTGCTTGATTCCTTAAGCCGAAGTCGGATTAAGGGCAAAAATTATGCAGAATGTTAACGTGTTACAGTCGACCCTCACGCATTTTATAGAATGCAAGGAGCTGTGATAGTCACCAGCGGCCGTATGTTGCATTGGCGCAGTATGCCCCGCAGCGCGTGGAGCCCCGGTTCGATTGAGCGAACGGGCCGCGTCGCCCTCATATCAGCAAGACAGAAATCAGGTGAGTAATCGATGAGGCCAGGACAGCAAAACAAGCGCAGTCGGGGGCGTAGCAGTGGCGGCAGCAATAATAACAACGGCAACAATTTCAACCGCAAGGGCTCCAACCCGCTGACCCGCACCTATGACAGTTCGGGTCCTGACGTGAAGATCCGCGGCACGGCGCAGCATATCGCTGAAAAATATATGGCGCTGGCGCGCGATTCGCATAGTTCAGGCGACCGGGTCATGGCCGAGAACTATTTGCAGCATGCCGAACATTATAACCGCATCATTGCCGCCGCCCAGGCGCAGATGCAGGAGCGGGTCCATCGCGACGACCGCGATTATAATGACCGCGACGGTTCCGACATGGATGGCGACGAGGGCGATAACGGTCTGGACCGTGGCTACCAGCCGCAGCCTGAGATGCCGGTTCAGCAGCCCCGCATTCAGCAGGAACGGGTTCAGCCAGAGCGCGCCCAGCAGGAGCGTCCAGAGCGCACCGAACGGCAGGACCGTCCAGAACGGGCCGAGCGTCCGGAGCGCCCAGAACGGGCCGAGCGTCCTGATCGCCGCGAGCGCACGCATCAGGACCGCCGGCCACAGCCGATTGCGCAGCCGCAGCCTGAGCTGGACATTGCCGGAAGCGGACCGCAGCCGGTGATTGAGAAGACCCCGGTCGAAGCTGAATTTGCCGCTGAGGAAAGCGCACAGCAGGCCAGCGCGAAGTCGGATCGGCCCCAGACCCGCCGCCGCACGCCTGCTGCCCGTCCGCGCCGTCCGCGCCGCACAGCCGAAGAGATTGCGGCCGAAGCGAATGGTGAGGCGAGTGCCGAAGGCAAGCCACCGGCCAAGGGTCGCGACAAGGCCAATAATGGCGATGCTCCGGCTCTTGCCGATATCGTTTCGGAATAATATCCATCGGTGATTGAACCAGACAGACTCTGGCCAGACAGACTCTGGAATGACTGATGACCAAAATTAGCCCCTTCTCCTTTTCTGGAGCAGGGGCTTTTTTATTTTTTGATGATTTGTTTTCAGTTGTTTGCCTTTCATCAAGCGTGCCTGATTTTTTGTGCGAAGCCACTCTTTAAAGGGCAAAATCGCCTCCCCATATCAGCTTTGACGAATTGAGCGGAATCCCTTTAAAGGATTGAATTCAATCACCGGGCCTGCCGAATGGGGGCCTGATCCTCAAAACCCATGCCGTGCCTTGACGGGCGGCCTGGAGACTGGAGAGCGAAAATGAACGTTGAAAAATATTCCGAACGGGTGCGCGGCTTTTTGCAGTCTGCCCAGACGCATGCGCTGTCGGAAGGCCACCAGCAATTTACCCCTGAACATGTGTTGAAAGTGCTTCTGGATGATGAGCAGGGCATGGCCTCCTCGCTGATCAGCCGCGCGGGCGGCGATCCAAAGGAAGTCAGGATCGCCAATGATGCAGCGCTTGCCAAGCTGCCGAAAGTGTCGGGCGGCAATGGTCAGGTCTATCTTGCCCAGCCCCTGGCCCGGGTGTTTTCCACCGCGGAAGACGCGGCCAAGAAGGCGGGCGACAGTTTCGTTACCGTCGAGCGGCTGCTGCTGGCCCTGGCGGTCGAAACCTCGGCATCCACATCTGCCAGCCTGAAAAAGGGCGGGGTTACGGCTGCGGCGTTGAACCAGGTGATCAATGATGTCCGCAAGGGACGCACCGCCGACACCGCCAATGCCGAACAGGGCTTCGACGCTTTGAAGAAATATGCCCGTGACTTGACGGCAGAGGCACGAGAAGGCCGGCTCGATCCGGTGATCGGTCGCGATGATGAAATTCGCCGCACGATGCAAGTCCTGTCGCGCCGCACCAAGAACAATCCGGTCCTGATCGGTGAACCCGGCGTTGGCAAGACGGCGATTGCCGAAGGCCTGGCTATTCGTATCGTCAACGGCGATGTGCCCGAAAGTCTTAAAGACAAGAAACTGATGGCGCTGGATATGGGCTCCCTGATTGCCGGGGCCAAATATCGCGGTGAATTCGAGGAACGCTTGAAGGCCGTGTTGAACGAAGTTCAGGCCGATAACGGCGAGATCATCCTGTTTATCGACGAAATGCACACGCTGGTCGGCGCGGGCAAGAGCGATGGCGCCATGGATGCGTCCAACTTGCTGAAACCCGCACTGGCGCGTGGCGAATTGCATTGCGTTGGGGCAACGACGCTGGACGAATATCGCAAGCATGTGGAAAAAGACCCGGCGCTTGCACGGCGTTTCCAGCCTGTGATGGTGGATGAGCCGACGGTGGAGGATACGATTTCCATCCTGCGCGGCCTCAAGGAAAAATATGAGCAGCATCACAAGGTTCGGATTGCCGATTCGGCCATCGTCGCAGCTGCGACCTTGTCGAATCGTTACATCACCGACCGCTTCCTGCCGGACAAAGCCATCGACTTGATGGACGAAGCTGCCTCGCGTCTGCGCATGCAGGTGGATTCCAAGCCGGAAGAGCTGGATGAATTGGACCGCCGTATCATTCAGTTGAAGATCGAGCGGGAAGCCCTGAAGAAGGAAACCGACATCGCGTCCGCCGACCGCTTGAAGCGGCTGGAAAGCGAATTGGCCTCGCTGGAAGAAGAAGCCGATGCGCTGACGGCCCGCTGGCAGTCGGAAAAACAGAAGCTGGGTCTTGCGGCCGATCTCAAGCGTCAGCTTGATGAGGCGCGCAACGACTTGGCCATCGCCCAGCGCAAGGGCGAATTCCAGCGTGCCGGCGAACTTGCCTATGGCGTTATTCCAGGCCTCGAAAAGCAGTTGACCGATGCCGAGGCAAAGGATGCCTCTGGCGCGGCCAGCATGGTGCAGGAAGTGGTGACACCCGACAATATCGCTCATATCGTCTCGCGTTGGACCGGCATCCCGGTGGACCGGATGTTGCAGGGCGAACGGGAAAAGCTGCTGAGAATGGAAGACGAACTGGCAAAATCGGTGGTCGGGCAGGGCGATGCGGTGCAGGCCGTATCGCGGGCCGTGCGCCGCTCGCGGGCCGGACTTCAGGACCCCAACCGGCCGATTGGCTCCTTCATCTTCCTCGGTCCGACTGGCGTCGGCAAAACAGAGTTGACCAAGTCCCTGGCTCGGTTCCTGTTCGATGATGAAACGGCCATGGTTCGCCTCGACATGTCGGAATATATGGAGAAACACTCCGTATCCCGGCTGATTGGCGCGCCTCCGGGCTATGTCGGCTATGAGGAAGGCGGCGCTCTGACGGAATCGGTGCGGCGCAAGCCCTATCAGGTCGTGCTGTTCGATGAGATCGAAAAGGCGCATCCCGATGTCTTCAACGTGCTCTTGCAGGTTCTGGATGACGGTCGCCTGACGGATGGCCAGGGCCGAACGGTGGATTTCAAGAACACGATCATCATCATGACGTCCAATCTCGGGGCCGAATATCTGACAGCCCTTGGTGAGAACGAGGATGTCGATAGTGTTCGAGACCAGGTGATGAGCGTTGTCCGGGCCTCTTTCCGTCCCGAATTCCTCAACCGTGTCGATGAGATCATCCTGTTCCATCGCCTGCGGCGCAGTGAAATGGGTGCGATTGTCGAGATCCAGATGCAGCGGCTCTTGGCTCTGTTGGCAGAACGCAAGATCACCGTTGATCTTGGCGGGGATGCTCGCGATTGGATGGCCAATAAGGGCTATGATCCGGTTTATGGTGCAAGGCCATTGAAACGGGTGATCCAGAAATACTTGCAGGATCCGTTGGCCGAGCAGATCCTGTCGGGCGAAGTGCTTGACGGTAGCGAGGTGAAAATCACCGCCGGTTCGGACCGCTTGCTGATCAAGCCGGTCAAGCCGATGGATCAGGTCGCAGCCTGATGACGATCAGGCAGCCCCTTTCTTCATAACGCTTTGATGGCGGCCTTTTGGCCGCCATTTCCATATCATCGTTATTGGGTTTTCAATTGTTGGCAGCAAGCTGCCGATTTTTCTCGGCACTGCTCAGCAGATCGTCAATGCGCTGCCGCTCCTGCTCGAATTTTGCCAACGTACCGCCGTTCAGCGACTTGCCGTCCGGCAAGCGGACCTTCATCGGATCGACCTTGGTGCCGTTGACGATGATTTCGTAATGCAGGTGCGGGCCGGTGGACTCACCGGTCGTCCCCACCCAGCCGATCACCTGACCCTGGCGGATCTTTGCCCCGGCAACGACACCTTTGGCGATGGCGCTTTGGTGGTTATAGGAGCTTTCATAGCCGTTCGGATGGCGAATGATTGTCTGGTTGCCATAACCGCCGGAATCCCACCCGGCTTTTTCAACCGTTCCGCTGCCGGCAGCGATGATCGGCGAACCGGATGGGGCACCCCAATCGACGCCGGTATGCATGCGCGAATAACCAAGGATCGGATGTCGGCGCATGCCGAAGCCCGAGCGGAACACACCATTCGGAACCGGATTGCGAATCAGGAACTGGCGATTGGTCTTACCGTTTTCGTCAAAATAATCGACGGAATTGTCGGATGGGTCCTGAAAACGGTAGAGCGATGTTGTCGTGTCGCCAAAACGCGCCCGTAGGAAAAGCAGTTCTGAATCCGCCGCGGCCTTGCCGCTTTCATCCGCAGCGGAATAGAAAACCTCCAACCCGTCAGTCGGCCTTAGCGGCGCCTGCAAATCCACGCTGCTGGCCAGCAGCCGGACCATTTGCCCTGTCAGTTCCTTGCTGAGCCCGTAGGAAAGGGAAGCCCGGTAAATTCCATCATAAATACTGGGTAAGTCACGGCTTGCCATCACCGGAGGGCTATTCTCATCAAAGGCCGTTGCAATGGCATCCAGCATAGGCGGCTCAGACCCTTCAACGAGATGGCTCTGATCATCAACCGCCATTGTGACCAGATGCTTGCCGCCACGATAGGCGCTGAACCGGACCACACGGGCCTGTTCCCCGCGCTGAATAATGCCGAGGCGCAGAACATCCCCGGATTGCAGCGAGGGGCTTCCCAATTTTTCACTAAGGCTGTCGGAAATCGCCCTGGCTTTGGCTTCGGGGTAGCCCGCACCGGTCAAGGCGGCAATGATGGTCTGCTCGCGGCGAACCGGAATAATATCGTCGGCATATTCGTTGGTATCCGGCGTGACAGGGTCCGGGGTAGATACGCTTAGATTTTGCTCAACGACGCGGGCCGAAAGGCCTGGGTTTATGTCGAGATCGGCATCCGGATCGGCAAACCGCTCTGGGTCTATATAATAGAGGCCGGAAACCTGTTGCGTTCCTTCCGTCAATACGGAGCCATTGGATCGCACATTCTCTTCTACCTCATCCGAAGTCATGCCCGGCGCTGCCTTGAAAGGCGTGCCGTTTACAGGAAAGGCAACCGTCTTCAGGCTGATCTCGGAATCGACGTTTGAGCCGTAGATCGTACCGGTGCGCGGGGTTACCGTCTGTTCGTCACCGGCAAAAATACTCAAGGGATCAAAAGGCGGGTAGTTTTCCTGAGTGGAAAGACTGGTCGACACCAGCATTTTCAAATGAGTGAATGGCTGGCGGCGTACCACATCCTTGTCTCCGCTGCGGATCACGGTTGACACATCCAGTACGGACCGGCTCGCCGTCTTGGCCGAGATGACAGTATTGATCAAACGTCCACCGCGGCGCACGCCATCGGCACTATCATTGTGTTGCTTGAGATCAGCGAGCGCAAAGGCCTCAGCCGGTATCGCTAATTGCTGGCGGCCATCCAGTGCTGCAAAAAGTGCCACGCCCATCAGGACTGACGAGGTGATACCGGTGAGAAATGTGCCTGTCAGCCAGCGTAGCGAAATTTCCCGACGATCAGGCGCACGCCTTCCATCCGCGAGGATCGGAGGTTCCATGCCAAGGGATCGCAACAGGTTCTTATCCAAGCTCATTTCTGCCTGTTACCACCATATATCCCGACACTCCTGATATTTTGTCTGCTGTCGAGCAGATCGCATCAGTCTGGCGCTTCGAGGCTATGCCTTTGGGCGCCGTTGTATACCATCTGCCCGCTTGGCGCTTAGCTGTCAAACCCTGCGGTAATCCACGCGTTGCCTATATTAAAGACTATAAGGCTTATTCCACGGCTGTCTTTCAGTAGTGGAGGCAATAGCGCGATTTTCGAAGTTCCGCCGTTTATTGGTCAAAACATCGGATTGTGTAAATCTAAGGGCGCTGAGGGGAAAATGCGCCATTTATGTATCCAAATGAGGAATAGGCGCGGAATGTAGACCATTCCACACCCTATATCTGGTTTGACATGGCGGAACTCCAATAAGCCTGAAAGCACACCACATGACGCGAACATCATTTTTGTTTATTTTTTCA
>NZ_JACXXJ020000005.1:3675000-3787628 GCF_014926405.1 Agrobacterium vitis
TTTTGTCTTCTGAAGAAAAAATAAAGTTTACAGCGCTCGATTGAGTTCTGTCTGTTCTGGTACATTGTGAAGAGAAGATTGATCTGGAGGCTTCCAGGTATTGTGAGGGAAACCTTGCGATGTCCGAGCCCTTTCCTGATGATCCCTAGGATGGTCTAGCCGACCTGATTTTGGTGAAGGATTGGAGGTAGGAAGGAAGCTTGTCACTCTGGATCGTGCGTTGTTCGACACTTCGGTGTTGTCTGACAAACGATCGGATTACCGTTGCCTGACCGCGCGGTACCGGATTTGATCTCGAGAAGCTGGTCTTAAGATAGACTGCAAGTGAGCTGCTCGGCGTAGCTCCAATAAAGCAGATCTATCGAACACGTCGATGGCATCATTGGTTTGGTTGGGTTGTAAAAGGTAACCCGGCCTGTTGCTCGTTTCCTTTGGAGGCGACAGCGAGATGATGAGCATTGGCAATGAGAACGATTAAGTGGAATAAGGGCATTTGGTGGATGCCTTGGCATGCACAGGCGATGAAGGACGTGATACGCTGCGATAAGCCGTGGGGAGCTGCGAATAAGCTTTGATCCATGGATTTCCGAATGGGGAAACCCACCTTAAATGCTTGGGAAATCTGAACTGTCTTGACCAGCCTTTTGACTTCGAGTGATCGAGGGAAAAGGCTCGAAGCCGTTTGGCTTCGCAAGGCCAAGGGCCGTCGCTGCTGATGCAGCGTGGGTTCTGCGGTCTCTGAAGGGGTTGGGACGTGTCAGGTTTCCAAGCATTGTTAATAAGGTATCTTATCCTGAATACATAGGGGTAAGAAGCGAACTCGGGGAACTGAAACATCTAAGTACCCGAAGGAAAGGACATCAACCGAGACTCCGCAAGTAGTGGCGAGCGAACGCGGACCAGGCCAGTGGCAATGAGGAATAAAGCGGAACAAGTTGGAAAGCTTGGCCATAGTGGGTGACAGCCCCGTACGCGTAGAACACTCATTGTCCTAGAGTAGGGCGGGACACGTGAAATCCTGTTCGAACATGGGGAGACCACTCTCCAAGCCTAAGTACTCGTGCATGACCGATAGCGAACAAGTACCGTGAGGGAAAGGTGAAAAGCACCCCGACAAGGGGAGTGAAATAGAACCTGAAACCGGATGCCTACAAACAGTAGGAGGGCGAAAGCCTGACTGCGTACCTTTTGTATAATGGGTCAACGACTTAGTGTAACTAGCAAGCTTAAGCCGGTAGGTGTAGGCGCAGCGAAAGCGAGTGTTAATAGCGCGATTGAGTTAGTTGCATTAGACCCGAAACCGAGTGATCTAGCCATGAGCAGGTTGAAGGTTGGGTAACACCAACTGGAGGACCGAACCCGCATCTGTTGCAATAGATTGGGATGACTTGTGGTTAGGGGTGAAAGGCCAATCAAACTCGGAAATAGCTGGTTCTCCGCGAAAACTATTTAGGTAGTGCGTCGATCGAATACCTCAGGGGGTAGAGCACTGGATGGGCTATGGGGACTCACCGTCTTACTGATCCTAACCAAACTCCGAATACCTGAGAGTACTAATCGGCAGACACACGGCGGGTGCTAACGTCCGTCGTGAAGAGGGCAACAACCCTGACCTCCAGCTAAGGTCCCCAAGTCATGGCTAAGTGGGAAAGGATGTGAGGATCCCAAAACAACCAGGATGTTGGCTTAGAAGCAGCCATCATTTAAAGAAAGCGTAACAGCTCACTGGTCTAAATAAGGGTCTTTGCGCCGAAAATGTAACGGGGCTAAAGCCATGCACCGAAGCTGAGGATGTGCAGTAATGCACGTGGTAGCGGAGCGTTCCGTAAGCCTGTGAAGGGACAGTCGTGAGACATCCTGGAGGTATCGGAAGTGCGAATGTTGACATGAGTAACGATAAAGGGGGTGAGAGACCCCCTCGCCGAAAGACCAAGGGTTCCTGCTTAAAGTTAATCTGAGCAGGGTTAGCCGGCCCCTAAGGCGAGGCAGAAATGCGTAGTCGATGGGAACCACGTTAATATTCGTGGGCCTGGTGGTAGTGACGGATCACACAAATTGTACAGTCTTACTGGATTGATTGTGCAGTGGAGTGGTTCCAGGAAATAGCTCCACCGTATAGACCGTACCCGAAACCGACACAGGTGGTCAGGTAGAGTATACCAAGGCGCTTGAGAGAACTATGTTGAAGGAACTCGGCAAATTGCACGCGTAACTTCGGAAGAAGCGTGACCCCTTTTTACGCAAGTGGAGAGGGGTGGCACAGACCAGGGGGTAGCGACTGTTTATCAAAAACACAGGGCTCTGCGAAGTCGCAAGACGACGTATAGGGTCTGACGCCTGCCCGGTGCTGGAAGGTTAAAAGGAGAGGTGCAAGCTTTGAATTGAAGCCCCAGTAAACGGCGGCCGTAACTATAACGGTCCTAAGGTAGCGAAATTCCTTGTCGGGTAAGTTCCGACCTGCACGAATGGCGTAACGACTTCCCCGCTGTCTCCAACATAGACTCAGTGAAATTGAATTCCCCGTGAAGATGCGGGGTTCCTGCGGTCAGACGGAAAGACCCCGTGCACCTTTACTATAGCTTTACACTGGCATTCGTGTCGGCATGTGTAGGATAGGTGGTAGGCTTTGAAGCTTGGACGCCAGTTCGAGTGGAGCCATCCTTGAAATACCACCCTTATCGTCATGGATGTCTAACCGCGGTCCGTTATCCGGATCCGGGACAGTGTATGGTGGGTAGTTTGACTGGGGCGGTCGCCTCCGAAAGAGTAACGGAGGCGCGCGATGGTGGGCTCAGACCGGTCGGAAATCGGTCGTCGAGTGCAATGGCATAAGCCCGCCTGACTGCGAGACTGACAAGTCGAGCAGAGACGAAAGTCGGTCATAGTGATCCGGTGGTCCCGCGTGGAAGGGCCATCGCTCAACGGATAAAAGGTACGCCGGGGATAACAGGCTGATGACCCCCAAGAGTCCATATCGACGGGGTTGTTTGGCACCTCGATGTCGGCTCATCGCATCCTGGGGCTGGAGCAGGTCCCAAGGGTTTGGCTGTTCGCCAATTAAAGCGGTACGTGAGCTGGGTTCAGAACGTCGTGAGACAGTTCGGTCCCTATCTGCCGTGGGTGTAGGAATATTGACAGGATCTGTCCCTAGTACGAGAGGACCGGGATGGACATATCTCTGGTGGACCTGTTGTCGTGCCAACGGCATAGCAGGGTAGCTATATATGGAATGGATAACCGCTGAAGGCATCTAAGCGGGAAACCAACCTGAAAACGAGTATTCCCTATCAGAGCCGTGGAAGACGACCACGTTGATAGGACGGGTGTGGAAGCAGGGTAACCTGCGAAGCTTACCGTTACTAATAGCTCGATTGGCTTAATCGTTCTCATTGACCATGCTCATCAAAGCCTTCGGCTTTGATGATGCCATCTGTTTTGTCCTGACGCTGTCGGCTCTTTGAGCCTTCGCTGCGGACGGCCCGCACCATCAGGTGCGACGGCCCTTGGCCTTGCGAGCGGAGCTCGTCACGGCCACGGAAACAAAAAAGACGTGTTCACACAATAAGAAAACGGGCAACGCCCACCAGCTTCTCAATTATGCAAAGCATCAATACGGTTCCGTATCAACGCTTTGGCACCCTTCTGAGCGCAAGCGAAGAAGATGGGTTTGCCAAAGAAAAGGGAACAATGTTGATGCAAAGCATCAACATTGCCCTTAGCTGACCTGGTGGTCATGGCGGGGCGGCCGCACCCGTTCCCATTCCGAACACGGCCGTGAAACGCCCCTGCGCCAATGGTACTTCGTCTTAAGACGCGGGAGAGTAGGTCGCTGCCAGGTCTGCTAAGCGCAATGTTCATACTCAAATCAATCATCTTCTCTCACAAACATCGGCCCCGCCGAAAACATAAAGGGTCGCTCAAGCGACCCTTATTCCGTTAACGCATAACAATATATAACGCGGGGTGGAGCAGCCCGGTAGCTCGTCAGGCTCATAACCTGAAGGCCGCAGGTTCAAATCCTGCCCCCGCAACCAAAATTACATCAATCCCGCAGCCTTAAACGCTGCGGGATTTTTGCGTTTGGGCAATGAGATCCTCCGGGCTTTCAGCTCTGTTTATATTTTACAAGGAAGGGTGCGCACAATTTCGAACCCGCAGCTTACTCCGTAAGTACTCACGGTTGAGATGATACCGATTTTCGAAATTGCTTTGTGAAACTTTCTAGACGGTTGACGTAGCTCAAAGCCTTCCAAGCCACCATCAGTCATCTGTGTCTAGAAGGCTTATGTCTTCTGGACATAATTAAGGATGATGGCCATGGCACAGTCTAATTTTGTTTCGAATGAGAATTCAATCGCACTGGAGGCTTTGCATCGCCAGATAAATGACCTTCGCGCTGACATTGCTGCGCATGCGCAGGATTTGTTGCAAGGTCTGTGCGGTTCGGCGGTGGTTCCCCTGCAACATAGGCCAGCGATTGAAAACCTTTGTCATTATCTTTCACTGCGCCACCGTGACCTACGTGTTTTGCAGCGCGAGTTGATGTGGAGAGGGTTGTCGTCTTTGGGCCGGCTGGAAAGTCGGGTGCTTCCAACCTTGGATGCAGTCTCGGCAGCGCTATCGGGTCTACAAGGTGTTGCGTCACACCTCGATGGACTGTCTGAGAGTAAGTTCTTTGCCGGAGAGCGATCGTTGCGAGCGGCAACAGAGGACTTGTTTGGACCGGCCCGCTCCTCTCGCCGCGGGCGGATCATGGTGACCATGCCAAGCGAGGCTGCTGATCGGCCGGATTTTGTCCTTGATCTCGCCAAACGCGGGATGGACATTGCTCGGATCAATTGTGCGCATGATGACGAGAAGGCATGGACAATGATCTCCGGCCACGTTCGCGCGGCGTCAGAGATCATTGGCCATAAACTGACCGTGTTGATGGATATCGCAGGACCAAAAATTCGCACGGAGGCCGTTGCGGGGGAAAAGCGCAAACTTCAGGTCGGGGACCGCCTCAGATTGGTTGCGCAAGGAAAGCCGCGTCCAACCGAGGATGTGGAGTTTGCGGCGACCGTATCGGTTGCGGAAATCGTCACCCGTGTCGCTGTGGGCCATCGGGTTCGATATGACGACGGTAAGCTTGAAGGTGTCGTTGAAGAAACGGGGCCAAACGAAGCGGTCATTCGTGTAACCCATACCAAAACCGGAGGTGTGAAACTCAAGCCCGAAAAGGGTTTGAACCTGCCCGATACAGCGCTTGGTCTTTCTGTGTTCCGGCGTGCAAAATTGACCCCATTAGCGGGGTAATCGGCGTCCAATTTTGACCCCCTTCGGATTTATCTGACCATCCGTCTTTTGACGGCGGATGGAGAGGGAGTTGAAGCGAGTGGATACGATTGCGCGCGTCCGGCGGGCCTTTCATGTTCAAGGTTGGTCGATGAAGAAGATCGCCCGTGAACTGCATGTTTCCCGCAACACGGTCCGCAAGATATTGCGCAGCGACGAGACCGACTTCTCCTACGAGCGCGAGCGGCAGCCTTTGCCAAAGACGGGGGCCTGGCAGGCGGAGATCGAGCGGTTTCTTGCGACGAACGAAGGCAGGCCATCGCGCGAACGGCTAACGCTGATCCGGATTTACGAGGAGCTTCGAGCGCTCGGATATGACGGCAGCTATGATGCGATCCGCCGTTACGCCAAGGGTTGGGCGAAGAACCGGGGATCAGCGACGGCGCAGGCCTATGTGCCGCTCTACTATGCACCCGGCGAAGCCTACCAGTTCGACTGGAGCCACGAGATCGTGCTGATCAACGGCACGACGACGACCGTGAAGGTTGCTCATGTCCGGCTCTGCCACAGCCGCATGATGTTTGCACGTGCCTATATGCGCGAGAGCCAGGAGATGGTGTTTGACGCCCACGACAAGGCGTTTGCCTTCTTCCGTGGTACCTGCACGCGTGGCATCTACGATAACATGAAGACGGCGGTGGAGGCGGTGTTCGTGGGCAAGGAGCGGCTATACAATCGCCGCTTTCTGCAGATGTGCAGCCACTACCTTGTTCAGCCTGTCGCCTGCACCCCGGCGTCTGGTTGGGAGAAGGGCCAGGTCGAGAACCAGGTTGGCCTGGTGCGCGAACGCTTCTTCACGCCGCGCCTGAGGGTTAAGAGCCTTGAGGAATTGAACGTTTGGCTGCTCGACAAATGCGTCGCCTATGCCAAAGCGCATAACCATCCGGAACAGGCCGACCAGACGATCTGGCAGATGTTCGAAGCCGAACGCAGCAGCCTCGTCCCCTATGTCGGTCCGTTCGACGGCTTTCACTGCGTTCCGGCCTCGGTCTCGAAGACCTGCACGGTCCGTTTCGACAATAACAAATACTCGGTCCTCTCAACGGCTGTCGGCCGCCCGGTCGAAGTCCACGCCTATGCCGACCGGATTGTGGTCAAGCAGGATGGCACGGTCATCGCCGAACATCGGCGCAGCTTCGGCCGCGGCGAGACGGTCTATGATCCCTGGCATTATGTGCCTGTCCTGGCCCGTAAACCCGGCGCTCTTCGCAATGGCGCGCCGTTCCGCGACTGGGTAATGCCGGCGGCGATGGAGAAGGTCCGCAAGCGATTGAAGACAGTCGATGACGGCGATCGGCAAATGGTCACCATTCTCGGATGCGTACCGGGCGACGGTATCACGACCGTTGAGGCCGCCTGCCAGGAGGCGCTTGATCAGGGCGTCTGCTCGGCTGCCGTCATCCTCAACATACTGGCGCGGCGTCGTGATCCTGCTCCGGCTGCGCCCCTGCAAATCCCCGATGCACTGCGGCTGACCCATGAGCCGGTCGCCGATTGCGCTCGCTATGACAGCCTCAGGAGGGCAAGCTGATGGAACGCACACAGGTTCTGGAATTGATGAGCACCTTGAAGCTCTACGGCATGCGCAGCGCCTATGACGAGGTCATGGGCAACGGCATCAAGCGCCAGCATGAGCCGCCGCGTATCGTTGGCGATCTTCTGCAGTCCGAGATCGCCGAGAAGCAGGCCCGCTCCATCCGCTACCAGCTCAGCATCGCCAAGCTGCCGCTCGCCAAGGATATCGACGACTTCGACTTCACCAACACGCCCGTCAATGAAGGCCTTGTCCGCGACCTGGCCACCGGAGCCTTTGTTGCCGATCAGCGCAATGTTGTTCTCGTCGGAGGCACGGGCACCGGCAAGAGCCACCTGGCCATCGCGATCGCCCGCGCGCTCATCCGCAACGGCACACGCGGGCGCTTCTACAATGTCGTCGACTTGGTCAATCGGCTGGAGACGGAGACGCGCAGCGGCAAGCAGGGCCGGACGGCGGACTATCTCAACCGCCTCGACTTCATCATCCTCGACGAACTCGGATACCTGCCATTCGCCCAGGCCGGCGGCCAGCTTCTGTTCCACCTGATCAGCAGGCTCTACGAGCGCACATCCATCATAGTCACCACCAACCTGGCATTCGGCGAATGGCCAACCGTCTTCGGCGACGCCAAGATGACCACCGCGCTCCTCGACAGGCTCACCCATCACTGCGAGATCGTCGAAACCGGCAACGAGTCCTGGCGCTTCAAAAACCGCTCTCAAAGCTAAAGCCGAAGAGCCCCATCACCCGCACCTGTTTCGCCCTCTGCAACCCCGGCCAGCGCCGGGCGATCCAGGTGCTGATCGTCAACACGGGGGTCAACATTGGACGCCGATATGGGGTCAACTTTCCGCGCCGATTGACAGTCTTTCGCCGCTAACCACGAAAGACTATTCCGATTTGGCAACCGTTATGACACACGCGGATATGCTGGGCTATTCCTTTGTCAGCCATGCTGATGACATCGATCTTTTGGAGGATGCACTGGCAAAATTCCCGGCTCGTTTGCAGCCGCTTGGCTTGATTGCCAAGATCGAGCAGCCGCAGGCTGTAACCAACCTGCCGGAATTGATCGTGCGAGCTCGATGCCGTAATCGCCCGTTTGGTGTGATGATCGCCAGGGGTGATCTGGCGGCTGAAATCGGCTTTGAGCGGGTAGCGGAAATGCAGGAGGAGTTGTTGTGGCTCTGCGAGGCAGCTGCTGTACCCACTATCTGGGCAACCCAGGTTCTCGAGGATCTTGTCAAAACCGGTCTGCCGTCCCGGGGAGAAATGACCGATGCCGCCATGGCCGCTCGCGCGGAATGTGTGATGTTGAACAAGGGGCCTGCGGTGGGTGAGGCCGTGAGCCTTCTCGATAGTCTCCTTGCCCGTATGGACGGACATGTGTTCAAAAAGACCCCGACGCTTCGCGCCCTGAAATCATGGTAGAAGACGAACGCTCGTAGCGATCACCTTCATGTGCTTGACCCTCTCGGCACTGGCGGAGAGGGTCAAGTATATTGCAATTCATCATTTGCGGGTCGCCGTTACAGCAATCATTCCACGTAGTATTTATTGTATTGCTTGCGGAATTTCTCTGAACCGCCGAAGTCGCTATAGCGAGTCAGGGTCTGCATGTCTGTCTTGTTTAAGAGAACGCCGAGGACTTTATTGCTGATATGCGGTTCTGCTTCGAGTAGATCGGACACCAGCTTCTTAGGCGTCTTGCCCCATTCGACAACGAAGACGAAACCATCTGCCAAGGGGGCGAAGGCTTTGGCATCGACGACCGGGCCGAGCGGCGCAAGGTCGACGATAATGTAATCGAACGATTGGCGGACATTTTCGAGCAAGGCATTCATTCCAGGCGATGCGATGAGCTCGTTGGTATGGGCCAGAGATCGGGCTGCCGCGCCTGGCACGATGGGTAGGACGGCAAGTTTCGTTTCCTGATCCACCTTGATGCAATCCTGCCAGGAGACCTCACCAAGCACGGCTTGGACGAGGCCGGTCTTCGGCGCGGGTTGCAGAAGCCGGCTGAGGCTCGGATTGCGCAAGTCGGCGTCGATCAGCAATGTCCGTTTGCCGCTGGAGGCAAGCAGAACAGCGAAATTTGCTGCAACCGTAGACTTACCTTCACCAGGAAGTGCCGACAGGACACCGATAACGCGGCTTGTCTTGCCCTGTAGAATAATATCGGTGGCCAGCTTGGTATTGCGCAGGGTTTCTGTGAAGGCGGATCGGGGCGCTTCGATCACGGTTCGCATCATTCTGTCGAGCGATACATTTTCCGCGCCAGGAACGACTGTCGCTCCCTTAGGCGCTTTTTGACGCCAGCGGGCAAGTTTGGGATTGATCGGCTTTTTCAACTTGGGACCGAGACGCGGCAGATAACCCAGAGATTTTTGGCCAAGTGTGGTGCGTACGTCGCTTTCCAGCCGGAAATACCGCTCCTGCATTTCCTGAAGAAAGGCTAGCCCGGCACCGGCCATCAGGCCGAGAACCATGGAAAGGGCGATCACCATTGTCTTTTTCGGGCTGGAAGGTGAGGCGGGTATACCAGCCTCGGAGATGATCCGCGCCTTGGCTGCCGGCAGGGACTGGCTCTGGCTAGCCACTTCGTAGCGATTCAGAAAGGCTTCGTAGAGGGTTTTGAGCGCCGACGATTTTTGCTCAAGCTCTTTCAAATGCACAAGCGATCTATTGGCGTCGGAATTCGTGCCGGTTAGCTTTTCCAGGCTGCCGCGTAGTGATTGCTCGCGCGATTTGGCAACGTCGAATTCATTGCCATAGCTTGACGTCAACTGTTGCAGTTCCTGGAAAATCTGGCCGCCGACATTGTCTTTTTCAGCCTTCAGCGCTTTGGCCTGAGGATGAGTTGGACCAAAATTGGCGACGATATCCTGTTCACGCTTTTCGATCGACAAATATCGGCTTCGCAGATCCTGAAGCACCTGATTGGCGCCAGCCTGTCCGGAAACGATGGCATTCTTCACCGCATTTTGCGGGCCTTGCGTGACGATGCTTTTATATTGCTCGTAGCGGGCCTGGGCGCTTGCCGCATCGGCCTGGGCAACGATCAGCTGTTTGTTGAGGTCGGTCAACTGCTGTTCGGACATCAGTTCGCCGCCCGTTTGGGTCAGGCCGTTTTCTGCCTTGTATTTTTCAACGTCCAGCGAGGCCAGCTGGGCACGCTTTGCCAGATCGTCCAAGCGACCTTGCAGCCACAGTGTTGCTCGCTCACTGGCGTCGAAATTGGCATTCAACTGATCGGTGAGGAAGGCATCTGCGTAGGCTTTGGTGACTTTCGCTGACAGCAGAGGGTCGGGAGAGCGATAGGATACGGCAATGACCGCACTGCGCATCACCCGTTCCACGGTAATGTTCTGCTGTAGCATGGCAGCGGCCTTGCCGCGCTTGCCTGCTGCGATTTCCGCATCGGTCAATTTCGGTCCAGGGCTGACCAGCCGCTTCACGGATCGCAACATGTCCTTGACGAAGGATACCGGCGAAGCGGGAGGATTGGTGACCAGTTCGTTATCGCTAAGCTTGGCCTCGTCGACAACCCGCAGGGCCATGCTGTTGGATTTGAGGATTTCCACGGCGCTGGCCAGTTCCGTATCGGCCTGGGAACGGTCACCGGGCGCTGCCTTGTCGTCCTGCGTGTAGCGCGACAGGCTGTCATCCAGCAGGATCTGCGTCATCGACGTATAATAGGGCGTCGTGAAGAGGAGATAGGTAATACCGAGCATCACGAAGAGGGCGATCGACAGACCGACGATCCTGGCCCTGCGCACGGCAATGGTCAGCAGTCTATCAAGATCGATAAAGGAATCGGCTTCAGGCTGCTCCCGTTGCAGAACGGCTTTATAGGGATAACTTCTCTCGTTCATGGGGCGGCTCTTCATAATTCGTTGCGGAACATAGTTTGGTCCAAGGATGTCTCGGCGGCACCAGGCCTGAGCCGGAAACCGGCTTCAAACGTGGTTGAGGCATGGATGGCTGTCAGGAAAAGACCTCCGCTGACCTGCCGGGATTCATTTAGGGTTCGTCTCCCGCCAATGCTGTCCGGGCGGGAACTCTTCGTCAGGGCATGGTCTGTCAACGGACAGCTGGACCGCCGCGACTGCTCATGCACATTGGAAAAACTCACACTCATACAGCACTCCAAACCCTTGATCTCGACAGATGCCCGTTTCCCAGCTTCGTTAGGATCGGAATGATCCGACCCTGATCAAGCAAATTGTAGAACAATGTTGATTTTCCGGCGCCTGATGTCATCCATGACGAACAAAGCAGACCCAGGCACTTTATAGTCAAGCATCGTTGTCGCCTTAAATCGATTTCGGACTTAAGGACTTTGCACTATAGGACGTCTTGGTCCGCCTGAATACGGCATTCATGCGACGGAACCAATTCCTTTAAAAAAGAGTAAACAGCGCAGGTCAAGATTGCTCCGGGTTGGGACAAGGGCTTCATTAATTTTGGTCTTGGCGTGCAAAGATCCATGTCAATTCTCTTTAAAGTAGCAGGTTAGCCCTTGATTGGCGGATCGGCAGAAGACGTAGCGGCTGTTGATGTCCGGTCTTTCTGCAGGCTCTTTATCAGTCGCCGGAGACGAACGGAGATTGGCATTTTCAGATGGCGCAGCGCCAAGGGATTGGCAAGGGCGGTCTTGATAACACCCGACACCGATCGTGCCTTGAGACTATCGATCAGATTTATGAAAGCGCGTGCTTCCTTCAGGCTGCGAGTTCGAGCCGTCTGGGCCGCAAGGGCTGCCCCTTTCAGCGGATAGCGTGAGATGAAACCGGCATCGGCGGCCATCATTGCATCGACATGATGGAGGCGAAGCACCCGAGAGATCGAACCCTCCCTGATATAATAGAGGTAACCCGCCGTCGGCTCTATTGTGCAGAGGGCATTCTCGGCCAAGGCCGAAGCCAGCAGCAAGTAATCCTCGCCGATCCTGAGGCTCTCGTCGAAACGCAGGCCTTTGTCATTCAGGAAACTGCGCAGGAACACAGGCTTCATATAGCCGAAATTATGTTCGGATCGGAACAGGATGTTGGAGCCGATAAACCGCGCCAGGTCGATTTGGCCGATATGCGCTAGCGCGTCTTCCAGAAACATCGTCCGGCAGGTGCCATTCATGTCGATCACGTCGAGATTATCGACGACGACCTGGGCCTTTTCGTCCTCGGCGCGCTCGATCATTCGAAACAGCCGCATCGGTTTGAATGTATCGTCTGAATCCAGCACGGCGATCCAGCGACCACGGGCGGCGTCTATTGCCGCATTCCTGGCACCGCCCGGGCCTTTATTGCGCTCCAATGCGATCAAGCGAACGCGGGGATCGGTGAGTGCTGCGACTCGTTCACGGGTATCGTCGGATGAGCAATCGTCGACAACAACAACTTCGACTGTGACATTAACCTGCGACAGCGCGCTTTCAATGGCGCGCTCGATGGTTTCACCGGTATTATAGGCGGCAATCACCACCGTGACGTCGGGTGTCCAGGCGATCATGGCTTGGCAGTCTCCAGCGATCCGTATTGGTGGATTTCACGAAAGCCGAGAATGCCGGAGACGGCGCCGAGATGCAGGATGCCGCGCAGGACATAGCGATGACGATGGATCGGCATGAAGACGAAAACCAGTGCGGCGAGAAAGCAGAAAACGGCCTTTGCTCCAGCCATCAGGATTGCCTTGAGTTTCGTCAGGGTTCCCTTGCCTTCAGCCACCAGCCGGCCATGGGTCTGGCCCATGCGGTAGCGGCGCTTGGCCAACCAGTCGAACCGGCTGCGCGATGGGGTCACGGGTTCATGGAGAAGGGCGTTCTCGGCATAGGCGATCCTGCCGCCATTGCGGTATATATAGGTGAAATACTCGGTATCCTCACCGCCGGTCTTGCCCAGCGCCAGGTTGAAACGGCGCTCGGTAAGGCGTGGTGAACGCAGATCGAGAAGCACGTTGCAGGTATAGCCGGTGCGGATTTCACCGCCGACAAAGACCGGGAATGTCGAGTGAAAATCGCCTTTGCGCATCCATTCCGGCGCGTTGTCACTATAGCTCGCCTTGACGGGACCAAGTACGGCATCGGCACCGGTCTGGCGGGCGACCGTCAGCAATTCGTTCAGCCAGCTTTCGGTTGCGGTCTCGTCATCGTCGATAAAGGCAAGGTAATCGGCATCGCTGGCATCCAGGCAGGCATTGCGGGCGATGGATATATTGCCAGCCGGGCAATGGACGTAAATCAGCCCGCAGGGGAGGCGCGGGCGCAGGCTATCGACCAAGGATGCAGCACTGGGCGTCTGGTCATTGTCGGCAACGATGATGCGCAGGGAAACCCCGGTGGGAACGTCGATCATGGCGAGCGACAAGAGAGCTGTCTCAAGCTCCGGCCGGCGGAACGTGCAAATGCCGATATCGATGCGGATGGGATGGGCGGCATTCATGATGCAACCTCTTGGCTGGGCGGCAGCGGATAGGTTTTACGATTGCGAAAATCCAGTATTTCCCGCCAGAAACCGGCCGACCAGGCAAAATGCATGATCATTGCCGAGAGGGCGGCCAGCGGCCCAAGTGGTTGGCGCTCGCCGATGGCGAGCCAGACGCCGTAGCCAAGGCAGGCCAGCGCCCAGACGAGAAGCGGGATGAGTGCGAGCCAGCTGAACACACACAGCAATGCGAAAACGGCAACCGGAGCCACGGCCAGCGGAATGAGCTGACGCAGGCTTGGACGGGAGCGATGTTTCAGGAAATTCTGGGCGCGGCCGCGGCCATAGCCAAAATATTGCCGGTAGAGCGGCAAGGGGCTGGAGCGTGGATAATAGACCATGCTGGTATTGGCGGTCATCCAGACACGAAAGCCGGATTTATTCAGTCGGTAGTCGAATTCCGCGTCTTCGTTATGACGGAAGGATTCGTCATAGCCGCCAATCGCTTTATAGGCGGCAATGCGGATCAGGGCGTGATGGCCATGATCTGTCCAGTGACTTTGAGCGCCTGTGCGATGCTTGGAGCCACCGTTGCCGAGCTTGGAATTCTGAGCCAGGGCCGTTGCCTTCTGGAACGTTCCGAAGCCAACCGTCAACATGCCGACAACGACGGAATCGGCCCCGGTTTCCAGGGCCTCTGTCACCAGTGTCTGGCAATAATCGTCTGGATAAGTGCCGTGGGCATCGATGCGAATGATATAATCGTAATCACCGCCGAATTGGGCAACGGTCAAGTTGACGGCGGCGCTCTGGATCTTCTTCGGATTGTCGATCAGCCTGACCTTGGAATTCGCAGCGGAAATGCGCGAGACGATCGCCTGGGTCTGATCGCGGCTGCCGCCATCGGCGACGACGATTTCAGCGTTCAGATCGTCAAGCGCCTTGGCCAGATTGGCGATGACGCCCTCGATATGCTTTTCTTCGTTGAGGCAGGGGATGACGATCAGGCATCTTACGGATTTCAGCTTGTCAGCCATCATGAACGTCTACCTTGTTCGAAAGGGTTGGCTTGGTTGAAAGGATCGGCGCCTTCAGGGCGTTTGAATTGAGCGAGCGGGAGGCCAAGGGATCTGCGGGAAGCGCTGCAAGTCGGCGCACCAATGTCTCGCAATCGGCTCTGGTGAGCGTGAAGCTGTGTGGATCCTGGGCGGCAACCGCATCGAAGGCGGACTGGTAACGCTCGGCAGTCATGGTTTCAAACAGTGAAACGAGGGAGGAGACGCTTGCATCCTGCAATTCAAAGCCAATGCCCTTGCGGGCCAGGTAGCGTGCTGTCTCAGTTCCCTTCAGGGCGATGGGAACGGTGCCATAGCGGCATCCTTCATAGAGCCGGTTCGGCAAAAGCCAGCTTGAATTCTGGCCTTCCTCGTAGAAATCGATGGCCCAGACAAATTGAACCTGCTGGTAGATGCCTGCCAGGTCCTCGGGATTTTTGTAGGGTCCATGAAAATTGACATGCGGTTCACGTGCGACCTGAGCGTCGAAATTCTCAAACTCGATATGAGCTGGACGTCCACGCATCTCAACAACTGCCGAACCCTGCATCGACCGGGTGAATTCACCGAGCAGTTTAAGGGATTTCGAACAGCGTAGGGCGCCGAACCAACCAATGCGCCAAGGCTGGCCGGGAGCCGGAACCCGCGGTGTCAGCGCCAGCGGTGCGTCTTGCCCGGACAGGTCGAGCACTTGGTTTTCGAGCAGCATGGTCGGCAGATCGAGACCCGAAAGCGGCTGAAAATACTGTTCGACAAAGGCCGGAGAGCTGGTGATCAACAGGCTTGCCTGGCGACCGAGCCGCGCTTCCAGACCGCGCAGCGATTTGCCGAGCGGATCATTGCGCAGCATCAGCCTGTGGATGTCGAGACATTCATAGACCATCGGCACGGCTGCACCGAAAATATGGCGAGCGCGACGGCCTATGGCCAGCATTTCGAGATTGCGGGCAATGATCACATCCGGGCGGGGCAGATGGCCAAGTTTGGCAGCGGCTGACAAGCTGGCTTTTAACACCGTTGCTGCGCGGTGAGCAAAGCGGCCATCGGCGGTTATTCCAAGCTCGATCGGTTGAACCCCTTCCACCGCGGCCAATTTGTTTTCATCGCGGCGAAAGCCAGCCAGCATCACGTCCGCGCCACCGGCACGTAACATCATCACCCTGCGGCGAATGGCAGGATCGGCAAGGTCATGCGCAAGGTATAGCACACGTATGGTCATTGGCCCCCTTTGTGCAATTGCGGGGAAACCCTCGCCAGTGAGGATCCGGTTTACCGCGCTAAATTGCGTCTTCATGGAAAGGTAAGCCACCCATGGCATACCTCGCCCCCTGTCGTGTTTCAGTTGTGCGGCATGCTTTTCTTGAACCTTACCCGGATCAAGCCATGATGCAGCAGTCTGGCAAGGTAGCGTCCCTATTAACGTAAGGCCGCTCTCACATTGCTTGGTGTCAATTCAGCGTACAAGCGACCGATTCCGGGAACTGGCACTTGTCGCCCAGCGCCGTGAATGCCAGTCGCTCTACGGTCATGGTCTGCGGTCCGGAATAGGAAAACGACCCCATCCAGTCCTTCAATGTATCCGTACCCCAAAGACTGAAGAAGATCTTCTGGCTGTGGCTGGGCAATTTGGCCGGATCGGTCACGTCCTGAACCAGCTTGCCGTTGACATAGTAGCGCAGCCTGTCCTTTTCCCAGACAAAGGCATAATCGTTGAAGCCCTTGTTGGCGCCGTTATCGACGGCAGCCATTTTTTCATTGCCACCCTTGGCCGAGATATACTGGTTGACCTGAACCTCGTTGAGGTTCTTGCCAAGGATCTCGAAGTCGATCTCGTCATGGGGAGTTTTGTCGCGCGGGCCGATAAAGGTGAAAAAAGCCGAATTCAGCCCGGACGCATCGGCGGTTTTCAGGCGCGCCTCATAGGTGCCATAGCTGAAGCGCTGCTTGGTCTGGATTTCGGCGCAGGAATACTGACGCTCGCCCAGCGGCTTGTCGTCAAATGTCAATTCCAGATGGCCATCCTTGATTTTCACGTTCTTCTTGGTCCACGTGCAGTTCTGATGCGGTCCGTTATTCCAGCCGTCGGAAATATACCAGCGTTTTAAATCCAGTTTGTCAAATGTATCGACAAAGGATTGGCCTTCGACGGGTTGCTGGGCATGTGCTGTGGATAGGGTTATCAAAACCGTCGCACCGAAAGCAGAGGCGCAGAGTAGGCGAGAAAACAGACCTCGGAAAAGCGAGGGGTGGTTCATGTCAGTCTCCTTTGCTGAAGGCAAGCGCCCGCCCGGCTGCCACGTTCTTGTTCTTGTCTCTGCCGCTTGCATTGCGCTGGCCGGTCATGACCCCGTAAAATCCCGGCGTCAGCCGGATCGCCAGGAAATGGGAGGCAAGCAGCAGGCAGAAGGTGACGGGTAGTGCAAGGACGTAAAAGAGGGGGTAAGGCCCTATATCGAATTTTTGCCAGATCATCCATGCGGTCATCAAGATCGGATAATGCGCGCAGAAGATCCAGAAACTAAGCCCGCCGGGTGCGGCGACCAGTGTTTTGCCAAGGCGCGTATTCTTGAGCAGCCGGGTCATTTCCCAGGCTCCCAGGCCGCCAATCACTGTGATCAGACCATATATCACATCAAGCCAGAGTGGGTGCTCGTTAAAGCCGGCTTGATATATGCAGACGAAGACCGCCATGGCCGAGACCAGCACGGCTGCCACAATCGGCAAGGCATAACGGTCGAGCTTGCGGATATCGACATTGTGTATCGCAATCGCCGCACCAGCCGAAAACCCGAGAATGATCGATTTTTTCAGGAAGATCATATTGGGCACCGGTAGGACGACATAAAGCAACAGAACTCCAAGCGTCAGTGCGGGTTGGCGTTTCACCAGGAAGCCAATCAGCGGCGATAGAAGAAAGCAGAGTAGCAGGTCGCGCAGGAAATAGAGTGGCAGATTGATCGGCCAATCTTCCGTTGCCAGCGCCAGGGTAACGAGTTCCCGATAGGATGCGGTGAGAACACTTGGGAAATATCCTTCGCCATAGCCCATGGATTGCGTTGTCAGCACATACAGGAAAACGATGCTGTTCCAGAGCAGGAAAGGCAGCAAAACGCTCGAACTTTTCGAGCGAAGCACTTTCTTGTAATCGAAACCGTCAAGGCCTCGGCGAAACATCAGCAGGCCGGAAATCGCACTGAGGCAGGGAACGCCAATGCGAAACAGCATATCGCCGAGAAAGGCGCGCAGCCAATCAAAGGCGCCGTATTGGCCCAGATAGGCGTTCGACTGCGGATCGAAAGGGACATGTACGAAGACAATGCCGACGATCAGCATCAACCGCGCCATATGAATCCGCGCGGACAGTTCCTGGTCGATCTTCACGATATTCGGTACTCCTGTCTTCAATATCCTCTATCGTCCCCATCACCCTAAGGCCCATCACAGTATGGGCCAGCACCTTCACATTATGGGAATGTGCCTGTAAAAATGTGGCAGTGCAGCAAAAAATTTACCTCTTGATCTTCAATTTTTTGCAGTTCGCCCAGTGAGCTCGGGTTGGATTGGCGGGATAATAGTAGGATTTTTTTGATAAAATCTTGAAAATTCAGCGGCTTAAATTTATGTGCTTATTGCTATATGTCTATTCGCGTGTGCGAATATTTTTTTGTCCAGAGCTCGAAAAAAGCTAAGGAATTGCACCGCCTATACCATCGGTTTTCCCGGATGAGGGCAGAATGGCTCGATAATGAGGCGGCGCAGAGCGGTTTGCATGGCTTACATTATTCTGCAGGTGCGGGGGCCGCGGATCTGCGGTTGCGCACCATGGTTTTCAGTTTTCTCAACAATTCGGCCTCCGTCAGAACAACGAATACACCGTAGATTGTGCCTCCTATCAATCCGCCAATCAATACTTGCAGTACGGGATTGGGGACCAGATACCCATAAAAATGCAGAAGGGCGCGAACCATGCCAGCCATGATCAGAGCGGTGACCATCGGCCGTGTGGAAATAAACATGCCCTTGAGGAAGGGCATCTGGTCGGCGCGGAACACCACCCAGGAATAGCCGAAGAGCACGACGACATTGACGACGCACAGCGCCACCATGGCATCGACCAGGTTTCCGAAAGCTGCGGCAACCGCCACGGCAACGGTGGTGACGATTGCCCGGATGACGGCCCACCAGAACAGCGTACCGCCGTGCCCCACGCCCTTTAGATAGGGAATAAACGTGCTGCAAGGCGTGAGGATGCCCTTGGACAAGGCGAGCAGACCGAGAACCGGCCAGGCCCAGGCCCATTGCGGTCCAAACAGCACCAGCATGGCCGGTTCGGCCAATGCCCACATGCCGAACATCATCGGCGCCAGCAGCACGGTCGTCACCTGGGTGCTCAACATCAGCGCCTGAGAGCGGCGGTCCCGATCGTGCATCATGGTGCTGAAGGCGGGAAACAGCACGCCCATGACAGCGGATAGGACGACCTGGTTGGGAATGCTGGAAAACCGGTTGGCGGCGGAATAAGCGCCAGCATCCGACAGGCCGAGATAGCGGGAAATCACCACCATCGGAGACTGAAAGGTGATGAAATTGGCGATTTCCGAGCCCATCATTCCGAGGCTGAAGCGACCGAGCGCCAGGATACGACGCGGCTTGAAGGCAAAGCCCGGGACATAACCGGATACATAATAGAGCCCGCAAAGCCGGATGATGGAGGAGGAAAACAATTGCGCCACCAGCGCCATCACCCCATAACCCATCAAGGCCATGCCGACCGCAATCAGTGCGCCGGCTGATTCGGAAATCATGCTCCACAGCGCGTCCTGGCTGAACTGCATGCGCCGGGCCAGGAGAGCATAGGCAACGTCTCCGGTGAGTTGCAGCGGAATGAGCACCGCCATGATGCGCACCAGCGGCGCGGCCTCGACCGCCCCCAGCATGGCCGAAATCGGTTCGGCAAACACGTAAAGGAGGGTTGCCATCAGGCAGGAAATGATCAAATTCGCCCAGAAAACAGAATGGATCGTCTCCGGCTCTTCCTTTTCCTGGATGACCAAAGCTGCACCGAAACCCGCACCGCCGATCATCGCCAGGAATTGCACTACGGTTAGCGCAACGGCGACAGCACCGAATTGATCGGGAGTGAGAATGCGCGCCAGGATCGGGACCGTGACAAATTTAAGCCCGAAAGTGCCTGTCTTGGAAAGGACGCTCCAGCCGACATTCCGGGTTACGGATTTCGCATTGACGGTTGGCGGCATGGGTAAACATCCTTGGGTCTGGGGGCGAAAGAGCGGTTACAGGTCGAAAAGCTTGTGGGAAAGCGCCAAAATTGTATGGTTATGGAGAGTTTTTGCTTTCAGGGTGGCAAACAACACAAGCGCTATGGCGAACCTGATTGCATCATGGAATATGGTGCAAGGCACCATAGTCTGATAGCGCAAGGGTACATAACAGGCAACTGAACCTCTTTCTTGAGAAACGACAGGGCAAAAAGATGGCGAAGCTGACGGTGATTATTCCCTTCTATCAGAAGGAAGCCGGAATTTTAAGACGGGCGCTGGGCTCGATTTTTTCCCAGACATTCCAGGACTTCGACATTATTGTGGTCGATGACCAGTCACCCTATTCCATCGATTTGGAATTGCAGCCGCTGGAGCCGGCACATCGTGCCCGTATTCGGGTGATCAAGCAGCAGAACGGTGGTCCCGGCGGCGCCCGCAATACCGGGCTCGACGCAATTGCCGCCGATTGCGATTTCGCCGCCTTCCTGGATTCCGACGATGAATGGGCGCCGGACCACCTGAAAAATGCCTATGAGGCCATGACCCGATTCGGTGCGGATTGCTATTGGGCGTCAATCCACGGCGGAGATGATTTCTACTATCATTTCAGCGTTGCCGAGCTGAAGAAGACCGAAAAAACCGTGCAGCTTCAGGAGGCGCCACTGGTGCTCGAACTGCCGGAAATGCCAGTGGTGATGCTGAAGAACTGGAGTTTCCTGCATCTGTCCTGCATGGTGATCGGTCGCCCGCTGTTTGAGAAAATCCGGTTTGAAGCCGAGCTTCGGCTGGCTGCTGAAGATGTGCTGTTCTTCTGTGATTGTGTGCTGGCAGCCAAGCGCGTCATTCTGTGCGATGCCGCCGGAGCTGAACGCGGTGAAGGAATCAATATTTTCCACAGTATTGATTCAAGTTCTCCCGCCTTTCTCCAGCAGCAGTTGAATACCTGGGTGGCGCTTGATACGCTTGAACGGCGATTTTCCAATAAACCTGAAGCCTTGAGCTTTATTCAGCACTATAAGCAGACCGCTCGTAAAAATGCCCTCTGGGGTCAGATGGGCATGGTAAAACGCCGTAAGCTACCGCAATTCGGCGTGCTATTGCGATGGATGAGACGGGATCCTGCCATCGTGCAAAGTGCTTTGGCCCTTGCGGTTGGTAAATTTTCCCGCTGATATAAAAGTATCTTGAAATGCAGCGATCATGCATTCTCATCGGGCGTCTGCCTCGCCCCGTAAAGGAACATTCATGCAGCCTTACTATTGGGAATCCGCCCATGGAAATTTTGGTGACGACCTGAACCTTTGGTTATGGGATTTTCTCATGCCAGGTTTTCGGGATGTGCATCCGAAAACGTTGCTTGTCGGCGTCGGAACTGTTCTCAATCGCGCTCTTTTGCCGGAAGGTCAGCATAAGCTGGTGATCGGCAGCGGCTTTGGCTATGGAAGCCTGCCGGATATGAGCCGACCGGAAGAATGGGATATAAGGTCCGTGCGCGGTCCTTTGACTGCCAAGGCGCTTGGTCTGCCGCCGGAAAAAGGTGTGATCGATCCGGCTGTTATGCTGGCCGACATGCCTGAATTCCAGAAGCTGCCAAAACTCTACAAAAAGAGTTTCGTTCCTCACTGGGAATCGGCGGTAGCGGGCGTTTGGGCATCAATTGTACCCAAAGTGGGTCTCACCTATATCGATCCCTGCGGCGAGGCAAAGGCGGTTATTCGTCAGATCCTGCAATCCGAGGTGATTATCGCCGAATCGATGCATGGCGCGATCATTGCTGATGCTCTACGCGTTCCATGGGTCGCGGTCAGCACCTCAGCTTCTATCAATAGTTTCAAATGGAACGATTGGGCTTCTACTCTTGGTGTGACTTACAAACCCCTGCGCGTCCCACTGTCCAGCCGCGCTGAAGCGCAGATAAAGGGTGAAAGCTTTTGGGGGATGAGCTTTAAAAACCACCAGCCAGCCCCAGAAAATCCGAATGATCTGGCTGTGGATGCAGCGGTTCTGGAACAAGCACGCGGTCCGAAGCAAACTGGATTGCGCACCGTCGTCAAGCAGATCCTGGCAGGGCCAGCCATGCTTAATCTATGGAAGGCAAGTCAAGCAGAACCGCAACTGAGCCGAGATTCAGTTTTGGAAGAGCACAAAGCACGGTTCCTGGAGGTTATTGAGGGCGTCCGTCGTGATTACGGGATCGCCGCGGTCTCCTGATCATGCAGGTGTATGAAAGTCTGTCCGGTTTACTCTGAGCCGGGCAGACTTTTCATTTATGCGGTGCCGTAACGCATCATAGATGACTTGTTACAGCGCTGTAGGTGCATGTTTTTCCTGGAAAACTCTATCTTTGATCGGCATCCGCGATGACAGGCAAAAGATAGCGCAGAGTCCCCGAAGACTGGGAGGATTGAGGGCGTTGGCTTTTGCCCATCAGCGCATCTCTCTTATCTGCTGCAATCCCGCCGATGATGGCCGGTATGGCCATAGGATGGCTCGCGGCATAGGCGATAGCTGAAAATGCACCCTGATTATTCTTTAAATCGAGGAAATGGCGCAACTCGTAGCGGTCGCGGATGTGCTTTTCATGTTGGGTCAACAGTGACCTCTGTTCCTGCGTCAGGTTTGGATTGGCAAGAATGGAGCGGTCGGCTTCGTAAAGCCGCTTGAGATCTTCGGTGCGATGTTTGCCGCTGAGCGAATCATGGCGAACAACGGCGCCATAGCCGCAGCTATGAATGATTTTGTAGCGTGCGCCAGCGACAAGTGCGCGCGCGTAAAGATCATAATCTTCACCAAGGCGGAGCTTTTCATTATACCGCAAGCCATGGCGATCGAGAAAATCGCGCCGCATGACTGGCTTTAGGAAGCCGATTTCCCCGCGTTGCGCGCCTCTTTGGGAAATATTTCCGGCAATGAAATCCTCAAGCACCAAAAGGCGGGCCTGACGCCGGAAACGTTTGACGCCGGTACTGACCTGGGAAACGCATTCCTCTTTTACAAAAACGATATTGTCGGCGATAAAATCCCACTGGTCTTCAGCCATCATCTGGGTGAAGCGTCCTGGCAGGAAAAAATCATCTGCATCGAGAATAGCCAGCAAAGGTGCCGTCGATGCTTCAATGGCGCAGTTGCGCGCGGCGGCTGGGCCGCGATTATGGTCGAAACGGATAATTTTCAAGCGACCGCTGTTGTCATCGGCGGATAGTGCTTCTGCACCAGTTCCATCCACAGATCCATCATCGACAACGACCACTTCATGCGTTTCTGCTTCCGCCAAGGCAGAACGCACCGCCCGTGCCACAGTGGCGCTGGCGTTTTTGGCGGCAATAATAACGCATACGGTGGAATTCATCGTCATTACGGTCCCCCGTACTCTAATCTGACGCGCAGGTAGCGCGTTTCTGATAAGAACAGATGACGAAGCAAAATTTCCCCTACATTATGGCAGGAACCGGAAAGGCAGTGGATGTCTTCCGGGGTTCTAATCGCCTTGCTCCAAATCAACCGTTTTCCAAGCCAAACGCGGCTTTCAAACACAAATGCTTGGCGAAGTGAGCCGTGTCAACGGCTTTCGCGCAATCTTTGCCATTTGATTTTGGCTGAAACGCGGCCAGGCGAAAAGAAGACCGGTTAGTTGTTGCGCAATGCGGTTTGACCCGTCTCGCCAAGCGCGCGGATCGCGCCATTGCTGGCTGTCGCGTCGCTGGTCCCCATCGCCTGCGTGCGGCGCTTTGATTCCTGGAAAACAAGATAAGCGACAGCACAGAAGTAACCAACCTGCAAAAGAACGGCGGCCAAAACTGTTTTAATGAGCGTGCCAGCAAGCGAGCCTGACAGGAAATAAGTCGCAACTGCAAACACCAGCAGTGCACCAATCATGCTAAAGAAGACCTTAGGCGCATGCATAATTTAGAGCCTCCCCCCGGTACATTGATCTTGAGATCATAGCCATTGCCTTCTCCTCAGAGGCAAATTGAATATAGGCACCTTGCCTCATTCTTTCAATCTTCATGTTTTTACGGGCCTTTGGCTGCGATCTTGTCATTATGATAGAGCAAATGGCTTGCAGGACCGTTACAAAAATCAGTCAATTTTTCTGGCCGCTTTAGGGAATTACTAACTATTTCCTTGGCTTGCGACGGCACTTCGATAAAGGTCATTGCGTGTTGGAATAGGGAATGCATTGTCGACGGAGAGGCGGCGATCGGGCTGAAAACCTATATTTCGCCTTTCTGAATTCATTAAATCTTTACCCAATTCAATCACGAATTGTTACAATATTAGGATATTGTTTTAAACCTATATGCGTCGCACCATAATGATGCAATGCAATATCCATGTCGGGGGACATCAACCTGACCCTCTTTCCTTCATTTCACATGACGAATTTATGAAACTTCCAGGAGTCCGCATTTATATTATAAGTAAAAAACATTCCATTTGCGGGAAGGTTAAAGGATTTTCATTGCAAAATATCCAAAAATGGAAACCTAAGTGTCACAACGGGACATTAAATACTTAAAATGTAGTGCAGGAAAGACACATATTCTAATTGCTATCATTCCATCCTCTGGAAGGTTTTCTGCAAAGGGTATTGCGAAGGACAAATTATCACCACACACTAGGGATCAATGACCACGGACGCGTCCCGCCGGGACCCGACCAATCGCCCACGTAAATGGAGTTACCTCTATGAAGTCCGCGACAAGATCGGCCAGTTCGCCGTTTTTTACGACCGCCGCATCCGGTACCCAGCCGGTTGGTGGTCTTGCAAAGAGAGGGTTTGATATTTTCATCGCCACCATGGCGCTGATTATGTTCAGCCCGATGTTCTTGATGATTGCAGCCATGGTGAAGTTTACCGATGGCGGCAGTGTGTTTTACGGTCATCGCCGTATCGGACATAACGGCCAGCAATTTCATTGCATGAAGTTTCGCACCATGGTGCAGAATGGCGACAAGGTTTTGCAGGATTACCTGCGGGCCAATCCAGAAGCCTATGAAGAATGGCGTGCCACCCGTAAGCTGCAAAACGATCCCCGCGTCACGGCGATCGGTTCCGTACTGCGTAAGCTCAGCCTGGACGAGCTGCCCCAGCTGTTCAACATCATCAAGGGTGAGATGAGCATCGTCGGACCCCGGCCTGTGGTCGAGGACGAGCTGGAAATGTACGATAGTGCCGCTGCATTTTATCTGCAAACCCGCCCTGGCCTGACCGGTCTCTGGCAGGTGAGCGGTCGCAACGATGTTTCCTATGAAACGCGGGTGGCTATGGACACGCAATATGTTAAGACATGGTCGCTTGCCAGAGATGTCCTCATCATGGTCCGTACCGTTCCGGCTGTGTGCCTGTCTCGCGGCAGCTACTAAAATCTAAAGAATGTCATAAGGGCGGAGCCAGAAGGCTGCTGCCCGAAATGATGTTTAGACCAGCCGCATTTTTATTGAATACGCATAGGATTTGCCATGAAGGCTTACGGATTTGCTGGAGGATTTCGGTCATCCACGCGCATTACGACCTTGAACGTTGCAGCAATCGCGCTTTGCCTGTCCTTGGCTGTGCCGGGATTGGCATTGGCAGATGACTATCGTTTGGGTGTAATGGACAAGATCCGCGTTCGGGTGGCGGAATGGCAGACGGCTGAGGGCGCCGTGCGGGACTGGGCGGCCGTCAGTGGTGACTACTCTGTCGGCGCTGCGGGCCAGGTGTCTCTACCCTTCATTGGCGAATTGCCAGCCTCTGGTAAGACCACAGCCGACGTCGCCGACGAGATCGGCAAAAAGATGCAACAATTGTTCGGTCTCAGTGATCGACCGTCCGCATCGGTTGAAATTTCCGAGTATCGCCCCGTCTACATGGCTGGTGCAGTTCAGTCGCCTGGTGAATATCCCTATGCACCGGGTATGACTGTGTTGAAGGCGCTCAGTGTCGCAGGCGGCTTGAAGCGCGCCGATGCCGGCCAGCGTTTTGCGCGTGATTTCCTTCAGGCACAGGGGGATGGCGCCGTTTTGGTCTCCCAACGCAACCGTTTGTTGGTCCGTCGTGTGCGCGTTCTTGCGGAAATGAATGAAAAAGAGACGATAGAAATTCCCGAGGAATTGAAATCCATTCCCGACATCAACCAGCTGGTTGAGTCGGAAGCGGCCTTGATGAATTCCCAAACCGCCAAGCTCAAGGTTCAGTTGTCATCCCTTGCCGACCTTAAGACTTTGCTTGCGGCTGAAATCGAGGCTCTTGGCAAGAAGTCAGAAACCCAGACCCGTCAGTTGACGATGGTTCAGGAAGACCGCGACAAGGTCAATAGCTTGAGCGAGCAGGGCCTGGCGCTGAGTTCGCGTCGTTTGGCGGTCGAGCAGCAGGTGTCGGATTTGCAGTCGGCACTTCTGGATATCGATACCAACACGCTGAAGGCCAAGCAGGATCTGAACAAGGCCCAGCAGGACGAGACCACGACGCGCAACGATTGGGATGCACAGCTTGCCCAGGAATTGCAGGATACCGAAGCTGAGCTGGACCAGATTGCGTTGAAGCTTTCCACCAGCCGTGGCCTGATGGCCGAATCCCTGCTGCAATCTTCGGAAAGCGCCAGTGCCAAGACTGCCGATGGCGAAGCCAATGTCGCTTATTCTATCGTCCGCGAAAAGGATGGGAAGCCCACCGAAATCGCTGTCGACGAAAATACCTCGGTGACGCCCGGCGATGTGATCAAGGTTACGGTAAAGCTGTCTCAGCCAGCCATGCGGTAACGGTCGATGCGGATCGCCAAATCGCATCTGATCGACCCGGAACGCAATG
This sequence comes from Agrobacterium vitis, assembly GCF_014926405.1. Taxonomy (NCBI): domain Bacteria; kingdom Pseudomonadati; phylum Pseudomonadota; class Alphaproteobacteria; order Hyphomicrobiales; family Rhizobiaceae; genus Gillisella; species Gillisella vitis. The sequence continues at coordinate 3,701,427 of NZ_JACXXJ020000005.1, forward strand.
GCCTCTATGCCGTCACGGCGATTGCGCTTTCCTATTTCGTTTTTGCCTATTCTGCCCGTTTCGGGCAGATTTCCATTCTGGCCTATTACGGGGTCTGGCTGCCGCTGATTGCTGTAAATTACCGGCGTGTGCTCGGCAACTATGGCCTGTATCTTCCGATTTTTGCCTTCAGCATTCTGACGATTCTATCGATCTTCTGGTCGGCGGCGCCACCGGTGACAGTCAGGGCCTCGTTGCAATATTTCTCGCATATCGTCTGTGCGTTGATTGCCATGCGTGTGGTGGGAATCCGTTCCTTTCTGAGGGGATCCATGATCGGCACAGGAATCGTGCTGGTCTATTCGCTGCTGTTCGGCTCTTATTTCCTCGATCCACTGGACGGATCCTTCAGCTTTGTGGGTGCTTTCTCGTCCAAGAACCAGCTGGGTTTCTATGCCTCCCTCGGCGTGTATTTTTCGTTCGCTGCGATCATTATCCTGAAAGAACGCAGCATATGGATGCTGCCGCCCGCTGGGCTGGCTTTGCTATCAGCTTACTGTCTGTTTGCATCTGAATCGGCCACATCGGTCATTACCGTCATGGCGGTGGTCGGTGCGTCCCTGGTCTTGAGAGCGGTTATTCTTCTGTCGCCGCGCCATCGTATTGTGCTGGTAGTGGCTGGCGTCGTGCTTGGCGGGCTTGGCGCGGCTGCGTTCGTTTATGCTGGTGGCGTCGATTTGATCCTGGGAGCGTTCGGAAAGGATTCGACCCTGACGGGGCGAACCTATCTTTGGCAGCAGGGCATAGCGGCAGCCCTGGCAAATCCGATTTTTGGCGTCGGTTACCAGGCCTATTGGGTTCAGGGCTTTTCCGAGGCGGAGCGGCTATGGGATGAGTTTTATATTCCAACCCGAGCCGGATTTCATTTTCACAATACCTTCATCGAAACCGCCGTTGAGACGGGGATTATCGGCCTCGTTCTGCTGGTTGCGATGTTGGTCGTCGCATTGATCGGCAATCTCAAACGTCTGCTTGTCAATGCCCGAGATCCAGAGGCCGGCGTGCTGTTCGGCCTCGCCATGCTGTTGGTCGAGCGGGCTTTCGTGGAAATCGATATTATCTTCGCCTATCAGATCGGCTCATTCCTGCTTTATTTCATGCTGGGCAAGCTTGTTCAGCGCCGCGCCATTCCGGTGACACGCTCAAGTGTCGTGCGGTATTATGGTGATGGAACCTCGAGCGCCCGCAATATCTAAAAAACAACGGCGCTGTAGCCGTTGTAAAAGAAGCGCTACTGCATCATATATGAATGATCGGCTGCCTTGCTTGCAGGGTTCTGTCTTTGCGCTGTGCTTTCTTTTGCAGGCGTGGATTTTAGAAGTCGCCACCCGTGTTTTGCCAAAGCACACAAGACGCCGTAACGCTTTAAAGATGCTGCATAATGGTCCTGAATCAAGTTGGATTTAGGCAATCGTGCAGCCACAGTCATAATCGACAGTCGATTTCCTGACCGTATCCCTTTGCTCAAGCCGTTCATTCGAAGGATTAAGCCATGATTCGCTTCACCACTATTACCGATGATGCCGCACCGGCAAAAACGCCAGCCGTAAAGGCCATTTCAAATGAGACCGCGCCTGAGCAGCAGCCCGAGCCGGCAAAAACCGAAAAACGGCAGAAGCGTAGCAAGCCGGCAGATGGCGGTGAAAGACTGTTGTGACGATTGGGCATGGCTACTGAAATTTGATCGCGAAGTTTCTAGGCGTTCGATTTGAGAAATGCATGCAGTCGTGGAACCTTAGGTGCCTTTTTTCACTTCAGGAATCCGATAATGACCTCTTTTCTTTGAAACATGCGAGCGAGAATAATGCGATGGCTTTAACCTTCCCGAATAGTAGCCGCAGTTTCGATGAGAAGGGACACCGCATCCGGTTTCTTGGTTACGACGGCATGTTTGAAATCCGGTTTTTCGTAGAACTTGATGCGATATCCAAGGCGATGGCCAAGGTCATTGTCGGAGAGCACGACTTCCTTGCCGCATTCGACAATCTTCGCGGGTCTATTCTGGATGTTGCGAGAAAAGCCTATGGAAAAAAAGGCGGCAACAACATGTATCTTTTGACCGCGGCGGATTTCCATTGACCGTAGAACAGCTGAACCTGACGGGGGTCCAATGTCTTCTGCTAACGGCTACGTCAAACTCTAAGCAAAGGGATTTTACATTGACTGATCAAGATGAGGATCTGGTTGAGCGCCGCGCTGTTCGTGCCCAGGAAAAACTGGTGAAGCAGCAGGAAGGGCAGCAGGCGATGGATGAACATCTCGCTGCCCTCGAGCGGCAGAAGGAAAAGACCTTGCGGCTGCGCGAATTAAGGCATGCCTTGGAGGCAGAAAAAATGCAGACAGCCGTCAAGGCAAAGCCCGCAACCAAACGCGCCAGTCAGCTGTAAACGACTTTGGACGGAGAGGCCGTATTTCACCCATAGCCCAAAACACCTGGCATATCAGGTGCTAGCTGCCGGGGCGAAATTCGTGTCGAGGAACTGCTTGCTGATCGATAGATCGAGTTGTGTAAGATTATGCCCCGACGGCAGGATTTCGTGGTTGACCGTATGGCCCACAGCTTGAAGCGAGCCGACCAATCGTTCTGCATTGTCTGCGGGAACGATTGGATCCATCGCTCCAGATAGGATGAGAACTGGCACGCCATCGGCAGTGTCATGCACCACCGGCGGCGATTGAAGCGGGGCCATGGCCCGCAACAGAACGGCACCGGCTAAGGTCTGGCGATGCAGCAACAGCAGAGCCACGGCAATATTGGCGCCATTGGAGAAACCGACGGCGACAGGGGCTGCCAGGTTATGAGCCGCACGGGCCTCCTTTATGAAGCCGGCCAGATCCGCTGCCCGCACCCGCAGGTCATCTTCATCGAACACACCTTCCGCCAACCGTCTGAAGAAGCGTGGCATGCCGTGTTCCAGGACTTGTCCACGGGGTGATAGGAGAGCCGCACCCGGTGAAAGGGCAGCGCCAAGCGACAAGAGATCATTTTCGTTGCCGCCTGTTCCATGCAGCAAAAGCAAGGGCGAAAGGTTTGGCACCGTTGCCGGAACAAACTGATGGACAAACGACGAGATGGGGGAATGGGTCATGTCGGATCTCTCCTGTGCTGCCTACTGCAAAATAAGGAACTTGGCCTCGACGAAATTATGCAGCAAAGCCAGCGCGTTGCGACATTGTTTTTGGCGGCGCGTTTCGCAAGCGCGCCGCATTTTGTAGCATTCTGACTAAGCCTGCTTGGTCTCGCCAAGGGGGCTGATATCCGGCAACATGCCCTCAATCCGGCCCCGGAAGCCTTCAAGGCCCTTGGGCAGCTTCAAGGCCTGACCCAGGCTTTCTGCCGGTTCATCGACGGCAAAGCCGGGGTCGAGCGTGGCGATTTCGAACAACACGCCACCAGGAGAACGGAAATAGATCGAGCGGAAATAGTCCCGGTCTTTCTGTTCCGTTGTCTGCAAGCGGTGATTCTTGCGCAGTTTTTCGGCCATTTCCGCCTGTTCGGCATCGTCTTTTGCTCTGAAGGCAACGTGATGGACCGAGCCGGCACCTGGCCGGGCGGGCAGAAATTCACCGGCTTCGCGCAGATCCACTACCCCACCGATCTCCGTGCCAGGCACATGATACCGGGTGACATAGCCTTCCTTGGCCTGCTGCTCAAAGCCGAACACATCGGTCAGGACAGCAGCCGTTGCGTCAATCTTGTCCAGCAGCAGCGTCACCCCGTGAAATCCCCGCAGCGCGTGCTCCGCAGGAATGCCCGGCGCAGCCCAGGCTGCTTCGTGTTCGATGTCTTCAACGCCGACCAGGGCAAGTCGCATCCCATCTGGATCCTTGAAGGGCAGGACTGTCTGGCCAAAGCGCTGTTCGAGCTTTTCATGCACGACGCCCTGTTCGATAAAACGGTGCGTCCAGAACCCCAGGGAGGATTTGGGAACCCGGTAACCGGTTTCCTGGGTTTCACCGATGCCGAGGCGGCCCGGTGCGGCGTGTTCCCAGGGGAAGAAGGTCATGATCGTGCCCGGATTGCCTGCCTCATCGCCGAAATAGAAGTGATAGGTGCCGGGATCGTCGAAATTTACTGTCTTCTTGACGAAGCGCTGGCCGAGAACTCGGGTGTAGAAATCGAGATTGCGGCGCGCTGGGCCAGCAATAGCTGTGACGTGATGAATGCCGTGTGCCATGTGAACTCTCCTTTGCTTGGTCAGCATTGAGCCGGGCGGCTTGGATTGCCGCGTTTCGGTTCTCTGGGCCGTGAAAGCGGGTGCAGGATTGGACTTCGGTTCCCGATGTCGGCAATGATGCGGCGCTTTCGATGACCAAGAGATAGGCGCTTGGCGTTCGGATTGCAGCTGGTTTTGCTTGCATTCATGCAAACTTGACTTTGCGCTGTAAGAAACCAGAATGCATTCTGGAAATAAACGCGGAGGCTTATCATGCGGGCAGCAAAATCCTTGGCCTGGGACGATCTGCGGCTCGTCAAGGCTATCGCCCAGGCATTGGGCATGGCTGGGGCAGCTGCGGCGCTGGGGATTGATCATTCCACGGTTTTCCGCAGGCTGGGCGCCCTGGAAGAGGCGCTGGGTGTGCCGCTGTTTGAGCGCAGGCGCTCCGGCTACGCACTGACGCCGACCGGGGAAGAAGCGGTGCGCACTGCCGAGCGGATCGAGGCGGAGGTCGCCCAGCTGGAACGCCGCCTGCAAGGCCGGGAGATTGCGCCGGCAGGTGAAATCCGGGTGACAACGGCAGACAGTCTGCTGGTCTATTTGCTGACGCCCTTGTTTGCCCGGTTCCAGCAGGTCTATCCGGACATTCAGCTGGATGTGGTGATCGGCAATAATGCTTTGAACCTTTCGCGGCGGGATGCGGATATTGCCATTCGTGCCACGGACAATCCGCCGGACACGCTTGTCGGGCGGCGCATCGGCCTGATCGCCTGGGCACTCTATGGTCGCGGCCAGGATTTTGCCGCCGCATCCGCCCCTACGCCGGCAGAACTCAATACCGCCAATTGGGTTTGCCTAGGTGAAGACATGGCGGGGTTGAAAGTGGTCAAGGCGGCCAAGCAGCAGCTGGCGCCAAAACAGCTGCGCTACCGCGCCAATTCTGTGCTGGCATTGGCCGACGCGGTTGAGGCAGGCATCGGCATCGGCCATATTCCCTGTTTCATCGGCGACGTACGCCCCGCCCTGGTTCGGCTTTCGCCGACCATTGCCGATTATTCCGCCAGCCTTTGGCTGTTGACTCATCAGGACCTGCGGCATTCGCCCCGTATTCGTGTGTTCATGGATTTCATTGCCGCTCAGTTGATCCCGCTGCGGCCTTTGATCGAGGGGGAACTGCCGGGCCGTTCCGACACTTTCCAACAGCGTTGATGTCGCTGGGGTCGCTGCGCGGCCAGGATCAGGCCGGGGAAAGTTTACCTTGCTATGCCGTCTGCGTCTTTACGGAACAATCTTTGTCATGCATTTCCTGTTGAAAGCCGATGGGTGAGAATTCGTTAAGATTGTTTGAATAGTGTCAGCGTAGAGAGGGTATCTTGAAACGACCGTAGAAGGTCGCTAGTAGTTTGTTGCGCCCACCGTCTGCGATGGCAGTCGCACTGTGGAAGCGCCAAGGAGTTGTGCGAGTGGAGAGTTACCCGTTGAAAAAGGTTGTCGCAGTTTTTGTTACTGCGGGTCTTGCAGCATGCGATACTCTACCGGCCTCAGGGCCGCTTTCCTCGCAGATCGAGAGCCAGGCAGGTAAGTCAAGGCAGGAGCTAAACAGGCCCAATGCATCGGTTTTCGATGTTGTGGATGTCGATCAGAGGACGGCCCGTACAGTTTCCGGTTTTTCCAATTCTATGTTCAGCCGCCGTTTTGGCATAGGCGGACGAGCTGGTCGCGTGGTCATCGGCATTGGCGATCAGTTGAAGATCAGCATTTTCGAAGCGGGATCGGACGGGCTATTTTCGACGAGCCAGTCCAAGCAGACAACCATCGATGTGGTGATCCAGCCGGACGGAACCGGCACCATTCCTTATGTCGGACAAATCGTTCTTGCCGGCAAGACCCAGGAAGAAGCACGCAAGGCTATTCTGGCCAAACTGGTCAATAAAGCGGTTGAGCCTGATGTCCTTGTCACGGCAGCGGGCACCGCCTCGCGTTCCGTCACGGTTTCCGGCTCCGTCGGCAAGCCTTCGAATGTGGAGCTGACGCTGGCCGGAGACAAGCTCACCGAGGTGATCGCACGGGCTGGCGGGGCTTCCAGCGAACCCTACGAATCCTACGTAACCCTGGTACGCGGCACCAAATCCGCCAGCGTGCTTTTGAAGTCGCTGATCGAAAATCCGCGTGAAAACATTTATGTCGAGCCGCGCGACCAGATCTATGTCACCCACGATCCGCGCACCTTCACCATTCTGGGTGAAGTCGAGAAGAATGGGCGTGTACCCTTCGGCGCCAATGATCTGAACCTCCTTGAAGCCATTGCGCTTGGCGGCGGCGGTTCCGACAGCAAGGTGGATGCGGAAGGCTATTTCGTGTTTCGTTATGAGGAGCCGGAAATCGTCATGGATATTCTGGGTGCCAAGCGGTTCCACGAATTGCAGTCCAAGGGCATGGTGGCGAGCAAGGATGGCCGATACCCGATCGTCTACCGGTTCAACATGCGTTCACCCGATAGCCTGATTGTCGGCCAGAGTTTCCCGATCAAGAGCCGCGATGTCATCTATGCGTCGCGTCATCCAACGGTCGATTTCACGAAATTCATGCAATTGATCGCAACCCCGGTCGGCACAGCCTCTGGCGTTCGCAGTTTGACGGATTGATTTTGAGGGGAGTTATATCAGGAGTCATTGAAAATGACGCCTGATATTCCCCCTGAAAACAAGTCAAGTGCATGATATGGCTCATAATCTATAGGGTTGCTCGTGGTGAGCTTTTTCGGATAACGGATCATCCTCCGGTGCCGGTTTCCTGCGTGTCACACCGGTGGTCGATGGCTGTTTTGCCGGTGCTTTCGGTCGCCGCCGGGATTTTGTCGGTCCATACCTCGTGCACATAATATCGACCGTGGCTGCGACATTGGCCTCCATGTCGCCTTCGCTCGGAATACCGGCTACACCAAGCAGCACAGGTTCATAAAGACCGGCCTCGCACAGCGCCTTGAATTCCTGTGCGGCCTGCGCGCTATCGGGTGGCACAAGTTTACCTGATATTTTCATTGTTTCGAAAATCTGTATGAAGCGGTCCAGCACCCGGCGCGGACCGATGTCGAAGTAAATCGCGCTGAGATCGGTGGCCCTGCCTGCTTCCGATACCACCAGACGGGTGATTGCGATGATCTTGGGGCGTAGCAGTAGCCTCAGATAGTTCATTCCGAGCGCCTTCAGCGTATTTGCCGCATCCTGCTCCTTGTCGATGGCGTCCATCAAAGGGGCAAAGGCATCTTCACCCACTTGGACGACAAAAGCGGCAAACAGATCCGCCTTGCTGGGGAAGTAGCCGTAGAGCGTTCCCTTGGATCCGCCGACTTCTGCTGCCACCGCCGCCATCGATACCTGGGCATAGCCGTGGCGAAGAAACATCGACCCGGCGATGTCGACAATGGCCTGGCGCTTGGCCTGGGTTCTGACACGCATGGCGCCTCCTGAAATCGTACTGGGATGTACGTTTATAACTTGACGTCTGTCACATGGCTGTATATGTACAATATCGTACGGTTATGAAAGGTCAATCCGATGACAGTCCCATTTCCAAATAAGCCTGAATTTACTGGATCGCTCTATAAGCCGGCCCGTTTTGAAGGCCAGGTTTATGATCTCGAAGTGGAGGGCAAGGTGCCCGAGGAGATCGACGGCACGTTCTTTCAGGTTGCTCCCGACCCGCAATATCCCCCAATGCTTGGAGAGGACATTTTCTTCAATGGCGATGGCGCTGTCAGCGCCTTCCGGTTCAAGAACGGCCATGTGGATTTTCAGCGTCGTTACGTGATGACCGAGCGATTGAAGGCTCAGCGCGACGCCCGCGCCTCCCTGCATGGGATCTATCGCAATCCCTTTACCAATGATCCGAGCGTCAAGGATATTTCCAACTCCACCGCCAATACCAATGTCGTTGTTCACAATGGCAAGCTGCTGGCGCTGAAGGAGGATAGCCCACCTTATGCCCTCGACCCGATCACGCTTGAAACCATCGGTCTTTATGATTTCGATGGTCAGTTGACCAGCGCGACCTTCACGGCCCATCCGAAATTCGACCCTGAAACCGGCGATCTGCTGTGTTTCGGCTACGAGGCTAAAGGCGAGGCGACCCCCGACATCGTCTATTACGAGATCGACAAGCATGGCCGGATGAAGCGTGAAGTGTGGATCACGGCACCTTATGCCGCAATGATCCATGATTTCGCGGTCACGGAGCATTTCGTGATTTTCCCGCTGATGCCGTTGACGGCGGATCTGGAGCGGATGAAGCAGGGCGGCAAGCACTTCCAGTGGCAGCCGGGTCTGGATCAGCTGTTCGGCATTCTGCGCCGGGATGGCGACGGACGTGATGTTCGTTGGTTCAAGGCGCCTAACGGTTTCCAGGGCCACACGCTGAACGCCTTCGATGACGGCGGCAGGATCTTTGTCGATATGCCCGTGACATCAGGCAATATCTTCTATTTCTTCCCGCAATCGGATGGCACAGTGCCGCCGCCGGAAACCCTGTCGTCACAGATGATGCGCTGGACTTTCGACATGCGGTCGAACGGCAACAATATCGAAGTGAAGCCGCTCACCAGTTTCGCTTGTGAGTTTCCCCGCAGCGACGACCGCTATTGCGGCCGGCAATATCGCCATGGCTTTGTGATCGCCATGGATCCAACCAAGCCGTTTGACGAAGCCCGGATCGGCCCGCGTCCGTTTCAGTTCTTCAACCAGCTGGCGCATCTGGATATTGCAACCGGTAAAACCCAGCTCTGGTTTGCCGATGACCAGTCCTGTTTCCAGGAGCCGATCTTCGTGCCACGCCGGCCGGATGCGCCGGAAGGCGATGGCTATGTGATCGGTCTGGTCAATCGATTGGCGGAGCGCGCCACGGATCTCCTCGTGCTGGATGCGCAACATCTGTCCGACGGTCCGATTGCGACCATCAAGCTGCCGATGCGTCTACGCATGTCGCTGCACGGCAATTGGGTGCCGGGCGATCAGCTGAAGGCGGGTTGACATAGCCTGAAGGACGGCATTGGGCTGGAAGCCGGGAACGATTTTCAGCCCAATGCGATAAAACCAAGACTTAGAGCATCGGGCCGATCCCGATTTTCTGCACCGTTTTCTACAGTGGCATGCATTTCGTCAAGTGCATGTAAGTTACTGTAATAGTTCAAATTTTCGACATAATTTCGCATTGGATCGAGTTCAATCTAAGGAATTATGCGGTAAGGATATGGGATATTCGAAAGAGTATACGAATTGTCATATTTCATGACTTTCCGACTAGACATCAATCCGATACCGGACCCCGTTGCCGCCCTTGAAGAGAACCGACCGCATGTCTCCAGCAACAAAAAACACCACACGTGGCGATGTGAACCGGTGGCGGCGTCGATTTGTTTTCTTAAAAGGCCCCAGCGTCAGCTTTGCCTTGCGCACCACCATTGCCGCTATTCTTGCCATGGCATTGGCCACATTGCTGCAAATTCATCATCCCTACTGGGCGGCAATGACTGTGTGGCTGGTCGCTCAGCCCACCCGTGGCCTGGTGGTCGAGCGGGGGCTGGCGCGTCTGGTTGGCACTATCATCGGGGCACTTGTCGGTTTTCTAATGCTTTGGCAATTGAGCGCTGCGCCCGGGCTGCAGCTGTCGGTGCTGATTTGCTGGGTTGCGCTGTGTGCCGCGGCTGGGTCGTTCTTTCGCCACTTCCGCTCCTATGGGCTTTTATTGGCCGGCTATACCGCTGCCGTCGTTACTATGTCGGGTCTGATCGAGCCCCAGCTTGGCCATGAACTTGCCTGGTCACGGATCGCCTGTACCCTGATCGGCGTGGTGGCTTCGCTTGTCGCCACGGTGCTTTTCGCGCCGGGGGCGACCAAGGACATGGTTCATACCCGCTCGCTGGCACTTCTGCGTCAGGCTCTGTCGCTTTCGGCGACCTTGCTGAAAACCCGTGAGGAGACTGTGGGTGAACCCGTGCAACAGTTCTTCTCTGCGGTGGTCCAAATGGACGCCGATCTCGATACATTGGCCGCGGGCTCGCTCACAGGGCACCAGCGCGCCCGGTTCGCCCGTCACATTGCCGCCGCCTCGACCATTCTTGTCACTGAAGCGATGACTGCCCGCCAACTCGAGGAACCGCAGGTGAGGGCGGAAAAGACCGCCGACACATTGGCCGTCGTCGATCAGGCGCTTGGGCGTGGTGATATCGAGGCTGCCCACGCTGCCGTCACGGCAATTGGCGACCATGCCCCGCAATTGTCCGCAGCCGTGACCGCTGCGATCAATTATTTGGGTGAGCTTTCCGCTGTCCAGCCGGTCAATCGCCTGCTGGACCTCAATGCCTTGCGTATCTCGGACAAAAGGGCGGCAGCAATTGCCTTTTGCCGGACTTTTCTTGCGCTCAGCGCCGTGGCCCTGGTCTGGAAGCTTACCGGCTGGTCACTGGGTCCGGTCATGCTCATGACGGCTGCCGTATTCGTGACGCTGTTTTCAAGCCATGAAGCCCCTCAGCTCGCGGTTGGTGAGGCATTGAAGGGGACGCTGTGCGGCGCAACGCTTGGCATGTTCTCGCGGATCTTTCTGCTGCCGCATGCGGAAAATTCGCTGGACATGCTGTTGATGGTGGCGCCCTTCCTGGCAGTGGGCGCCTATGCCATGTCGCGTCCGAAAACCGCCAAAGCGGCCATCGATGGCAACATGTCCTTTCTGCTCGCCGCCCAGCCGGTTTTTCCGGTGGCGGTATCGCCTTGGCTTTCGGTGGAGCAGACCTTGGCGATGGTGGCGGGCGTGGCGGCGGCGGCACTCGCCTTCCGGTTTGTTTTTCCGGTCAATCATCGGCTGGTGCTGACAGTGCTGCGCAACCGTTTGACGGAGGATCTTGAGGTCACGGCCCGGCTTGCAAGCCATGAACAGGTGCTGCAACGCCGCTTCAGAATGATCCAGCGCATCCTGCGTATGGGAAGTCTGCGGCTCGTTGCGCCTTCAGAAACCAGCCGGGACGTGTTTCTGCTTCTCTGCCTTGTGACCATGCTGGGCCGTCTTCTGGACCGGCGTGGGCGTGATGACATCGCCTCGCTCGACAGGCGCTATGTCGATTTTGCACTCGAAGCACTGAAAGCCGCTCCTGAAAACTGGGAGCACCATCATTCGGTCTTCTTGACCCTGCTGAAACGGGATCCGGTCCTGGTTCCCCATACATCTCTCTGAATTTCAATTGTGGAGAAAATCAATGAACGCGATCAACCGGTCGGGACCCTATGGCGCTTACAGCGGCCAGTATATTGGCGGCACCTGGCGTCCTGGCACCACAGGGGATGTCCTTAATGTCAACAATCCCTATTCCGGGGAAAAAATTGCCGAAATCGCGCTGGCCTCGGTGGAGGATCTCGATGCGGCCTATCTGGCCGCCGAAGCGGCGCAGCGCGATTGGGCGGAGAGGCCCGCCAGCGTAAAGCGCGATGTCTTTCTGCGCGCCGCGCAAATCGTCGATCAACGGCATGCTGAAATCGTCGATATGATCATCGCCGAATCCGGCAGCACGCGCATCAAGGCCGAGATTGAATGGGCTTCGGTGCGCGATATGATGCTGGAGGTGTCCGGCATGCCGTCGCGCGTCCAGGGCCGGATTATTCCCAGCGAAGTGCCTGGCAAGGACGTGCGGGTGCATCGCGCTCCTCTCGGGGTCATCGGGGTTATCAGCCCCTGGAACATGCCAATGCATCTGTCGCATCGTTCGATCGCGCCGGCGCTGGCGCTTGGCAATGCGGTGGTTGTCAAGCCGGCGGAAGAGACCCCGATCAGCGGCGGGTTGATGATTGCCAAGATTTATGAAGAGGCTGGCCTGCCGGGCGGCCTTCTGAATGTGGTCGTCGGCCTTGCCGGGGTGATCGGCGACATGTTCACGCTGCATCCCGTGCCGAAGTTCATTTCCTTTACCGGATCGGCACGCGTCGGTCGTCATATCGGGCAGCTTGCCATGCAGGGCTCAACCTTGAAACGGGTGGGGCTTGAACTTGGCGGTAATGCGCCTTGCGTTGTGCTTGATGATGCGGATCTCGATCTGGCCGTCCGGGGCGCGCTCTTTGGCCGTTTCCTGCACCAGGGCCAGATCTGTATGAGCACCAACCGGATCATCGTTGATGCCTCGATCTATGACGAGTTTGTCACTCGCTTCATTGAGCGTGCCTCCAAGCTTACCTATGGCGATCCCAGTCTGATCGGCACCAATATCGGTCCGATCATCAGCAAGCGCCAGCTTGACGGTATCCTGGCAAAAATTAATGAAGCCAAGGCCTCTGGCCTTCATCTGGCGTTGGGTGGTGAACCGCAAGGCCTGGTCCTGCCGCCGCATGTGTTTATTGATGTCGATAACAATTCGACGCTGGCCCAAAGTGAACTGTTTGGCCCCGTTGTTCCGATCATCAAGGCTCATGGTGAGGAGGACGCGCTGAAACTCGCCAACCAGACCGAATTCGGCCTCTCCAGTGCGGTTTTCACACGCGATGAAGGGCGTGGCCTGCGGTTTGCCAAGCGCATCCATGCCGGCATGACCCATATCAATGATATATCCGTTGCCGATAGCCCCAATGCTATGTTCGGGGGTGAAAAAAATAGCGGTATCGGGCGGTTCAACAGCGATTGGGTCATCGCGGAATTCACCTGCGATCACCTGATCACCACCCAAAGCATTCCCCTGCAATATCCCTTCTGACCGAAGGCGCTTCGTTTATCGCACGGACACGACAGCATCAGACGTTTCATAAAACGCATGATGCTGTCGTTAATAGCCGTAGGCCAGCATTTCAGCGGCCATAAAGCGTCAGGATGGTGGTGGATGCATTTTTCGCTGCGGTCTCGATTTGCGCGTCATTCGGACGATCAATCAGGCCCCAGAGGCAGTGTTCATAAAGACCCGCTTCGGCCACTGCCTTGAACTGTAAGGCCGCCATTGCGATATCTGGGATGGCAAGCGCCTGGCGTTCGACCAGATGCTCCAGCTTTTTTTCGATCTGGTCCAGCGTGGCCCGGGGTCCATTCTGATAGAAGATCCTGCCAAGCTCTTGAAAACGTGGCGCCTCGGCAATCACCAGCCGGTTGATGGCGAGAACCTCCGGCGAAAGCAGCAGCCGCAGGTAGGCGCGCGCATAGGCCGTCAGCGATTTTTCCACGGTGTCGCCAGCCTGATTGCTATCGGCCAAAGCTGCAAAGGGTTCGCGCCCCGCTTCAATCACATAGGCTTCGAACAAGGCTTCCTTGGAGGGGAAATGATTGTAAAGGGTCGATTTCGATCCGCCGACCGAGGCCGCGATCTGCGCCATATTGACGGCCCCAAATCCATGCTCCCGGAACAGATCCCCGGCAATCGTCAGGATCTGGCGTCGTTTCGTCTCGCTTTTTGTCCGCATTGGTTCTCTGGTCGGAATACATCGAAGATGCTGATGTATCCACACATTGAGGATCATCGCTATCCCTGATGCCTCATGGCTTCAAGTGTTCATTCTCCACGAGAATTATCCTAAAATTCTTGCCAGGTTAAGGTTCTATGTCGCAGAAGGAACAATCTTCTTCAGCTTTGATGTTCTGCATCCAGCGTCACGGTGAAGACATCGCACTGCGCCGTGATTGTCAGGTCCAGTGAATCTCCTGGCGAAAAGACCAGCGTATCGAAGCGGTGCAGGGAAATGGTTTGTCCATTGGCGATGATGGTGGCATCACCGTTGAAAATGGCCAATGTCGTGGTCGTGGTCCTGGTCGCCTGGCCGTGCAGCACTTCCAGATTGCCCCTTTTCATGGTGTGGCGAAAGCGGCTGCGCCGGGTCATGATATTGAGATCCACCGTTTTGCTGCCAAGATTGCGACTGGAAACGGCCCAATCGCCGGAAAAGGCGAGGGGTTCACTGCCTTGTTTGAGTGCCACATCTTGGCCGTCTGGTAGGGACAGAACCATGCCGTCACCTTCCAACAATCCAATACTGCGGTCCACGCCGGGAAAGGTCGAAAAAGGGCCGTCCGCGCCGACATGGGCAATGGACAGCCGGTAATCGAAATCCCCAAGGCCACTGTCGGGCGGAAAAATCAGGATTTCCTCTGTCATGCCCTGGCCGTTCTTCCAAGGCATGCGGCGATACTCTTCCCGGCGCAGGATCTGCATATCAATTGCCCAGAATGCCAGGCAGGCGCAGGCCTTTTTCCTTGGCGCAATCGAGTGCTATGTCATAGCCCGCATCGGCATGGCGCATGACGCCGGTGGCCGGGTCGTTCCACAACACCCGCTCCAAGCGCCGTGCTGCATCATCGGTGCCATCGGCGCAGATCACCATGCCCGAATGCTGGCTAAAGCCCATACCAACCCCGCCACCATGGTGCAGCGATACCCATGTGGCACCTGAGGCGCAGTTGAGCAGCGCGTTCAGGAGCGGCCAGTCGGAGACCGCATCCGAGCCGTCTTTCATCGCTTCGGTTTCGCGGTTGGGCGAGGCAACGGAGCCGCTGTCAAGATGGTCACGGCCAATGACAACGGGGGCTTTCAGCTCGCCACTGCGAACCATTTCGTTGAAAGCCAGACCCAGTTTATGGCGATCGCCCAGACCCACCCAGCAGATGCGGGCGGGCAGGCCCTGAAAGGCAATGCGCTCGCGGGCCATATCCAGCCAATTGTGCAGGTGCTTGTTGTCGGGCAACAATTCCTTCACTTTGGCATCGGTCTTGTAAATATCCTCTGGATCACCTGACAGGGCTGCCCAGCGGAAGGGACCAATGCCCCGGCAAAACAGCGGGCGGATATAGGCAGGCACAAAGCCGGGGAAGGCAAAGGCATTTTCCAGCCCTTCTTCCTTGGCGACTTGGCGGATATTGTTGCCATAATCCAGCGTCGGCACGCCCATGTTCCAGAAATCCACCATGGCGGCCACATGCACTTTCATCGAGGCACGAGCGGCACGCTCCACCGCTTTCGGATCGCTCTCCTGCTTGGCGCGCCACTCGGCAACGGTCCAGCCAGACGGCAGATAACCATTGATGGGGTCATGGGCCGAGGTCTGGTCGGTGACAATATCGGGACGCACGCCGCGCTTGACTAGTTCCGGGAAGATGTCGGCGGCATTGCCGATCAGGCCCACGGATTTGGCTTCGCCAGCCTTGGTCCATTGGTCAATCAAGGCCAGCGCTTCATCCAGCGTGTGGGCCTTGGCATCGACATAGCGGGTGCGAAGACGAAAATCGACACGGGTTTCATCACATTCCACCGCAAGGCAGCATGCGCCGGCCATAACGGCTGCCAGCGGCTGGGCGCCACCCATTCCGCCGAGACCGCCGGTTAATATCCACTTACCTTTGAGGTTGCCGTTATAGTGCTGGCGACCCGCTTCCACGAAGGTTTCATAGGTGCCCTGCACAATGCCTTGGGTGCCAATGTAGATCCACGAGCCTGCGGTCATCTGGCCATACATGGCCAGCCCCTTCTTATCCAGCTCGTTGAAATGGTCCCATGTGGCCCAATGGGGCACGAGGTTGGAATTGGCAATCAGCACCCGTGGCGCATCTTTATGGGTTTTGAACACACCGACTGGCTTGCCCGATTGTACAATCAGGGTCTCTTCTTCGGTGAGGGTTTTCAGCGTAGCAACAATGCGGTCAAAATCCTCCCAAGTGCGGGCGGCGCGGCCAATGCCGCCATAAACCACCAACTCATGCGGCCGCTCGGCCACGTCGGGGTCGAGATTGTTCATCAACATGCGCAAGGGAGCTTCTGTCATCCAGCTCTTGGCAGTCAACTCGGTTCCGGTTGCGGCCCGCACATCGCGGATATTGTGGCGTGGGTTGGTCATGATCATTCCCCCTTTTGTTTCAGTTGAAACGCAATCTGTTCGATCCGCTCCAGAATGGCTTTGAGATGCACGCGTAAACGACCTGCCTTGTGTTCATCATAGGCAAAGGGCGGTTCTTCGGTGGCAAGGTGCGAGGCTTGCGCCAGCTCCATCTGAATGGCGTGAATGCCCGTGTCGGGCTTGCCATAATGGCGCGTGGTCCAGCCGCCTTTGAAGCGGCCGTTGAGGATGGAGGTGTAACCTTCAGCCGTTGCGGCAATCTCCACAGTTGCCGCTTCAATTGCGGCATCGCAGGTGCGGCCCATATCGGTGCCGATGTTGAAATCCGGCAATCTGCCTTCAAACAGAAAGGGGATGTTGGCGCGGATGGAGTGGCAATCATAGAGCACGGCCACGCCATGGATGGCTTTGACGCGCTCGATCTCGGCCAAAAGCGCTGCGTGATAGGGCGCGTGAAAGGCTGCCAGACGCTCGGCAATATCCGCCTCCGTTGGTTCCTGTCCATCAATCCAAATCGATTGTCCATCGAAATCCGTCTCTGGAATAAGCCCCGTGGTATTCTGCCCCGGATAGAGGCTCACCCCCGCCGGATCACGATTGGCATCAATCACATAGCGATGGAATGTGGCGCGCACCGTGGTGATGTTTGGCAACAGGTCTTTGTACAGATTGTGGATATGCCAATCGGTATCGGCCAGCAGTTTGCCGTTGTCGTTGAGGCGGTCCCAGATTGCGGGCGGCACATCCGTTCCCGTGTGCGGGAAGGCGAGGATGACGGGTGAGGTGCCTTGGGTGATCTCAAAAATGTTGGACATTTAAAACCCCTCCAACCCCGGCAAAATCCCAGCCGATACACTGCCCACCAAAGACCCATCGGCCACCAGAGCGCTGGCTGCCGCCAAGTCCGGTGCCATAAACCGATCTTCTTCCAGCGTCGGCACAACGGCGCGCAGGGTCTCCATGGCCTTTTGTAGCTCGGGGCTGGTGGTCAGGGGTGCGCGAAACTCCACGCCTTGAGCTGCGGTGAGAGCCTCAATGCCAATGATGGCAAACAGGTTTTCGGTCATTTGCAACAGCCGCCGCGCACCGTGGCAGGCCATGGACACATGGTCTTCCTGATTGGCAGACGTTGGCGTTGAATCGACGGAGGCCGGATGGGCCATTTGCTTGTTTTCACTCATCAAGGCAGCAGAGGTGACTTCGGCAATCATAAGACCGGAATTGAGGCCCGGCTTTTTTGCCAAAAACGCAGGCAAGCCATAAGACAAAGCGGGGTCTACCAACAGCGCAATACGCCGCTGGGCAATGGCACCGATTTCACACACGGCGATGGCAATCTGATCGGCCGCAAAGGCGACTGGCTCAGCATGGAAATTACCGCCAGACACGACGCTGTCATCGGACAGCACCAACGGATTATCCGTCACCGCATTGGCTTCGATTTCCAGCGTGCGGGCGGTCATGCGCAGCAGATCGAGGCAGGCTCCATCCACCTGCGGCTGGCAGCGGATGCAATAGGGGTCCTGCACGCGCTCGTCACCATCCAGATGGCTTTGGCGGATCACCGAGCCTTCCAGCAAAGCCCGCAAGCTGGCAGCCGTATCAATCTGGCCCTTGTGGCCGCGAAGGGTGTGAATATCGGCCGTAAACGGAGCCGAGGAACCCATTGCCGCATCGGTAGACATCGCCCCGGTTATCAATGCGGCTTGGGCGGCGCGATGGGCGCGGAAAAGCCCTGCCAAGGCCAAAGCGGTCGAGGCCTGCGTGCCATTGATCAGCGCCAGCCCTTCTTTGGCGGCCAAAATAACCGGGGTGAGGCCAGCGCGTTCCAGCGCAAGCTTGCCCGGCAATTTTTCGCCCTGATAGAAGGCTTCCGCCTCACCCATCATCACCGCCGCCATATGGGCCAGCGGCGCAAGATCGCCGGAGGCACCGACAGAGCCTTTTTCCGGGATCAGCGGAATCACGCCTTTTTCCAGCATGGCTTCAATCAACCGCACCAGTTCCAGCCGCACGCCGGAGGCTCCACGGCCCAGCGAAATCAGTTTTAGCGATAAGATCAACCGAACGATGTTGTCTGCCAGCGGCGCGCCGACGCCGCAGCAATGGGAGAGAATGAGATTGCGCTGAAGCGTGGCCGTATCGGCTGCATCAATCTTGATGGAAGCCAGTTTGCCAAAGCCGGTGTTGACGCCGTACACCGGCTCATTGCCCGCAGCAATGGCTGCAATGCGGCTTGCTGCCCGCTCAATGCCTGCATCAAAGCTGCGATCCAGCACGGCAGGCTCACCATGCCAATAGATTTTTGCCAGATCGGTCAGCGGCACAGAGCCGGGGTGAAGGGTAATGGTCATAATGGCCCCTTGTTGTTACGTGTCAATGTTACGTGTCTTGGCCGCGCCACACCCGCTGGTGCAGCGGGTTAAAGCCCATGCGGTAGACAAGCTCAGACAGTTCAGAAATATTCCAGATGGCCAGATCAGCCGATTTTCCGGCTTCCAGCGTGCCGATTTCATCCAGCCGACCCAGTGCGCGGGCGGCCTCACGGGTCACGCCCGCTATGCATTCCTCCACCGTCATGCCAAACAGGGTGGCACCCATATTCATGGTCAACAGCAGCGAGGTCAGCGGCGATGTGCCGGGGTTGTTGTCGGTGGCCAGTGCCATTTTGGTGCCATGCTGGCGGAAGAGATCGACAGGCGGCTTTTTTGTCTCACGGATAAAGTAAAAGGCACCCGGCAGCAGCACCGCCACGGTGCCCGCCTCTGCCATGGCTTTTGCGCCTGCCGCATCGGTATATTCCAGATGATCGGCTGAGACCGCGCCGTATTCGGCGGCAAGGGTTGCACCGGATAGATTGGAAAGCTGATCCGCATGCAGTTTTACCGGCAGGCCCAGAGCCTGTGCCGCATCAAACACCACGCGCATCTCATCGGGTGAAAAGGCAATGCCCTCGCAAAACCCATCCACGGCATCAACAAGCTGCTCTGCATGGGCCGCCGTCAAACCGGGAAGCACCACCTCGCGGATGAAATCAACATTGCGGCCCTTATACTCGGCAGGTGTGGCATGGGCACCGAGATAGGTGGTGCTGATGGAAACGGGGCGCGTATCGCCGAGTTTTTTTGCTGCCCGCAGCATTTTCAGCTCATCTTCCACCGTCAGCCCATAGCCGGATTTGACCTCAATGGTGGTGACGCCCTCCGCCAGCAGCGCGTCCAGACGTGGCAGCGTTTCGCGCAGCAAATCCGCCTCACTGGCCGCCCGCACCTTGGATACGGATGAGACAATGCCGCCACCCGCCCGGGCAATTTCTTCGTAGCTGGCACCCGCTAGGCGCATTTCAAATTCATGGGCGCGATTGCCTGCGTGCACCAGATGGGTGTGGCAATCCACCAGACCGGGGGTGATCCAGCGGCCCTCACAATCGGTAACATCGGCAGCATGCAGCAGGCTAATCGGCAGCTCTGCCATAGGCCCTGCGTAGACAATCTGCCCACCGCGCACCATCAGCGCGGCATCTTCGATAATGCCGAGGCCTAAGAGATGCGGATTGAGCGTTGCCAACCGCGCATTGGTGAAAATGCGATCCCGATACGTCATGCTGATCCCTTGTTATTGCCGTTCAGGCTGCATTGCGCCCAATCGATTTTCCTATTATGTATATACTTAATGGGTGCGTGCGCAAGACGGAAAAGGCGCAAGATAGAAAATGAGAGGGGAAAGCCATGACGACACTCCACGCAAAACAGGCGCTACTGCCGGATGGCTGGGCTAAGGATGTGCGGCTAACGCTGAAAGACCATTCCATTTCCGCAATTGAGCAGGGTGTTGAGGCCAAAGCGGGCGATGAGCGGCACGAGATTGTGCTGCCCACCATGGCCAATCTGCACAGCCACGCCTTTCAGCGCGGCATGGCAGGTTTGGCGGAGCTGCGCGGGCCAGACAATGACAGTTTCTGGAGCTGGCGCACGGTGATGTATCGCTTTGCCCTGACCATGAACCCGGAGCAGATGCAGGCCATTGCAGCCCAGCTTTATGTGGAAATGCTGGAGGTTGGTTTTGGCCGGGTGGGCGAGTTTCACTATCTCCACCATGACCGTGATGGCAGCCCGTACAATAACCGGGCCGAGATGGCGGAGCGGATTGTGGTAGCAGCGGAAGAAACTGGCATTGGCCTCACGTTGCTTCCAGTATTTTATGCCCATTCCGGCTTTGGTGGGCTTGTCCCCAATGAGGGCCAGCGGCGGTTTATCAATGATCTCGATGGTTTTGCAGAACTGTTGGAGGGGGCGAAAAAGATAGCCTCGAACCTGCCCGGTAGCGTCACAGGCATTGCGCCTCACAGCCTGCGGGCGGTGACACCGGAAGAGTTATCCGCCCTGCAACAGCTCTCCTTTGATGGGCCAATCCATATTCATGTGGCCGAGCAAGTGAAGGAAGTGGAGGATTGCGTGGCGTGGTCTGGTCAGCGTCCGGTGCAATGGCTGCTGGATAATGCCGATCTCACCACTCGCTGGTGCCTGATCCATGCTACCCATATGACGGATGATGAAACAGTGCGGATGGCCAAGAGCGGTGCCATTGCCGGTCTTTGCCCGATCACCGAGGCGAATCTGGGCGATGGCACATTCAATGCTGACGTGTTCTTGGGGCAGGGCGGGCGTTTTGGTGTCGGCTCTGATTCCAACATCCTGATTGGCATTGCTGATGAGTTGCGCCAGCTGGAATATTCGCAACGCCTGGCTCATCGCGCCCGTAACGTGATGGCTTTGCCCGGTGGATCAACGGGCCGGTATTTGTTTGATGGCGCTGTGAATGGTGGGGCTGCGGCGTTGATGGCGCAGACTGGCTTGGCGGTGGGCAAGCCTGCCGATGTTGTCAGCCTCAAGCCTCATCATGATCTCGGTTTGAGCGGAGATCAGATTTTGGACATTTTTCTCTTTGCCAATGGCGCTGCGGTTGATTGTGTATGGGTGGGTGGTTTCAAACAGGTGGAAGCCGGGCGGCATATTGCGCGGGAGCGGATTGCTGCGCGGTTTGCGGGGGTTATGCGGGAGTTGATGGCGGCGTTTTGAGAGGGGAGTGGTTGGTGTTGGCGCAAGGCACCCCCCTCTGGCTTGCTAGCCATCTCCCCCTCAAGGGGGGAGATCCGCAGAATTGTTGCCATCCAACTCTTATTTTGATGTGTTATCGCCACTCTCGATGTTGTTGTAAGGACGAGTGTTTAATGTCCTTCCGATCTCCCCCCTTGAGGGGGAGATGGTCGGCAGACCAGAGGGGGGTAAGCTTGCTCAGGTCTATTTGGCGACCGCACCATTCCGCGCCGCTGCATACCGATTGACCGGCATCGACAACCCCAAATTCTCCCGCAACGTATTGCCCTCATACTCTTCCCGAAACAATCCGCGCCTGCGCAATTCTGGCAACACCAGCTTTACGAAATCATTCAAGCTGGCGGGCAGGGTTGGCAGCATTAAAATAAAGCCATCGGCGGCCCCGGCCTGGAACCATTCTTCCATAAAATCGGCGATCTCGGTGGGGGTGCCGGTGATGCCATTGCCGGTGCTTTTCTCGGCGTAGAAGCGGATCAACTCGCCAACGGTATGGCCTTCCATGATGAAGTCGCGCAACCATTCAAACATGGCTTTCGAGCCTTTTGGCTCCGCTGGCAGGCGCTCCAGCGGGAAGGGCTGGTCGAGGGCTACGCCGGAAAGGTCGGCTTCCAGAAATTCGCCCAGCATCCAGCGGCCCACATCTGGGTGCAGGTTGTCGATCAGGAAATCCACCTTGGCTTGGGCTTCCGCTTTGGTTTCACCGACATTGACCACAAGGCCAGGCATCAGCTTCAGGTCATTGGTCGATCGGCCATATTTGGCCATGCGGCCTTTGATATTGTCGGCAAAAGCCTTGTTGCGCTCCAGATTGGAGGCGAGGCTGAAGACGATTTCGGCGGTGCGGGCGGCCAGTTCCATGCCCGCTTCCGAGCCACCGGCTTGCGCAATCACCGGGCGGCCTTGCGGAGATGCGGCAATGTTGAGCGGGCCGCGTACCTGAAAATGCTTGCCCTTGTGGTTCAGCGTGTGCAACTTTTCTTTGTCGTGGTAAAGGCCGTTGGCCTTGTCCAGCACCAGCGCATCTTGCTCAAAACTGTCCCACAGTCCAAAGACGACATCGACGAACTCCGAGCCGCGCTCGTAGCGTTCCGCATGGGGCGGCAGGCCCTCAAAGCCGTAATTATAGCCCGTCTCGTCATGGTCGGAGGTCACGACATTCCAGCAGGCGCGGCCACCGCTCAAATGATCGATGGAGGCAAAAATGCGGGCAATGTTAAACGGCTCATAATAGCTGGTGGAGGCGGTGGCGACAAAGCCAAGCTTTTCCGTGAGCACGGACAGCGCCGAAATCAGCGACAGCGGCTCAAACCGGTTCATCTTGGTGGGCGAGCGCGCCAGCGCATCGGCATCGCCAATGGCGGCGGCGGGGGAATCGGCCAGGAACATGAAGTCGAATTTCGCCGCTTCGGAGATTTTTGCCACGTTCAGCAGGTGATCAATCTTGTTGGCACCCTGCACATCGGCATCCGGGTGCCGCCACGCTGCCGGGTTGAAACCGAAAGTATAGACGAAGGTTCCGAGTTTCAGCGTGTCGGTGCGGGCCATGGGGATCTCTTCTTTTCTGATCAGGTTGGAGTCATAATACGTTGGGATGGGGTAAAGCGGGCCGTGACGGCATGGCTGGCACCGGGATAGGTCAGGCGCACCTGGGTGACGGTTTCATCCAGCCGCCATGTTTGGCGCTCCACCACCAGAACCGGGGTGTTGGCGGCAATATCCAAGGTTTTAGCCGCCGCCTCATTGGCAGCTTCGGCGGCAATGCGGTGTTCGGCGGCATTCCATGGAATGTGCGTCAAAAGCCACGGACCGGGAGCCAGATCGGCAAAATCAGCCTCTGCCGCCTGCGGCACCACGCCCAGGTTGATGATACGTTCTTCAAGGCAGAAAGGACTATCATCAGCATAATGCAGACAGGCGAGGGTCAGCAGCTTGCGGCGCGGTGCGAGAGACAGGTTTTCACACTCTGTCTTGGTCGGAGGGCGGATGGTTCGCGACAGAATGCGGTGATGGTAGGTCTTCTCTAACGAGATGACCTCATCACGGATGTCGTAAATTTCCAGAATGGCGCTTTGCGAGTTCTGCGGCATGACGATGCTGCCGGTCTTGCGCTTGCGCAGCACAAGGCCAGCGCGAGCAAGCTGGGTCAGCACCTTGTTGACCGTCATGCGTGAGCAGGCATATGTCTCGGCCAGCACTTGCTCGGACGGGATTTTATAGCCCGGCGGCCATCGACTTGAGAGAATATTGCTCTCAATGTCATCCAGAATACGCTGGTGCAGCGATTTGCTGCGTGTGTCTATCTCTTCAGTCATCATGCCAGCATCGATGCGCCGCGATCCAGATAGGTATCAAGGAATTGTTCCAATCGGGGATGGCGCGGCTTGGCAAAAACATCCGATGGCGCGCCAGTAAACAGCAATTTTCCCTGGTCGAGAAAGCTGATCTGCTGGCCAACCGTGGCGGCAAAGCCGATTTCGTGGGACACGACCACCATGGTCATGCCCTCGGCTGCCAGATCGCGCATCACGTTGAGCACTTCGCCGGTTAATTCCGGGTCGAGCGCCGAGGTTGGCTCATCAAACAGCATGATTTTCGGTTGCAAGGCAAGGGCGCGGGCAATGGCCACGCGCTGTTGCTGTCCGCCGGAGAGCTGCGACGGGTAGTGGCCTGCGCGGTTTTCCAGCCCTACCTTTTTCAGCTGCGCCATGGCGCGGTCTTCTGCCTCGCGTTTTGGCACTTTATGCACGGTCTTCAGGGCTTCGGAGACATTACCAAGCGCGGTCATATGCGGCCAGAGATTGAATTGCTGGAACACCATGCCGATTTTGGAGCGCACGGCGCGGATTTGGGCGGCAGGCAAGCGTTCACGTTGACCATCGGGTTTTTCGAAATAGCCAAGCGCTTCGCCGCTTACGGTGATCATGCCCTCGCTCGCCTCTTCCAGAAAGGCCATGCAGCGCAACAGCGTGCTCTTGCCAGAGCCGGAGGGGCCAATCAGGCAGGAGACCTTGCCCTCGGGGATGTCGAGATCAATGTCACTCAACACGGTGTTGGTTCCAAAGCGCTTGACGAGTTTGGAAACGGAAATGGCGGGAAGCGTCATGGCGCGGAAAACCTCAATCTGCTCAAACGGGATTCAGCCTTGCGAGCCGCCCAAGCGGTGGCCTCAACAATGACCCAGTAAATAACGGCCAGCACGAAAATCGCCTCCAGAAAGGCATATTGCGCAGAACCAATGGCGCTGACGGTGGCGGTGAGTTCGGGAACGGTGATGATCGACAACACCGCCGATTCTTTCAGAAGAATGATGGCCAGATTGACGCAAGGTGGCAGCACGATCAGCGCCATTTCGGGCAAGAGAATGCGGCGAATAATTTGAAGCCGGGTCAGCCCCAGACATTCTGCCGCTTCCACATGGCCTTGGGGAACGGAGCCATAGCCTGCACGGAAAATTTCCGAGTAATAGGCGGCGGAATAGACGGTGAGACCAATCAACCCGCAAGGGATAGGGTCGAGCGACAGGCCAACATAAGGTCCGCCATAATAGACAAGGAAAATCTGGATCAGAAACGGCGTGCCGCGTAACACTTCCACCACCAATCCCAGTGGAATATCCAGAAACCTGCCGCCGTAGCGCCGTCCTGTCGCGACGAGAAAGCCAACGACAATGCCCAGCACCATGCCGACCACCCAGATCCACAGGGTGGTGGTGGCACCGCTGAAAATTTCCGGTAGATGATCGAGAATGACTTTCGGATCAAAGATCATTTGATCGCTCCCGGCAGGCTACGCTCGGTGATGCGGGCGATCATCGCCACGCTCCAGCAGATGATTAGATAAATCAGCGCTGCCGATGAAAACAGTTCAATGGGCAGATAGGTGGAGGCGGCAAGATCCTGTGCCATGCGGGTCAGCTCGACAATGCCGACGACCGAGACCAGCGAAGAGGATTTGAGGATCATGATCGCCTCATTGACCAAAGCCGGAAAGGTGAGTCGCAACGCAATGGGCAGTTTGATGCGTAAAAACGTCTGGCGGCCTGAAAAGCCTGCCATATCGGCAGCTTCCACCAAGCCTTTGGGGACACTTTCAAAGCCCCCACGCAGGTTTTCGGCCTGATAGGCTGCTGTGCAAAGTGACAAGCCAATGATGGCGGCCACCACACTTGGCACATTGATGCCAATGAAGGGCAGAAGATTGTAAATCAGCAGCAATTGCACCAGCAGCGGCACGCCGCGAAAGAAGCTGATGAACAGCATGGTTGGCATTGTGTAGAGCCGTTTGCCGGAGAGCATGGCGCCAGACAGGGCAATGGCAATCAAAAAGCCGATGGCAATCGAAATCACGCTGATGCCCAGCGTCCATCCGGCAGCCTTAACCAGCAAAAAGAAGAGTTTGAATGACATGGCACCCCAGTCTCCGCTGTTGCGGACCACAATAAACGACAGCGTGCGGGATACCCCCCTCTGTCCTGCCGGACATCTCCCCCTCAAGGGGGGGGAGATCAGATAGATCACCACGACTTGCTTAAACTGACGCAACCGCAAAATGCCGTTCTGGCTGATTGACTGGGCGCTTCGGGCGAGTCGATCTCCCCCCTTTGAGGGGGAGAT
Source organism: Agrobacterium vitis (assembly GCF_014926405.1). Classification (NCBI taxonomy): domain Bacteria; kingdom Pseudomonadati; phylum Pseudomonadota; class Alphaproteobacteria; order Hyphomicrobiales; family Rhizobiaceae; genus Gillisella; species Gillisella vitis. The sequence continues at coordinate 3,727,196 of NZ_JACXXJ020000005.1, forward strand.
GCCTGGCAAGGCAGAGGGGGGGGTAGGCGGCATATCAAGAGATCATATGCTGCTCCAGAAGCAGAGCCTCTGGATGTCCGACCTCAAAACGCCGGGTCTTTCACGCTATCAGGCGTATCAAACTTGGTGCCAAACCACTTTTCCTGCAATTTCGCCATGCGGCCATCACCCTTCATCTTGATGATGGCGGCATCGACAGCATCGATCAGGCTGGCGTGGTCTGCATCTTTGGTGCCAACAAAGCTGAAATAGCTCTTTTTGCCAAAGGGTGGCACCACCACTTCAAAAGCTCCATTGCGCTGCTTGGCCACAAAAGCAATGTTGGGCAGCGAATTGGCAACGGCCACCACGCGGCCAGCGGCCATATCGGCATAGGCGTCGTTGAAGGAGACATATTCACGCACATCAATTTTCTTCGGCAAGGTTGCGGAAAGTTCCTGCAACTGCGCCAGCTGGGCTGTGGCCTTGCCAACACCAACAGATTTACCCGCCAGATCCTCAGGCTTGGTGATGGTCTTGTCGCCAGCCTTTTTCAGGATAGCAACGGTGGCTTCAGCAATGGGCGCGGTGAAGCGGTAGCGCTCCATGCGCGCTTTGGTGACGGTGGCGGGGCCTGCAACAATATCGAACTTGCCTGCTTCAAGGCCGGGCAAAACGCCGTCCCACGGCAGGGCAATCCACTCAACCTTCACGCCCAATTCCTTGCCGATTTCGGCAAAGAGATCAACGTTGAGGCCGACGTGGTCGCCAGCATCAATAAAGTCGAACGGCGCAAAGGCGGTTTCCGTGCCGACTTTCAACGTGCCAGCGGCTTTGATCTTGGCCAGCGCATCTTCGGCATGGGCCGACACGCTCGCGCCAAACAACAGGGCAGCCCCAAGCGCCGCCTTCAGCAACAATCTTTTCTGCATCACGATTTCTCCAGTTGCCCGCAACCCGCCGATCTCTCGTACCGGTGCAATTCCCCTCAGCCGTTTCTCGGCTATTTGACTATACAAATAGAGCGGGGAAGGGGGCAGCTGTCAATGCTATTGTGCGGAAAATAAGCGTGCTTATTTTCTAAGCAGATCTTTGGCTGGAGTCGAGGCGAATCCGCCCCTTTTTCCAGGAAACTGCTATTTCACGCGATGGCGACGATATCGACGCTGATATCAGCGGGCCGGGAGGCTTCGATCACCAATCGCCCGTTGGGCAAGTCGTTGCCGTTCAATTTCCAGGCGATTGCGGCCTCGTCCAGTCCGTAATGAACCCAACGGTCCCGCAGGCGCTGTTCCAGCACCTCCAGTGGGGGGCCAACGAACACAGTCAGGTCGAAACAGCTTTGCAGACGGGTCCAAGGCGCGCGATCCAGAAGCAGGTAATTGCCTTCGACCAGAATGAAGCGGGTATCAGGCGAAATCGACCGGGCCGAGGCAATCGCCAATTCGCGGTCGCGGTCGAAGACCGGTACAAGAACCTCCTCATCGCCAGCCTTCACCGCCGTGACGATGTCGAGAAAGCCGCGCGCGTCGAAGGTTTCCGGGGCGCCTTTGCGCTTCAGCAGGCCGCGTTGTTCCAGAATGCCATTGTCCATATGAAATCCGTCCATCGGCAGGATTTCCGCAGTTTCGCCGCGCGCAATCAGCGCCTCGCGCAAGGCTTCCGACAGGGTTGACTTACCGGCCCCTGGCGGCCCGGCAATGGCGATCATGAAACGGCTGGCCCCTTGGGCCAGCCGCGTGATTTCCTCAAGAAGGGAGGAAATAGATGTTGTCATGCTGCAATCGCTTCTGCTGGTGCTTCTTTTGCACCCGTCATGAAGGCCACGGCATCCGACATGGTGTAATCCTTCGGATTGATCACGCACAGGCGCTTACCAAGCCGATGGATATGGATGCGGTCGGCCACTTCAAACACATGCGGCATATTGTGCGAAATTAGCACGATCGGCATGCCGCGCGAGCGCACGTCCTGGATCAGCTCCAGCACGCGGCGGCTTTCCTTGACACCCAAGGCAGCGGTTGGTTCGTCGAGGATAACCACCTTGGAACCGAAGGCAGCGGCACGGGCCACAGCCACACCCTGACGCTGACCGCCCGACAGGGTTTCCACCGCTTGATTGATGTTCTGGATGGTCATCAGACCAAGCTCGGACAACTTTTCACGGGCAAATTTGTCCATGGCAGGCTTGTCCAGCGCCCGGAACACGCTGCCCATGATGCCGGGTTTGCGCATTTCGCGGCCCAGGAACATATTGTCGGCAATGGAGAGTGCCGGAGACAGGGCAAGGTTCTGATACACCGTTTCGATACCCGCCTTGCGGGCATCAATCGGTGAGCGGAAATTGATGGTCTTGCCTTCGAGCTTGATCTCGCCTTCATCCGGCGTCACCGCGCCGGAAATAGCCTTGATCAATGAGGATTTACCAGCGCCGTTATCGCCGATGACCGCAAGGATTTCACCCGGATAGAGATCAAAATCGGCGTTGTCGAGGGCAGTGACGCGGCCATAACGCTTGACGAGACCACGGGCGGTGAGAATCGGTTCTTGTGCCATTAGCCAGCTACCTTTCTGATCCATTGGTCAATTGCAACGGCGGCAATGATCAGCACGCCAATCAGCATATAGGTCCATTGCGGGTCGGTGCCGGCCATGCGCAGGCCAAGCTGGAACACGCCGACGATCAACGCGCCAAACAGCATGCCCATGATGGAGCCGCGGCCACCAAACAGCGACATGCCGCCAATCACTACGGCCGTGATGGATTCGATATTGGCAAACTGCCCAGCCGTTGGCGATACCGAACCGATACGGCCAATCATCGCCCAACCACCCAGCGCACAGATCAGGCCGGCAAGGGTGTAGACGGAAATCAGCATGCGCTTGACATTGACGCCAGACAATTCCGCTGCATCGGGATCGTCGCCGACAGCGTAGAGATGGCGGCCCCAGGCGGTGTTGTTCAAGACATACCAGAGGACCGCAACCAGAAGGGCGAGTGCGATCACACCATAGGTCAGGACGGCACCGCCCAACTTAAAGCTTTGGCCAAAATATTGCAGGATGGGCGCATTGGTGCCCAGGTCTTGCGAGCGGATTGTCTCGTTGCCGGAATACAGGAAATTGGCTGCCAGCACGATCTGCCACATGCCGAGTGTGACAATGAAGGGGGGCAGCTTGACGCGGGCCACCAGCACGCCATTGATGAAGCCGCAAATGCCGCCAACGGCAAAGCCGCACAGCACGGCAAGCGGGCCAGGCACGCCATAGTGAACGGCAAATTGCCCCATGACGACAGAAGACAGGACCATGATGGCCCCCACCGAAAGGTCAATCCCGGCGGTGAGGATAATCAGGGTCTGGGCTGCGCCGATGATGCCGGTAATGGCAACCTGCTGCAAAATCAGCGTCAGGGCAAAGGGTGAAAAGAATTTACCACCCAGAATGACGCCGAACGCGATCAGTGACAGAATCAGCACGATCAGCGGTACGGCAGCCGGGCTGGAATGCAGGAAGTGCTGAAACTTTTGCAATGGCGTCTTGTCGTTGGTATCGAACTGCGCGACCGCAGTGGCACTGCCCGACAGCACATTCTCGTATTCAAGATGAGGTTTGGTGGCGGCTTTTGGCTCGCTCATCGGCTTTCCTCCCGTGGACCTCTTCTGAGGCTTGAGGGCCGGGCTGGACCGTGACACCAATTGCCGACGGCCGCCTGCGGCATTGTAGAATTTATGTATTCAACCCAGAAATCTGTCTATTACTCTTGGTTGCGTATCGCGCTTACCAGAAGGGCGGCCTGAGCCGCCCTTCCGTTGCAATATTTCAAGAGCGTATCAGCCCCAGCACTTCTTCAGGCCTTCGGCGACGTCGATTGACGGTACGCCCTTGGCAGCCTTGTCGGTGACGAGCGAAACGCCCGTATCAAAGAAGTCCTTGCCAGCGGTTGGCTTTGGCTTTTCGCCAGAGTCAGCAAACTTCTTGATGGCTTCGATGCCCAGAGCCGCCATCATCAGCGGATACTGCTGCGATGTCGCACCAATCACGCCTTCCTTGACGTTTTTCACGCCAGGGCAGCCGCCGTCAACCGATACGATCAGCACGTCCTTCTGCTTGCCAACAGCCTTGAGGGCTTCATAGGCACCAGCAGCGGCTGGTTCGTTGATCGTGTGAACAACGTTGATGTTCGGGTTTTTCTGCAGAAGGTTTTCCATGGCCGTACGGCCACCTTCTTCGTTGCCGTTGGTGATGTCGTGGCCGACGATGCGCGGGTCGGTTTCGTCACCAATCTTGTTCGGGTCCTTCGGATCAATGCCGAAGCCTATCATGAAGCCCTGGTCGCGCATAACGTCAACCGATGGCTGGGCAGGGGTAAGGTCGAGGAAGGCAACCTTGGCATCCTTGGCCTTGTCGCCCAAGGTGGCGGCAGCCCACTGGCCAATCAGCTTGCCAGCAAGAAGGTTGTCGGTCGCAAATGTCGCGTCAGCGGCATTGACCGGATCAAGCGGCGTATCGAGTGCGATCACCAGAAGACCAGCGTCGCGGGCTTCCTTGACGGCAGGCACGATGCCCTTGGTGTCGGAGGCGGTGATCAGGATACCCTTGGCACCATCGGCAATGCAGGTTTCAATGGCTGCAACCTGGCTTTCGCTATCGCCGTCGATCTTGCCGGCATAGGACTTCAGCGTAACGCCCAGTTCCTTGGCCTTGGCGGAAGCGCCTTCCTTCATCTTGACGAAGAATGGATTGGTATCGGTTTTGGTGATCAGGCAGGCTGAAACGTCAGCAGCCTGCGCGCCTGTCGAAAAGACAACGCCAAGAGCCAGGGCGCCAAGCGTGGCGCCGATCAAATTGGTCTTCATATGGATCCTCCCAAGGACAAAGATAAACGCACCCTCTCAAGGGGCCGTCCGGTTCGCATGGTCCATCACCTCTCCCGTGTTGGCCCCCCATGCTTCCTGCCTCAAGAAAACACTATTCCAAATCCCTGTCAATAAATAAATCGAGTTGAATTATTAATCCACTGTGGCATGCTTGGCTCGGTCGTGGCAGGGCGGGAGGAGCCTGTGCCGGGTTGATACGGAGCAGGATGCTCAGGAGAATTGGTGTTCGGGCCAGGATGGCGAAATGCCGATCCGGCGGAGCTCGGGGCCTGGAAATTCTTGTCGCACGCGGCTCTCTGGCCGGGTTGGGCGGGATGGGAGGATGATCGATGACAGAGGGAATGAATGCGGGTCTGGCGATGCCGCCCGCTGCCCTCGAGACGAGTGGCGGCGCCAATCAGGTCGGCGTGCGCGCCTATAACGAGCGGCTGGTCATGTCGCTGGTGCGCCGGCATGGCAGCCTGTCCAAGGCGGAAATTGCCCGGCGCAGCGGTCTCTCGGCCCAGACGGTGACGGTGATCATGCGGGTGCTGGAGCGCGAAAAGCTGCTGGTGCGCGGAGAGCCGGTGCGCGGACGCGTCGGCCAGCCTTCGGTGCCGATGCGGCTCAATCCGGATGCGGTCTATTCGTTTGGGGTCAAGATCGGAAGACGAAGCGCCAATCTGGTGCTGATGGATTTCGTCGGCACGATCCGCCATGAGGTGCGTCGGACCTATCCTTATCCGATGCCCGGCCTCTTGCTGGATTTCATCGTCGGCGGCATTTCCGATATTGAGGGCAGGCTTTCCGTCGCGGAGCGGGCCCGAATTGCCGGTGTGGGTATCGCAGCCCCGTTCGAACTGTGGAGCTGGGCGGAAGAGACCGGCGCGCCATCAGAGGAAATGGATGTCTGGCGCGATACCGATCTGAAAGCCGATGTCGCGGCCCGGATTGGTTATCCGGTCTTCATCCAGAACGATGCGACCAGCGCCTGTGCTGCCGAACTGGTGTTCGGGGTCGGGCCGCACTATCCGGATTTCGTCTATTTCTTCCTCGGCTCCTTCGTGGGCGGCGGCATCGTGCTGAATTCCTCGCTGTTTTCCGGGCGCACCGGCACAGCTGGCGCGGTTGGGCCGTTGCCGGTGCAAAGGCGCGATGGCAAAACCGTTCAGCTTTTGAAGATCGCGTCGATTTTCGTGTTGGAAAACCTGTTGCGCGACTATGGACAGGACAGCCAGTCCCTGTGGTATTCGCCGAGCGACTGGGTGGACTATGGCGAGCCGCTGGAAATCTGGATCCGCGATACCGCCGCAGCGCTGGCCCAGGCGATTGTGGCGGCGGCATCGATCATCGACTTTTCCGCCGCCGTCATCGATGGCGGTTTTCCGCAATGGGTGCGCCAGCGTCTGGTCGTGGCCATCCAGGAGGCAGCGCGTGATCTCGACCTCCAGGGCGTATTGATGCCCGAGATCGTCGAAGGCGCTGTGGGCCACCAGGCACGGTCGGTTGGCGGTGCCAGCCTGCCGCTGTTTTCCCGTTATCTTTTGGATCAGAATGTGTTGTTCAAGGAGTTACTGTAAATGCTGAAGGGCCTCAACCCCATCCTTAGTCCCGAATTGTTGGCCACCCTGCGGGCCATGGGTCATGGCGATGAAATCGCCATTGTCGATGGCAATTATCCGGGTCTCGAACATGCAAAGCGGTTGGTGCGGCTGGATGGGCTCGGGCTTATTCCTGTGCTGGATGCCATTCTCTCGGTTCTGCCCATCGATGATTTCGTGCCGGAAGCGATTTTCCGCTCCACCGTCGGCAAGGATCGCGATGCACTTGACCCGGTCCATGCCGAAATCATCGCCTGCTGCGCCGCCCATGAGCCAAAACAGCCGGTCGTCCCGCTGCTGGGACCGGATTTCTATCCCCGCGTCAAGGCGGCCCATACAGTTGTGCAAACTGGCGAACCCCGCCTTTATGCCAATGTCATTCTTAAGAAAGGCGTGATATACCCACAATAACCTCTGATTGTGTTAGCCGCACTGGCGGACCTGCGGCTGCAAAGGGTGAAATGCCCTGGATGAGGTTTTGAGGTAGATGAGGCCGTGCGGGGCGTCCTGCACGGCCTTTTTCGTTTCGTGTTTTTTACAGAGACGGTTTCAGCTCACGGCTTCGACAGCCTTGCCCGGGTTGAGCGCGGCGTCGAGAGAATGAGGCTGGTTTCGCTATTGGTAATGCCGGGAACCAGTCGCACACGTCGCAAGACACTGTCGAAATCCGTTAGGGTTGCCGCGCCCAGCTCGACGATCAGGTCCCAGCGCCCATTGGTCGAATGTACGGCGGAAATCTCGGGAAAACCGCTCAGAGCGCGGATCACCTTGTCAGTGACATGACCCTGGATTTCGATCATCATGATGCCGCGCACGCCAAGATCGACCGTATCGGCCCGCAGGATCACGGTATAGCCAAGAATGGTACCGTCACGCTCCAGCCGTTCCAGCCGCGCCCGCACCGTGGCGCGCGAGGTGCCGGTTTCCAGCGCCAGATCGGAAATGCTGCGCCGGCCGTTATGGCGCAAAAGCGTGACCAGCTTTTCATCGAGATCGTCCACGGTCTTCTCGCTTTGAGCAATAAAACTGCCATAACGATAAGCCATATGCACATTATTGCCAATCTATATCGTTCAAATCGCCAGTTTCAAATGGTTGAATAGTGACAACAACAGGAGGTGCGTATGGAGTGCAGATTGATCGGAGTTCCCTTGCAGATCGGCGCGGGCCGTCTGGGCTGTGAAATGGGACCGAGTGCGCTGCGCATTGCCGGGCTCGGTCCGATGCTGGAAGAGCTTGGCCATCGTGTTACCGATCTCGGCAATGTCGCGCCTGCCGCCTTCAAAACCCTCAGTCATCCCAATCCGGCTGTGCATCACCTGCCCGAAACCGTTGCCTGGATCGAGACCTTGTCCGAGGTCGCTTACCGCGAAAGTGCGGATGCCATGCCGATTTTTCTGGGTGGTGACCACGCGCTTTCGGCAGGTACGGTGCCGGGGCTGGCGCGCCGGGCGGCGGAACAAGGCCGACCGCTTTTCGTGCTCTGGCTGGATGCCCATACCGATTTCCATACGCTGGAGACCACGGAAAGCGGCAATCTGCATGGTACCCCGGTCGCTTATTTCACCGGTCAGTCCGGTTTTACCGGCTATTTTCCTGAACTCGCCGAAGCGGTTGATCCGGCTCATGTGGCAATGATCGGCATTCGTAGCGTCGATCCAGCCGAACGGGCCGCTTTGCGCCGGACCGGCATCACCGTGCATGACATGCGTATGATCGATGAGCATGGCGTTGCCGTGCTGTTGCGGGCTTTTCTGGACAAGGTTCGGGCCGCGAATGGCTTGCTGCATGTCAGTTTCGATGTGGATTTTCTCGATCCGATGATTGCGCCCGCCGTGGGCACCACGGTGCCTGGTGGCGCGACGTTCCGCGAGGCGCATCTGGTGATGGAAATGCTGCATGACAGCGGCCTGGTCTCCAGCCTTGATCTGGTCGAACTCAACCCTTTCCTGGACGAGCGGGGCCGCACCGCAATCCTGATGGCGGATCTGACCGCCAGCCTGATGGGACGGCAGGTCATGGACCGTCCGACACGCGATTATGCCGGGAGCGTTTGATGAGTGCTATTGCCAATCTGAATATCGTCCCCTTCGTCAGCGTCGATCATATGATGAAACTGGTGCTGCGGATCGGGGTCGAGACCTTCCTGACTGAACTCGCCGAGGTGATCGAGGAGGACTTCCGTCGCTGGGAGATCTTCGACAAGACGCCGCGCATCGCCTCCCATTCCAGCGATGGGGTGATCGAATTGATGCCGACCAGTGATGGCACGCTCTACGGCTTCAAATATGTCAACGGCCATCCAAAGAACATGCGGCAAGGCCGCCAGACGGTGACGGCCTTCGGCGTATTGTCGGATGTCGGCAATGGCTATCCGATGCTGCTGTCCGAAATGACCATTCTGACGGCCTTGCGCACAGCGGCGACCTCGGCTGTCGCGGCCAAATACCTCGCCCGGCCCGATGCCCGCTGCATGGCGGTGATCGGCAATGGCGCGCAAGCCGAGTTTCAGGCGCTGGCCTTCAAGGCAATCTGTGGCATCACGCATCTTCGGCTCTATGATATCGATCGCAGCGCCAGCGACAAATGCCTGCGCAATCTTGAGGCAAGCGGATTGGCGATAACGCTGTGCCATTCCTCGCAGGAGGCGGTCGAGGGCGCGGATATCATCACCACCGTCACCGCCGACAAGCAATGCGCCACCATTCTCACCGACAACATGGTCGGCCCCGGTGTTCATATCAACGCCGTGGGTGGGGATTGCCCCGGCAAAACCGAATTGCACCGCGATATCCTCCATCGCGCCGATATTTTCGTCGAATATCCTCCTCAGACCCGGATCGAGGGGGAGATCCAGCAAATGGCTCCCGATCATCCCGTCACAGAACTGTGGCAGGTCATGACCGGCACGGCCAAGGGACGTAGCGATTCGCGCCAGATCACCTTGTTCGATTCGGTCGGCTTTGCCATCGAGGATTTTTCGGCCCTGCGCTATGTGCGCAGCAAGCTGGCCGAAACCGGGCTTTTCACCGAATTGGACTTGCTGGCCGACCCCGATGAGCCCCGCGATCTCTATGGCATGGTGCTGCGCAGCAAGGCTTCCGTCGATTGATGACTAAAATTTCATGATCGACGGTATGGATCCTTTTGCCTTGATCCCCATTTCTGCATGGAGTCAAGTTTTACAAAGGATCTATCATGGACGTCGTTCGCATTCTGTTTGCCATTCTTCTGCCCCCGGTCGGCGTTTTTCTCCAGGTCGGTATCGGTCTGCAATTCTGGTTGAATATTCTTCTGACATTGTGCGGCTATATCCCCGGCATCATCCATGCCATCTGGGTGATTCTGCGCAGGTAGCATCCTGAAGTGACGCATTGACGGTTACCGGCTGGCGACATGGCGATTGACAATGGGGCCAAGCCGGATGACCTTGGCGCCCGAGGCAACGGTTGGAGGACCGAAGCCTGTATCGCTTGGGAGGCCTGCCGTATGAATGTCGATCTGGTCGAGTATTTCGACGCCTATGCTCGTGATTATCAGCCTTATAAGGGCGGTAGCTGGTGCTATGAGGACGGTTGTCTCTATGCCGGGCTGATCGCCCTTCACGAGGCGACCGGTGATACGAGATGGTCGGCGCATCTGAAGCGGCTGGTCGATGGCCAGTTGGATGATCAGGGCCAGATGCGTGATTACGTGCTGACCGAGTATAATATCGACAATATCCTGCCGGGTCGGGCGCTGATTTTCCTGCTGAAAACGACCGGTGACAATCGTTACCGGGTTGCGGCAGACCGGCTTGCCCGGCAATTGCAAAGCCATCCGCGTCTTGGCGCCGGACCTTATTGGCACAAGCTGCGCTATCCCCATCAAGTCTGGTTGGATGGGCTCTATATGGGCCTCGCCTTCAAGGCCGAATACGGAAAGTTGGCTGGCGAAGAGTCTATGGTCCGCGATGCGCTCGAGGAATTGCTGGTGACGCTCGAGCTGACCTCGGATTGTGTGAGCGGGCTTTATCGCCACGGCTACGACGAGGAACGGCTGCAAGCCTGGGCCGATCCGCACACCGGCCTTTCGCCCGCCCATTGGGCACGGGCGATCGGCTGGCTGGCGATGGCCATGGTCGATCTCTATGGCCTGGTGCCAGAGGGCGCGGATAAGTCGATCCTGGCCGAAAAGCTTGGTGAACTTCTCACCCGGCTTTCACACTTGCGCACCGCGGATGGCCGCTGGTTGCAGGTTATCGATCAACCCGATCTTACCGGCAATTATCCTGAAAGCTCTGCTACGGCGATGTTCGCCTATGCCTCTCTGAAGGCAGCCCGGCTCGGGATCGCGGCGGCAAAGGCGGAGATTGGCGCGGAGGCATTGGAGAGCCTTCGCCGTCATGCGTTTGGTCCCAACGTCTCTGGCCGGATGGTAATGAAGCAGATTTGCTGTGTGGCCGGACTGGGCGGGTTTGGCGGCGTCTACCGGGATGGAACGCCTGCCTATTACCTATCCGAAGCGTTGAACGACGACGACATCAAGGGTGTCGGTCCATTGATGATGGCTGAAGCGGAGCGTCTGCGTTGCGCGACACACTCCGCATCTCCCGCACTGGTCTGACGGGAAGTGCCTTTTTCCGGTTGTTATTTGAGATTGAAGCGAAACGGTACCGTAATCGTCTTGCTGACACCTGGCGGAGGTGCTGGCACCGGCGACGAACGTTTTATGGCATCGACCGTTGCCTGATCCAGATTCGGAAACCCTGAAGAACGGGAAATCGACACCGAGAGAACATTGCCGCTGTCATCGATCTGGAAGCGGGCATAGGCAGTGCCTTCCTCCTTGTTGGCGCGGGCTTCGCTTGGATAGCGCTTGCGTCGCTCAAGATAGGCCGCCAACCGTGCCTGCCATTTTTGTGGGCTGACGCTCGATGAAAACAGGCCAGAACTGGTGGTGGAGGCTGCCGTCCTGTCCGATTGCGTCACCTCTGCCTGGGCCTCGCGCTGGGCTTTCTGGGCCTGTGGCTGCGGGGCGGCTTTCGGTTGCTTCTTTTTAACCGGCGTCGTGTCTGCGGTCTCCACCGGCTTTTGCACTGGGCGAGTTACGGGCAGCGGGACTTCCACATTTTCCAGTTCCTTGGTTACCTGTTCCTCGACCGTCGGTTCTTCCACCGGTTTTGGCTCGGGTTCCGGTGGTGGTTCGGGCTGTACTTCCGCGACTTCGGGTGGCGGTGGTGGTGTCTCCTCGACTTTTTCAGGCGGTGTCGGTTCCGGTGGCTGCACCTCGGGCGGCTGTGGCACGGGTGGCGGTTCGACCGGCTGGGGCGGCTTCTGCACCGCTTCGGATTTTACCTCTTCCGCATCCTGTTGATCGGGCGTGATCTGGTTTTCCTCGACCTTGGAAGCGACCGGTTCGGGAGCCAGCTCAATCATGATCGCAGCGGGCGGAGCACCGTCGGCCAACGGCTCTTCCGGCTGTTGCAGCATCAGCGCCACGGCACCGGCATGGGCGGCAAACACCAGGGTTCCGGCTGTACACCAGAGCAGCCAATCGAGGGCGGAACTGCGCCGCCCTGTCGGGTCCGCTTGCCTGCTCATTGGCCGTTGGTATCCTCTGCGGGCGGCGTAATGCTGGTCGCCTGCGGCAATGTTTCCACCCCAACCAGGGCGATCTTCAGATAGCCTGCGTCGCGCAGCAGGTTCATCACCGTCATGAATTCGCCGTAGCCGACATTCTTATCGGCGCGCAGGAAAATCCGCGTGTCTTTATTGCCCTTGGAGACCTGTTCCAGCACGGTCGGCAGCCTGTCGCGGCTGACCGTGTCATTGCCAAGCGCCAGGCTGAGATCCTGTTTCAGGGTGAGATAGACCGGTTCATCCGGCCGTTTCGCCGGTGCGGCGCTGGACGCGGGGAGATCGACATTGACATCGACCGTCGCCAGCGGCGCCGCCACCATGAAGATGATCAGCAGAACCAGCATGACATCGATGAAGGGCGTGACATTGATCTCGTGGTTTTCAACCAGATCGTCGCTCGAATTTTCGCGGATACCTCCAGCCATCGGATTACTCCGTCACCACCTTGAGGCGGGCGGCGCGCACATCGGCCGGCACCTTGCGGAAATCGAGATCCCGGCTGACCAGCCGCTCCACCGCTGTTGCCGCATCCAGCAATTGCTGGCGATAGCCGGTCACCGCGCGGGCAAACACGTTATAGATCACCACGGCGGGAATGGCGGCAACCAAGCCGATGGCCGTGGCCAGCAGCGCTTCGGCGATACCAGGCGCGACGACGGCAAGATTGGTGGTCTGCGACTGCGAAATGCCAATGAAGGAATTCATGATGCCCCAGACGGTGCCGAACAGACCGACAAAGGGACCGATCGAGCCGATGGTGGCAAGAATGCCGGTTCCGGCGGTCATCCGGCGTCCGGCGCGCGATTCGATCCGCGACAGAGCCGAGCTCACTCGTTCCTTGACGCCGTCATTGCCAGCATAATCGAGCGCTGGCTCTGATAGTTTCAACTCGCGTGCAGCGATCAGCAGCATGTCCGGCACGGTGCCGCGCCGCTTCTGCAATGCGCCTGCCGCTTGCGAGAGGGATCGCGCCTCTTGCAACACAGCCAGACCGCGCCGCAGCCTCGCCTTTGAGCCGGAGAGTTGAAGGGTTTTGACAAGCAGGATGGTCCAGGTTGCAACGGAGGCAAGGCCAAGGGCAATCATCACTGACTTCACGACCCAATCGGCGGCCATGAACATGCCAACAGGAGAAAGATCGTGGGGAATGTCGGAGCGCTGCACTGCGGCGGGAGCCTCCACTGCGACGCCTTCCGTGGGGGAGGGTGCCGGATCTGGCGTGCCGTTTTCCGCTGGTGGGGCTGTTAAATTGGTGGGTGCCGCAGGCGCCTCTTGTACCGGCGTTTGCGCAGGCATGGCTGGGGCTGGTTCGCTTGTGGTTTGGGCGGGTGCCGTCCCTTGCTGGGCCAAGGCGGCGGACGAACTCATCAGCGTGCCGGTTATCAGCAGACCCGAGCCAATAACCACGGTCATGCTCACGCGAGCGAGCGAAGAGGAGCGACGATACGCCATCAAACAACCTTCCGATCAAAATCCATTGCCAGCATGTCTCGCGCATGGCGGGGCCGTGCCTTTAATTGTTTGTCGATATTAAAGTTGAGTGATGTTTTCAAGTATAATCTTGCCAAGGATGCATTTTCCCTGAGCTTGCCAGGGAAAAGTGGCTCCCGGTTTTCCCGATCAGCGGGCATGGAGCATGGCGGATTGTTGCCTGCGAAGACCGTGGAAAATTGCCTTGCCCGGTGTCGCCCATTGCCAATGAAGGAACATTTTCAGTTGCTTGCCGTTCTCCTGCCGATAATTCTTTCAAGGAGCCTGTCATGCTGCACTGGATTTTGATTTTTCTGCTGATTGCTGCCGTTGCCAGCCTTCTGGGCTTTCGGGGCGTGGCGGGCGCCTCTGCCGGTATTGCGAAAATCCTGATCTTTATCGTGTTGGTAATCTTCATCATCGCCTTGGTCAGCGGCATTGTCATCGTCGCATAAAATACAGGTATTACAATAGACTTGCCTTATCCTGCGTCCTTCGGCGTGGGAGAAGATGCCCGTTCCTTGCCCCCCAAGGCGGGCGAAGCCGAAGTCCGCCGGATCTCCAGCTGACGGACTTCGGTTTCTTTATGAGAAACGGCAGATAGTGTATCGATTGATCTCAACAAAAATGCCGCTCATATAAATGGACGGCGCATGACGCCATCGGGCGTCCAGTTTGCGGCAGCCTGAAGACCGGCGCTGTCGAGGATCTCGCACCCACGGTCCAGCCAGCGGATCAGGCCACGGGCGGTCAGCTTTTTCAATGTCTTGTTGGTGTGAACGATCGAAAGGCCGAGCGTGTCGGCAACATGGACCTGGGTGATTGGCAAATAGGGTTTCTCCGCGTCGATGAGCCCAGCCACCCGGCCGCGATCATCCAGGAAAGCCAGCAGATAGGCAGCGCGTTCCAGTGCGGTGCGCCGGCCAATGCTGATCAGATGATCGTCCAGCATGCTTTCTTCGCGTGACGCAATCCAGGTCAGGTCGTAGCCAAGGCCTGGATGTTTTTCGAAAAGAGAAAAAAGCCGCTCTCGCTCAAAGACGCAGAGCCGCATGGGTGTCAGCGCTTCGACGGAATGGGCCATTTCATCAAAAACCGCGCCCTGCAAACCGATCATATCACCCGGAACCACGTAATTCAGAATCTGCCTGCGACCATCCTCGAGGATTTTATAGCGAAATCCCCAGCCGGTCAGGGTTGTGTAAAGATGGGCGCTATGGCTGCCTTCAACAAGGATTGTCGTCCCCGCGTCAGCATGAAATTCACCCTTTCGGAACGCGCGAACGAACTCAAGTTCGCCGGGTGTAAACTCCCGGAAATGATCGTTGAGGCGGATGGGGCAGACCAGACAGGCCGTGTGAATTCCGTTCTTGAGCCGTTCTCCATGTCTTGCCGGTTCCTCTGGCATTCCGCCTCCTTATTTGCTTTTATTTTCAGTAAAGTATCAGGTGGAGCAAATGTTCCTGATTGAGGAGGGGTGACATGTCTTTTTTAAATGACCCGAAGCGATGAAGCACCGATAAGGGCTTTTAAGCAAAAAGGTTAATCAATGACTGAAAAACCGCTGCATGTACTCGTTGCTGAAAAGCAGGCCTTGATCGCGATCGAGATCGAGGTCGTGCTCACGGAAGTGGCAGGCGGCAAAATCACCGTTTGCCTCCCTCGCGATATGCCATTGAGATTGAGCGAAGCCCGCTATGATGTGGTGCTGATCGATGCGACCATCATGCCGGAGCAGAACCGTACGCGGTTCGATCTTATTCGAAGTCATAATGCCGGAGTGGTGTTTCTGACCTCCTTCGACGAGGTGCCTGGGTTTAGCCAGCCAGAACCTGGCTTTGCGCTCCTGACAAAGCCGTTTGACGAGCAACGGTTGCTGGCTGCGGTATTCGAAGCAGCAGCCAATCGAGATCCTATGGGTGCTGGTTTAGAGACAAAGATCGAGGGGAATGGCGCCGATCAGGGGCCAAGTACATGACAAGCAAATCTTCCGGTCGGCGCGACCCGCACGCTGACCGGAAGATGTCATTATACCGCGAATGCGCGTTTCGTTACCGCAGCGTCATGGGCGTCGGGTCCGAAATCACCTTCTCCGCTCACACCAAGAATCTCCTGCAGGCGGTTTCGCGCCCGGTTGATCCGGCTCTTGATGGTGCCGACGGCGCAACCGCAAATTTCCGCCGCTTCCTCATAGGCGAAACCGGAGGCACCCACCAGAATAATGGCTTCGCGCTGGTCGCTCGGCAGTTGATCGAGCGCCTTTTTGAAGTCCTGAAGGTCGAGCGAACCGTATTGCTGAGGATGAACAGCCAGCTGTGAGGTGAAAATGCCGTCAGGGTCCGAGACCTCGCGGCCGCGCTTGCGCATTTGCGAATAGAATTCGTTGCGCAGAATGGTGAACAACCAGGCTTTCATATTGGTGCCCGGTTCGAAATGATCCTGCTTTGCCCAGGCTTTCATGATCGTATCCTGGACAAGATCGTCCGCAACGTGGTGCCGCCCGGCCAGCGACACGGCAAACGCACGTAGATTGGGCAGGGCAGCCAGCATATCTCTCTTGAAGCCGCGATCATCCGATTGCTTTTCAAGGGTCATCGAGCAGTGTCCTTCCTGTCGCACTGTTTCCCCGCATTTTGTTCGGCGGCATCCAGACGCTCAAGCAAGTCCATGAAACGGTCCGGAATTCCCTCCTCCTGGACGGAATCATAGAATTGCCGGAGCTTGCTGCTGATCGTGCCGTGTGCCTCAGCCGGGATTCCCCCGGTTCCGTCCTCTCCTGCGTCACGATGATTATGCTGGTTGTTCATGATGTCTCTGACGGTTGATTTTAATGTCAGGCTTAACGGACCATATCTGAGAAGGTTCCGCTTCTCCCCGCATATTTTTTCTCCGGGTTCGTCTCTAGCGTCAGACATGAGGCAAGGAGGAAATTATGCTGAAAATATAACGTGTTAAATTGAAATGTCGCATATCGAGAACAAGATGTCGAGTGACAGCATTTCATCAAATTAAGGTGAAATGATAACGGTCCTCAATTGCCGGCTGTCGACGACAGCGATCTATGCACCCAGCTCGGTGTGCTGCGCTTTGGGCGGGCAAGACATTATCGAGAAGATCCAGACTGTCGCTAACCGGTTTGCGACAAAAAGTAACGTCTTGACGAGGTGGATGGAACTTTGGCCCCAGATTTTCGTTTCTAAATCAGTTGATAACGGAGTTCAAATCCATGCTGTATTATTCTCTCGTCTTTCTCGTCGTCGCTCTTATCGCCGCCGCATTGGGTTTTGGTGGTATTGCTGGCGCTTCGGCCGGTATTGCAAAGATCCTGTTCTTTGTCTTCATCGTGCTCTTCCTGATTTCGCTGGTGAGCCGTCTGTTCAGGCGCGCCTGATCCCTGCAAACTGGTAACAACGATAGGGCCCGGCAAATTGCCGGGCCCTATCGCGTTTTATCACCGGCCGGACGCACAGTGAGTGTGAAAAAGCTCACAATGCCCTCGGGTGTCCAGGGGCTTATGGATATCTGGAAGACTTTAGAAGCGGTTATTGTCCAAGGCCACAGCCTGCACTTGTCTTTGAGAACCGCCCTGGCTTTTCAACGCTTGCAGTTCGCGCGCCCCCATGATGGAGCGAATGCCGGTTTTTCCTGCAAGCAGGCTGGGTGCGACGGGAACACAATCCCCATACATCTTCAGGGCATAACCTTCCAGACGACGCAATTTCTCCGGCAGATCTGCCCGGCACAGGTTTGCATCGGCATAGTCGATCACGGCGACAGGCCGGTCTATGCAATCCGTTCGTTCGGGATGACAAGCAACAATCACCATTATTGCCGCAAAGCTCATCATGGCCAATCTCCTTACCCTCAAAAGGGTAACGGCCTTGCTATTCGCTTGTTCCTGATGGGGCTGGCGGGAGAAGGGCAACATGGGCATGCTGTCGCCAAAATATCACAGTGATCAGCTGCGCATACCCGGGGAACCCGATGGTTCCCCGGTGCAGGTCGATTTCAGAAGCCGGCGTTATGCGTGGCCCCATGAATGAGGTCGTGGATATATTGAAGTTTCACCAAGACGGGTTCCGACAGCACGAAGGGATAGAGATCCGGCTGGCCCATGCTGCGGTTGATACTGTTGACGGCGACAGTCAGCGGGACCCATGCATCGATCAGGGCTCTGACGCCATCCACTCTATAGGGGTCGAAATCGACTTTCACGGTGAGGTTTTGTTCATCGATGATCGGACGGGTGCGCAGGCCGAACGCGTAGGCCGTTTCCAGGGCATCGACAATATGGATGTAGTGAGCCCAGGTTTCGGCGAAATCTTCCCAGGGGTGGCTGGCGGCATAGGCGCTGATGAAGCTGCCCTCCCAACCCGGAACCGGTCCATTGGCATAATGCCGTTGCAGGGCTTCGCCATAATCTTCTTCGTCATTGCCGAAAATTACCCGGCATTGCTCGAGTTGGTTGCCGTCGCGCACCAGGACATTCCAGTAGTAATGACCCACTTCGTGGCGGAAATGGCCGATCAGGGTTCGAAACGGTTCGCCCAGCGCGACACGCCTTGCTTCGCGCTCCGCATCGGAACCCTCGGCGATATTCAGGGTGATCAGGCCGGAATCATGGCCGGTCATGACGGGCTGGCCGCCGGTGCGGGCTGAATCGTCTTCCAGGAACTCGAAGGCCAGTCCGTCCGGGGTCGCTTCGGTGCGCGTGACCAAAGGCAGGCCGAAGCGCTGGAGCGAATAAAACAGCACGTGTTTGGCATTTTCGATTTTGCGCCAGTTTTCGAGATTGTCGTTGCTGGAGAGATCAGGAATAACCAGATTATGGCGGCAGGCGAGGCAAAATTCCTCACCGTCCTCGACCAGCCAGTTGCAAGCGTCATGGCGCGCATTGGCGCAGAGCCGGATAAAGCCCTGCTGCGGCACGCCATCGATCAGCGCGGCATTGCTGGAATCAATGGCGATAAACCCGTTATCGGATGGGCGAAAACCCAACAGGGAATGGCATGACAAGCATTGGGTGTTATCGAAGAACACCATGTTTCTGCAATTGGAACAATTAAAGAGGCGCATCAGGGCTCCATGGCTCGCTCCTGCACAGTCGCTCGCAAACCGGAATAGTGTTGCGACAGGATTATGCAGCAGGTTTGAATTGTCTCGCAAGTGGACTTGCATCGTTTCCGACGCACCGTATTGCGGCGGGGTGCAGTGTCGCGGCGTGTAAACGCATTCGCATACACAAAGTCCGCACTCACGAAAGCCCGCACCCACAAAAGATTGGCGAGAGGAATAGGTTCCCTGCTCAGGGATTGTAGCGTGAAATACAGTTATTCATGCAGTTCGACTGGAAATGTCAGCTCATAATAGACGCTTTCCTTATCGAACCGGTGGACGACATGGCCGTTGACGGAAGCGGGCACAACACGTTCGAGCACCGTGCTGCCAAATCGTCCCCTGGCGCGTTCCAGATCCTCGCCAGACAGTGTTTCAATCGGCTCGTTCCAGGTCACCCGGATTTCCTCGCCATTGCGTGTCCATTGCTGATGACAGGCGACCTCGATTTTCTTGCGTTGGCTGATGAAATCGCCGTGGCTGACCGCGTTGACGATCAGCTCATGAAGGGCAAGCCCGATATGCAGGGAAGCATTGGGCGACAGCAGAACATTGTCACCGGACACCTGAACGAGATTTGCCGTTTCCGGCACGTATTTTTCCAATTGCTGGCGGACCAGATCCTGAAAATAAGCGCCGCGCCAACTGGAATCGGTAATCAGGTCCTGCGACATCGACAGTGCATGCAGCCTGCCGCGAAACTTGCCCAGAAACTGGTCTAGCGTCCCGGAATAACGGGCTGTCTGAAAAGCGATGCTTTGAATGATCGCCAGCAGGTTTTTCGAACGGTGGCTGACCTCACGCAAAAGCGCGCGTAATAGGCGTTCGCGGCGCTTTTCTTCGGTCCGGTCCACCAGGATCGTCATCATGCAGACCTCTTCCGGGCTGATGCGGATCATCCGGCAGCGAAATTCAAACACTGTATCGTCGCCCGGTTCGACATTCAGTTCCGCACCCTGGTCCGCCTCCACCAGCCCGGCTTTCAATTCCCGCAACTGGGCGCCAATTTCGGGTCCGAAAATCGAATCGTCACTGGGTTCTTCGCCATGGGCAAGCGGCCAACGCTGGGGCAGGGATGTAATGCAGATATAGCGCCCGTCCATGTCCTGAAGGGTCAGGCTTGCGCCAATATCCAGCAGGGCCGTGATAAAGAACTCACGCAAGGGCCTGTCAGCACGCTGCGGTTCGAACCATGTCAACCGATTTACCAAGTGCTTCTCTCCAGCGGCGGTAGCCCTCTTTCAAGGGCGCGCGGCATCCATGCGCCTGCATAGTTTCACCAACATCGCAATGACGATCCGTTTTATCCGGCGCCTCGTGCTTCGACGCTATCTCTTCATTGACTGCGATGCCAAACCGAACCGGTCCACAATCGCATGGTCCAGCCGTCAGGCATCCTGTTTGGCATGTTCGTTGAAGAACAGTGCCTGGCTGATCAGTGCCTTGACCATATCGGGATTGAACGGCTTGGTGACGAGAAACGCAGGTTCCGGCCGCTCGCCGGTCAGCAAACGTTCCGGGAAGGCGGTAATGAAGATCACCGGTACGGTATCCACCTTCAGGATATCATTGATGGCGTCGATGCCGGAGCTTCCATCGGCTAGCTGGATGTCGGCAAGTACCATTTTCGGGTTGGTCCGGCCGTAAAGCTCAACGGCTTCCTTGTGGGTCCGGGCAATGCCGGTGACGCGATGACCGAGATCTTCCACCATCTGCTCAATATCGAGCGCGATCAGCGGTTCGTCTTCGATGATCATGATATCGGTTGCCACCTGGCGGGAGATTTCCACGGCGGCCTGGTTGAACAGACCCCGGAAGTCGCTGTCGCTGACGCCGAGCACTTCCGCAGCTTCCTCATAGGTAAAGCCTTCGACTGAGATCAGCAGGAAGGCGTGGCGCTCACGCGGAGGAACGGCCAACAGATTAGACGCGGCCCGTTTTTCCCAGGCAAAAGGCGAGGTCATTGGCCGGATTTCGACATGGGTCGAGCCAAAAATCGTGACAAACAGTTTATAAAGCGAAACCCGATCACTGCTGGCTTCGGGATAGACCGAAAGATCGGCGATCAGAGCCTCCAGAACAGCGGCGACATAGGCGTCGCCCGATGTCTGCGAGCCCGTGACAGCTCGGGCATATCGCCTCAAATAAGGAATATGAGCAGCGACGCGGGTGGTAAGGGACATTCAGCTTCTCCAGTTTGCACGAATGCAGCATAAACTCGCTAGCAAACGCGGGGATCCAAAAAAAGTTCCAAATTTCGTCCGGCTATTTGCCCGATCCGTGCGGGGTGCCGGTCGATATCGATCCATTCTATCCGCTTCATGCCCTGCACTTATATTATCGTGCAAAGAGACCGATGTGTCCCCGTCTCCAAGAGATCGCAATATATCAAATCTGTCAAAGGCTTGAGATATTTGCAAAGGGTATGACGAGCGATCTTCGATGATTTTCGTCTTTATGGGCAAGGCAAACCACTGTCGCGAGACTGGGAAAAGAATGGGCAGGCGTTAAAATCAGATGATGCTCACGAGCTTATGCCAGTGGACCGGTGAAGTTCAAGACGCAAATCCTGCGGCAATCCTTTCCTGCCAAAATCATTGAAGGCTTTTCGGTCACTAGGGATAAAAGGGTTTTGATTCGACCAACAACCCCTGGATTTCTAGAATTGCTATAGATATCCACAGTGGTTTAAACAAGCAGCGATATTCATTCTGATGTTCAGGGTCAATGCATCGGATGCAGTTGATTTATATGTTCGAATGTTCGGATCTCTATTTGACAAAGATCAAGAAAGTCATACCCGGCATTGTGCTATTATCTTGTTTGTAACCGTCTTGGATACAAAAAACCAGGATTGCTCTTGCTGCGATCTATTTCTTGATAGAATGCATATCATATAACAAGCTCCCTCTCCAGGCCGCAGGCATTGACATCATGTCCGAAAAAAAGTCCTCGAAATCCGTCAAAGCTCCGGCAAAGCAGAGCCAGGCCAATGCCATGATCGCGGCGCGTTTGAAAACCTATTACGATGAGCTTGTCGAGGAGGGGACCCCGGATCACTTTCTGGACCTGCTGGAGAGGCTCGATGCTGCCGAGCAGGCGGCGAAGTCCAAGTCGGATAAAGCCTGAAACCGGTGTTTACGACACACGAGGTGACGGGAAATATAGAAAAAGCGTCATGTGTTTTGCAAATCACATGACGCTTTTGTTGTTCAAACCGGTCTTTTCGGTGAAACTGGCTCCGGCATTTTTCTGAAAATGCTCTTATGAAGCGATAATCGCCCGCAGCATCCACAATGCTTTTTCGTGGAAGGTCAGTCGCGCTGTCAGCATGTCTGATGTAACCAGATCGCCAGCTTCGTCGGCAGCCTCGCCGACCTCGCGCATCTGGCGCACGGCAGCCTCGTGGTCTGCGATCAGATCTTTGACCATGTCGATGGCGGCGTGATGCTGGGTCTCGCCAGTCTTTGGCGCGAAATTGCTGCTGCTTTGCAGGTTGACTGGGGCAAGATGCCCGAGGGCACGAATACGCTCGGCAATAATGTCGACGGCGGCAAACAGCGTGTTGTAATGCTCTTCCGTCAGTTCGTGGATCGGCTTGAACAGCGGACCAACCACATTCCAGTGATAGACCTGGGTCTTGATTGTCAGCGCATAAGTGGCTGCCAGGATTTTGGAGAGATCCTTGGACGCCTGCTCGCGGTATTTGTCTTCGAGACCGATGCTGATTTTTTCGTCGCGGGCTCTGGGCTTCAATACTTCTGCAACTTTGGCCATGGATTTGGTCCTTTCGGTTAAAAACAAGGCGACAAAGAACACCGCCGAAACAGGGCTCCGTCGTCGGTTGAGGTTATGACTGCACTTAACAACTGTTATTGGATTTGCCGTTACTTACGGCCGATCCCTTGGCTGCGCGCAAACAGATAGGCCAGCATGCCGACCGCCGCGACCCCGACGATCGGGTTGACCTTCAGCATTCCGGGCAAGCGTCCCATCAGGCCCATGGTCAGTGGATCGGTCGCTGCCAGCGTCGCGGTTTGAAGAAATGCCCGCCTGCGCGCCTCACGGCGATTGATGATGGAGACGACCGCTAGCGTGATCAGACCGATCAACACCGCGACGCCTGCAATCACCAGCCCGGCCGGACCTGCACCGATTTCAGCTGCCAGGAAGATCCAGCCGGACACGATGGCTGCGACGATGGCAATCAGAAAACAAAATCCGGCGATAGCGCCAGCGATGGCGTTGCGCCGAGCCTTGTCGATCCTGGGTTTCACGCCTTCTGCGGCCACCAGTGTCAGACGTGTGAGCAAACCGAACATTGATTAGCGCCGCGACAGCAGAGCGAAAATGAAGCCCAGACCAGCGGCAACCGCGACCGACTGCAAAGGCTTTGCCCGAATTTTATCTTCCAGATCCTGTTCAAGCGCGGAAACGCTGCTGCGTGCGGAGCTGATCGCATCCGATGCCTTGTCGCCGACCTGATGCAAGGTTGCACTGCCGAGGGAGGCGAGCGTGCTCGTCAGCGAGGCAACGTCCTGCTTGAGCTGCTCGATCTGTGCTTCGAGTTCCTTGGACCGTGCTTCTGCTTCCACATCGTTGACGGCTTCATTGATATCGACCATGGACGAACTCCTTCTGGATTTTAAGGCTGCGCAAACCGTTATCCCGTCTGCGGCGCGAACTCTATCAACAAACGTTGCTCAGGCCCAAGGGTTCCATTTTTCAACTATTTTCGGATCGCCTATCTTGCATGGGATGATTGTGTTGACCCCTGTGCAGCCGCGCCCGATCACCATAATTGGAACCTTCCAGATTGCATGGCGTTAATCTCATGCTACCATGCTCGCACCGCTGATATTTGATGGCGGCACGGGCTTCTTGAAATCGCCAATCGGAAGAGGAGACCGCGATGAACTGGAACCGTGTTGAAGGCAATTGGGAACAATTCAAAGGCAAGGCCCAGGCGCAATGGGGCAAGCTGACCGGCGATGACCTGGATGTTATTGCTGGTAATCGCAAACAATTGAGCGGCAAATTGCAGGAACTCTATGGAAAAGGCCAGGATGAGGCCGACCGAGAGATCGACGATTGGGTCAAACGCCACTAATATACCCTAACCGCAGTCTGGCGACATGATGTCGTCTTGCGGGTGCGGCGCTGGAAACCATGATGGTTCTGGCGCCGCTTTTTTATGACGTTATGGTCATGCTGGCAGCATATGCAGCAGCGTTTCCAGGCGGTCAGCATGACGCGGAAGTTTGTCGCTCCGTAACCGCGAAATCCGGGGAAAGCGCATGGCGACGCCGGATTTGTGCCGGGTGGACCGGTTCAGCCCTTCAAACGCCACCTCCACCACGAAGCCATGATCCGGCTCGGCGCGGATCGAGCGGACTGGTCCGAACCGGTCGATGGTGTTGTTGCGCACATATTTATCGAGAATCTCCAGCTCCTGATCGGTAAAGCCGAAATAGGCCTTACCCACCGGCACCAGCTGGTCGCCACCATCAGGCATCTGCATCCAGACCCCGAAGGTAAAATCGGAATAATAGCTGGAGCGCTTGCCATGGCCGCGCTGCGCATACATCAGCACCGCATCCACATTCAGCGGCTGCTTTTTCCACTTGAACCACGGCCCTTTGGCGCGTCCCGCCTGGTAGATGCTGTCGCGGCGCTTGATCATCACCCCTTCGATGACCGGATCGGGCGGGGCGTGTCGCAGCGCGTCCAGCTCGTCCCAGCTGGAAAAAGCAATCAGCGGCGAGAGATCGAAGCGCGTGGCCGGGGCTTTTTCGACAATCTCTGCAAGCAACCCCCGGCGTGCCTCATAGCCGAGGTTTCGCACATCCTGATCGCCGGTAAACAACAGATCATAGGCACGGATAAAGGCCGGGTAATCGCTGAGCATTTTCGTCGTGACGCTCTTGCGGTTCAACCGTTGCTGAAGATCGGAAAAGCTGCGGGTCGACTGGTTGGAGCGGGCGGTGCCGCCGACCAGCAATTCGCCATCAATCACCCCATCGAAATTCGCTGCGGCAACAATATCGGGAAAAGCTCCCGAAATATCGTCGCCGGAGCGGGAATAGAGCCGACAGGTGTCCCCATGGCGCGAAAGCTGCACCCGGATACCGTCCCATTTCCACTCGGCGGCATAATCGGCGGGATCGAGACCATCCAGATCACCATTGCCGACCGGATTGGACAGCATGACCGAATGAAAGATTGCCGGTGTCGCCAGCACAGGCTTGTCGGCTCCGTCCTGGAGCCAGGCAAACAGGCTCTCATAGGGTGGCTCCAGCCCATGCCAGAGCGTCTCGATCTCCCCGACATCCTTGCCCGACATGTCGGAAAGCGCCTGTTTGGCAAGCCTTGCCGAAACCCCGATCCGCAAGCCGCCGGTCGCAAGTTTGAGAAAGGCGAACCGGCCTGACGTGTCGAGTTGGTCGAGCAGATCGCGCACGGCGCCTCGCACCTGGGTACGACTGAGCGATTGCATGAGGGCCACGACCTCGCCAAGGCTCGGTTCGGCAATCTCGGCCTTTTCGCCGCGGTCCTGGTCCCAGACCAGCGAAATGGTTTCGGCGAGGTCGCCGACATAATCATAGGAATAACCGAAGAGAACCGGGTCCATCCGCTCCAGCACCAGGTCTTTCAGGAGGGCTGGCTTGACTGTTTTCAGATCAAGCGTTCCGGCCAGAACGCCCAGCGCATAGCCCCGGTCCGGGTCCGGCACGCTTGAAAAATAATCGGCCAGTAGCTTGAGCTTGCCATTGCGGCTCGGGGTCAGGACGAGGCGGTCGAGAAGGGTGGCAAAGGCACGCATCAATCGCCCTCGTCTTCATAGCCAACCAGATGCAGCGGCTTGGCGGCAATACCGTTCAACTCGCACCAGCGCACCAGCGCCTCTTCGCGCCCATGCGTGACCCAGACGGCACCGGGTTGCAATTCGCTAATCGTCTCGATCAGTTCCGGCCAGTCGCAATGGTCGGATATGACCAGCGGCAATTCGACTCCGCGCTGCTTGGCCCTTTGGCGCACCATCATCCAGCCAGAAGCGAAAATCGGCAATGGGTCGTGAAAACGCCGCGCCCAGCGATCGGCAAAAGCTGAAGGCGGTCCAATGACGATGGCACCCTCGAAATGGCTGGAACCACCGTTTTCCACCGTTGCGGGGCGCAATTCGCCCAGCTCTATGCCCTGGCTCTGGTAATAGTCGCAGAGCTTGGCGAGCGCACCATGAATATAGATCGGTTTGTCATAGCCCGCCTGGCGGATCAGCGAGATCACCCTCTGCGCCTTGCCCAGCGCATAGGCTCCGACCAGATGGCTGCGCTGCGGAAACTGTTCCAGCGACCGTAAAAGCTTGCCGATTTCCAGCGCCGGATCGGGATGGTGAAAGACCGGCAGCGCAAAGGTTGCCTCAGTGATGAACACATCGCAAGGCACCGGCACGAAGGCCGCACAGGTGGCATCTGGCCGGCGTTTGTAGTCGCCGGAAACAACGATACGTGTTCCCCCGCACTCAATAGAAATCTGCGCCGAACCCAGAACATGACCTGCCGGATGAAAGCCGACGGCAACGCCGTCCAGCGTGACGGTTTCCCCAAAATCGACCGCCTGCGAAGATCCGGCAAAGTCCGCGCCGTAGCGCAACGCCATGATGTCAAGCGTTTGCCGTGTGGCCAATACTTTATCATGACCGGCACGAGCATGGTCGGAATGGCCATGGGTGATCAGCGCCCGCGCCACCGGCCTTACCGGATCGACATAGAAATCGCCGATCGGGCAATAGAGACCGGCAGGAGTGGGATAAAGCAGGGCCTCGGGCTTGATCATGATGCTAAAATAGGGCGGGAGGTGCAAGAAGTGTAGGGGATTGCAGGATGACACCCCACTTGCATTTGCGGTATCGAATAGAAAAAGTGTAGGCACTACCTGCGCGGCCTACAGATCTT
The DNA here is from genome assembly GCF_014926405.1 of Agrobacterium vitis. Lineage (NCBI taxonomy): Bacteria > Pseudomonadati > Pseudomonadota > Alphaproteobacteria > Hyphomicrobiales > Rhizobiaceae > Gillisella > Gillisella vitis. Next base: position 3,753,796 of record NZ_JACXXJ020000005.1, read on the forward strand.
TTGACCACTATATCAGGACCAATTTCCATGAAACCGATTTTCGTTCAGCTGCAATGTGTTCCCGGCAAGACCTATGAGGTGGCCGATGCGATCTATAAGGCGGAGATCGTCTCAGAACTTTATTCCACCTCGGGCGAATATGATCTGCTGATGAAGGTCTATATCGAGGATGGGCAGGACGTTGGCAAATTCGTCAACGAACAGATTTCGGCCGTACCCGGCGTGGTCCGTTCGCTGACGACAATGACGTTTACCGCTTTCTAAGCGTCATCAGGCGAAGCCTGTGCTACCAACCTTCGGTCAGGACCTTGTCCAGCATGGCGACGAAGAAGCTGGCGCTTTCATAGGTCAGGCAGAGCGGCGGCTTGATCTTCAGGACGTTGAGATGGTCGCCGGTCGGCTGCATGATGATGCCGAGGTCGAGCAGTCGTTCGCAGATCGCGGCGGTCTCTTGGGCTGCTGGTTCCAGCGTCTGGCGGTCGCGGACCAGTTCGAGGCCAAGATAAAGCCCCATGCCGTGTACGGCACCGGCCAGGGGATGGACGGCAACCAGATCCTCCAGTTTTTCACGCAGGAAATCGCCGACATCGCGGGCATTGTCCTGCAAGTTTTCGTCGCGCATGATGTCCAGCACCGTCATGCCGATCACTGAACTGACCGGGCTTCCACCGGAGGACGAGAAAAAGTAGCCGTCCTGCTCAAAGGCATCGGCAATCGCCTTTGTGGTGATAACGGCACCGAGCGGCTGACCATTGCCCATGCCCTTGGCGATGGTGATGATATCAGGGATGACGCCCTGCTGCTCGAAACCCCAGAAATGATGGCCGAGACGGCCATAGCCGACCTGAACTTCATCGGCGATGCACAGCCCGCCGCGCGCCCGGATCAAGGGGTAGACGCCCTGGAGATAGCCGGGCGGCAAGGCGATGCCTCCCGCATTGCCAAACAGGCTTTCGGCGATGAAACCGGCGAGGCCTGTACCTGCGGCATCGATGTCCTCCAGCGTTTTTTCCACCTCGGCGACATAGGCGGCAGCGCTATCCGGTCCTCTGTGCGGGCCGCGATAGCTGTTGGGGGCGGTGACGGGCCACACCCAGTCCGGGCGGGTTTCCAGCGCACGCGGATTATCGGCAATCGAGGTGGAGACCGCGTCGCTCGCCATGGTCCAGCCGTGATAGGCTTCCTTCAGGCTGACCAAGTTGCGTTTGCCGCTGGCTGCCCAGGCAAGCCGGATGGCGAGGTCCACGGCTTCCGAGCCGCTATTGACCAGAAAAACCGTGTCCAATCCTTCCGGCGCAAGGCGCGCCAACCGCTCAGAAAATTCGGCGACGGCGCGGTAATGAAAGCGGGAATTGGTGTTGAGACGCGACCACTGCGCCCAGGCGGCATGGGCAAGGCGCGGATGGCCATGGCCGACGGTGGCGACATTGTTGACCATATCCAGATAGGCGCGGCCCGCCATGTCGAACAGATGTTCGCCAAAACCACGCTCGATCTGTGGCGGATGAGCGTAATAGTGCTTTTGCGGGCTGGCAAAATGCTGGCTGCGGGTCGCAAGCAGGGCTTCGCTGCCTGGCAATGGCGCATCCAGATCGACGCCGAACAGGGCAGCCGGCGACAGGCAGACACGTCGCCAAGCATAGGCGTGATCGGGTCTGGCAAACAGCGGCGGCACGAGGTCAGGATCGCGGCAAAGCTGCAATCGCAGCCCGCCCACGGACCCTTCCGCGCCGGCAATCCGGCCAAGGGGCGTTCCTGCCTGCAATTCCGTGCCGTCTTCAAACTGGCATTCCAGCCCATGGATATGCAGGGCCAGATCCTGTGCCATCAAAATGAAGTGTTGGCTGGTGCGCTTTAGCACGCAATCGAAGGGAACCACGGCCTCGGTTCCGGCTGGCAGGCAAGCATCGACATGCAGCGCAAAGGTTGCTGGCATGCGCGGTGATAAAAGCCTTGTATAGGACAGGCGGCATTCACCGTAGCGGGTCGCGGCAACGCCGGTATCGGCGGCGGCCTTGGCCAGCAGCTTCCAGTCGATCTGGGCATCGGCCCAATCGTCCTCGATCAGCGCGGGGCTGAGAGTGGACAGGTCGGTCAGATGCACGCTGAGCGGATCGATACCGGGCAAAAGTCGGCCAAGCACCGGGCGCTCTTCAGGTGGTTCCTGGCCAAGCGTGGCAAAGATCGCTGCTTCCATGACCGAGAAGGGCAGTGAGGTGGCGAGGGTGAAAATTTCCCGTTCATGTTCCAGATTGCCGGAGACATAATCATTGTCGGGATCGATCGACAATTGTTGTTCGCTGCTGGCCACCAGCACGGCGGCGCGCGCGACGATAAGGGGCCAAAGGGCTTTGATCTCGGCTTCATTCAACGGATAAAGCGCGTGAAAAGCCTGGATAACCGGCAGCACGCCGAAGGGATCACCATCGGCCTGGTGCAAGAGTGCCGCACACGTCACGGCAAGGTCACCCACCAGCCAGCCTGTCACCAGATCACCGAAATCGATCACGGCTTGCGGCAGAAGCCGACCGGCGGCATCGGGCGCGCCCATGATGTTGTCGCCGGTCAAATCGTGATGCACAGCCTGAAGGCGCAGCTCGCCCAGCAACGGATTGATATGACGCATGGTGACGATCATCGCCTTGGCAACATCGTCACGGCGTTTTGGCTCGCTGACGGAGGCCAGCAGATGCAAGGTGACCGGTCCGGCCCGCCGCAGATCCCATTGCAGGTCACGGTCCAGGCCGGGATGGTCGAAATCGGCCAGCGCCAACGCCATGCGGGCGCAAAAGCTGCCGATGGCGCTCATGGTCGCAGGTGCAAGATAGCTTCGCTGGCTCAGGGATTCGCCGTCGATATAGGTCAGCAGGCGGGCGTAATAGCTTTCCTCACTGAGGGTGACGGCCACGATCTCTTCTCCGCTGAGCGAGGATACCGGTTCCGGGGCTATCGGGGCATCGGGGATTTGTGCCAGATGCCTCAAGGCCGCATTCTGGGCTTCCAGTTCGACGCTCGCATACTCCTGGCGGCAGATTTTCAGGACGAAGCGGCGGTCGCCGGTATCCACGCGGAAATTGCGGTCCTGTTGGGAACCCAGCTCCTTGACGGTGCCTTCAAGGCCATACTGCTCTTTCAGCAGGGTCACTGCCGCCTCAAGCGTCACGTGAGGCCGCGCAAGCCCGGTGCGCTGAAAGAGAAGGGTGTTTGGCATGGACTGCCTCCTGCAGAATCAATCGGCTGAGAGCTGGGCCTTTCCGGTCTGAACTCCGGTCCGACCTGCATCATGCAAGCTCATGTCTGTCTTCTTTTGGTTTCTCGCGTTGGAAAGCCGATAACCATGTTTCCTGACAAACTCTAGCAGAGAGAATCCGCGCGTCTATCGCCCATCTATAAAATAACATGGGGAACAAACGTTTGAGGTGTGGAAAGAGCCGGTTTCGCTTGTGAAGCGATCCTGCTCGATCCTTGATGGCTGGCCTTGATGCCTGACTATCCCATGCGTTCCGATGCATAGGAGCCGGGGCTGGCCGGAAAAACCACGCTCTTGTTGCCGTTGATGAAGGTGCGATGATGGATATGGGCATGGATGGCGCGGGCGAGAACCTGGCTTTCCACATCGCGGCCGATCGACACGTAATCCTCGGCGTTCTGGGCATGGGTGACGCGCGCGACATCCTGCTCGATGATCGGGCCTTCGTCGAGATCGGCGGTGACATAATGGGCGGTTGCCCCGATCAGCTTCACGCCGCGCTCAAAGGCCTGCTTGTAGGGATTGGCACCCTTGAAGCTCGGCAGGAAGGAATGGTGGATGTTGATGATCTTGCCCGACATCTTCTGGCACATCGCGTCGGAGAGGACCTGCATATAACGGGCCAGCACGATCAGTTCGGTACCGGTCTGCTGCACAAGCTCCATCAGCTGGGCTTCGGCCTGCGGCTTGTTGTCCTTCGTCACCTTGATGTGATGGAAGGGAATATCGTGATTGACCACGACCTTCTGGTAGTCGAAATGGTTGGAGACCACGCCGACGATATCGATCGGCAGGGCGCCGATTTTCCAGCGATACAGCAGGTCGTTCAGGCAATGGCCGAAGCGTGACACCATCAGCAGAACCTTGACCCGCTCTGTCGAATCGTAAAGCCCGATCTCCATCTGGAAATTATCGACAATGGATGCAAGGCCTGCCTCGATCTTTTCGCGGCTTGCCCCCTGTTCGGAAATAAAGCTGACGCGCATGAAAAAACGGTCGGTATCGAGATCGTCGAATTGCGAGCTGTCGACGATATTGCATCCCATTTCCGCCAGATACCCGGAAAGGGCCGCGACAATGCCGCGCTTGGATGGACACGATACCGTCAGAACATAACTCGTCATCTCGTCTTCCTCTGATGTGGCCGGTTTGTACGGCCTCTTTCCGTTAAAGCGTCTTCCGCCTGAAGAAGCGGGTTGTTAGCCTTCTGATTTATGATGCATAATCCATTGTCAATCCCGATCAATTCAGGGGGCTTGGCTCCGACCTAGTAAACTATTTTTCTTTTAAGGAAAAGTGTTGAAGAGCCATGAGAATGAAACTGCCGGGTTTGCGGGGCAAAAGGTGGTCCGATTGCGTCTTCATGCGCCGCATTGTGTCGCAACATTATGGTAGGACGCCGAATGACAGCGCAAATAAGTCCAGTCGCTGTTTGCCAGCACAATAGCTGCCTGCGTGACAGAACGAAAAACGAGGATAAGCAAATGGCAGTGATGACGACAGACAGATGTGAGAGCGTGTTGAAAAGGACCATAACCATGTCTGTGGCTCTCACGCTTTCGGTGGCACCGGTCATCAGCGGACAAGCGTGGGCCGGTCAGGCCTGCATGCGAGGGGTCAATCTTTCTGGAGCGGAATTCGGTGAGATTGGCGGCGCCCCGGACAGGGCCTATACCTATCCCAGTGCCAAGACCATTGGCTATTTTGCCGAGAAAGGCTTCAATTCTGTAAGGCTTCCCTTCAAGTGGGAACGCCTGCAACCCAAACTCAAGAGTGCTTTCGACGCTGACGAGCTGAAACGACTGGATACAGCCGTTGCACAGCTGAAGGAGGCGCATCTGCGGGTGGTGCTCGATCCGCATAATTTCGCGGTCTATCATCAAAAACAGATTAATGGCCCGGACGTGCCTGTCGATGCCTTCGCGGATTTGTGGATGCGGCTGGCCGCTCACTATGCCAATGACCAGACCATCGTTTTCGGCTTGATGAATGAGCCGTATGACATGCCCGCCAGCCAGTGGCTTCCGGCAGCCAATGCTGCCATTGCCGCCATTCGTCAAGTTGGGGCGAAAAACCTTATTCTCGTGCCTGGCGTGTCCTGGACAGGCGCCCATAGCTGGCAAAGCGACGGCTATGGCGGCGCCAATGGCGAGGTGATGCTGGGGGTGAAGGACCCCGGCAACAATTATGCCTATGAGGTCCACCAGTATTTCGACGCGGATTTTTCCGGCACCAAGGATGAATGCAGCCGGGCAGGCGACGCGGTGGCCGCCATAGAGACCTTCACGGATTGGCTGCGCAAGAATGACAAGCGTGGCTATCTCGGCGAATTCGGCGCGCCGGGCGGTGAGCCCTGCGTTAAGGGCATCAAGGACATGGTTGAAGTGGTGGAGAAGAACCCGGATCGCTGGGTCGGTTGGGCCTATTGGGTGGCCGGTGACTGGTGGCCGGAAACCGAAATGCTCAACATCCAGCCCGGCAAGTCCGGTGACAGGCCGCAACTGGCTGGTCTGACCCCTTATCTGCGCGATTTCTCTGCTGCGTCTGCGGATTGCCCATCCTTGCGGTCCCGGTAGGCCAGAATTTTACTCCAGTCCACCGCATCGGCAGTGCCGATCAGAAACCACATCAGGGCGGCGGTCTTGATCGAATAGAAGGAATTGCTGATCAACATCAGCAAGAGAAGATAGATCACAATCATGCCCCGGAAGGCCCAGGCTTTGGGGTCTTTCATCGGTGAGAGCACGAAAGCTGCCCAGAGCCCGACAAAGCCGAACAGGCCGAAATTGGTCAGCGTGTAGGAAATACCGGAATCGGCGGTAAAGGCATCGGTGGTCTTTGCGCCGAGCACCACCTGGAAATCCAGGCTGTTGAGAATGCCTGCCGTCACTTTCAACCGGCCTGACAGATCATTGGCACCGCCTTCGGCCCCGACGATCAACCCATAGGCGGCAATCACCGCCAGCAGCAGGAACGGGGCGACCAGCCAGACAGTTTTCGGAATGAACCTGTACAGCGGCCAAAGCAGGGTGATGGCAACGCAGGTGAAGAAGCCGAAGCGTGCATCGGCCAGAACAATGCTGGTCATGGCCAGTGCCATGACAATGAACCGCCACGGCATGGCGGGTCGAAACAGCGCCCAGGCATAGAGGATGACACCAAAATTGCCGGCCGAGACCGGTTCCAGAAATACCGAGGACACCCGATGCTGGCCAAGAAAGGGTAGGAGGGTGCGCGGCTCCGGTCGCAGCCCGGAAATGAACAGGCCCCGTGTCTGGCCGAAGCTTTCCTGAAGCGTCACGGTGCCGCGGGCGATGTAATAGCCGAGCACATTGAAATAATCGAGATAGCTTTCAAGCGCCAGATATTCGTAAAGCGCCACGGTGAGCACGATCAGGCCACAGGCGATCACTAGCCGGTCCGCCAGCCCGGCATGAGCAACCCTGCGGCCCATGAAATAGAACCCGACCGGGATGAAGATGTCACGCAGTGCTTTCAGGTCCAGCGCGCCGCGCAAGGCAAAGATCATCAGCATGTAGCTGACAAACAGCAGCAGGGTGAGGTAGAGGCCAGGCCGCCGGTCAACCGCCAATAGGAAGGCAGCGCCCAGCATGGTCATTTCCCCCAGCATGACATGGGTGTCACTGACAGGCATGATCCGGGTGTTGACGAAGCAGAGAAACAGATTGAGCACCAGCCCGCCGATGACAGCGAAGGAGGCAATCGCCGAGATCAGCCATTCGGGAAGAAACGCCTGATGTTGCGTCTCATCCTCCGTTAGGGACCGGTCGCCGGTGCCGGTCGGCCCGGTTTGTGCCGTCACCGTCATCCCGCGGTCTCGAGCACGATACGACCCACGACCCGTTCTGCGTCTTCGCCCAGCCGCGTCAGCAGTTCATCCAGGGCGGCGGCCTCGTCTTGCGCCGTGGTTAAAACCAGAATGACATCGGCCTCGGCGGCAAGGGCAGTAAGATGCTGCTCGCCACCAACACCGCTGGCGTTGGTTCCTGTGCTGTTGGCATTGACCCCGGCGCCGCAGGCATTGATCAAGGTGAAATCGGTTTCCGCCTGAAGGCTTTGCTCGACAAATCGCGAATAGGTAGGGCGGACGGAGGCGGCTGATGCTCCCGCTGCTGGCCGGGCTGGCTGGTTATGGGGCAGGGCAATACGCTCGTAGCGCAGGATATGCGAAAGAGGTGCGTCTTCAAGATCGGGCTGCTGCAATGCCTGGGCAAGGCTTGGTCGGGCATTGGTTTTTCTCTGTGAGCGGATCGCCACGCGATGGTCGCGTATGGCACCATTGGCCAGCAGCACGCCGCGATCCCGATCAACCAGCTTCTGCGCCACATCGCCAATAAAGGCGCTGGCCATCGGCCTGCCGGCTGCGACGAAGAGAACGGTCAGATCAGCATAGCCTTCCCCGCATTCGATCAGAAAACCGGCTGTGTTGGCAACCGCATGGGACCACGCACCGCCCGCAGCCGGTTGTTGTGTGTTTGCCGGGTTGGATGCTGGAACAAGAGGCGAGACCAGCCGACGGCCAAAGGCGGCGATAAAGCTGAACGGATTGCGGGACTTCTGTTTTTCAGGTTCCGTAGCGTCGGCAATCAGAGCGATATGTCTTGCTGACGCAATGGGCGGTGCTGGGGGTGGTTCGCCTTTGCCAGGAGGCGATGAGGTCGCCGTGGCAGGCGCGGCGATGCCTGCTTGCGGCGCGACATCCTTGCGCGACAGGAGTTCCAGCACCACCGCCAGCGTGCTGCCGAAGGCCAGACCAAACAGGATGGCGGCGGCAAGGATCATCACTTTGAGGGTCGTGACCGATTTCGCTGTCGCCACTGCCTCGGTGATAACGCGGGAATTGTTGATGGAGATCGTCTGTTCCTGGCTCAGCTCCTCGGCGCGGTTGAGGAAGGCCTTGTAAATGGTGCGGATGGCTTCAGCTTCGCTTTCCAGTTGGCGCAGGGTGATCTGGCGCGCGCCGCTGTCGAAACTGGTTTTTGTCAGGCTTTGCAGCTGGGTTTCCAGCGCCTTGCGGTTGGCAACCGCCCGGTCATAGCTGAGCTTCATCGACTGGCGTACGCGGTCCAACTCCTGCTGGATCGCCTGGCGCATGCTGGCCACCTGCGAATTGATCGCCTTCAACTGCGGGTGATTGCCGCCGAGATTGGCAGAGGCTTCGGCCTGGCGGTCCTGTAGCTGGACATAGCGGTCGCGCAGCAGCCCGACAGTGGTGGACTGCACCGCTTCTGGAATATTGCCGTTTTCAACGGCGGCAACGGTGAGATTGCGGGTCTGTTGGTAAATGGCCTGCTGCTGTTCTTCCGCGCCGCGCGCCGCGATCAACTGCTGGTTCAGTCCGGCCAATTGCTGGTCGATCACCAGCCCGGTGACGCCGGTGCTGGCCAGACCGTTGGCTGAGCGGAATTCCTCGACCGCCCTTTCGGCCTTCAGCACCCGGTCGCGCAATTCACTGGCCTGCGCCTGAAAGGCGGCGCTGGCCCGGCGCGCGGCATCGGAGCGGGCTTCGTCCACCTGTTTCAGGTAGACGGTGGCAATCATATTGGCAATGTCGGCTGCCGTTTTGGCGATGCGGTGCTCGACGGTGATCGACATGATGAAAGACTGGCCTTCGCGCTCGACTTTCACATGCCGGACCAGCCCGCCGATGGTGGCAGCCATGACCTCAGCGGGGGATACGGCGCTGCTTGGCTTTCCCGCATAGAGATAGGGGTCCTTCGTCAGGTCGAGCCGGTTGACCACTTCTCCCAGCACGGCGCTGGACAGGACGACATAGATCTGGCTGTCGAGGCTGGCCGGGTCGCTTTGTACGGCGGCTGTCGGCTGTCGGCTGTCGCTGCTGGTGGCAGACAGGCCGCGTGGATCGAGCAGGATCTGGGTGGAAGACACATAGACAGGCTTCAGGCTGAGCGCATAGAGAAGCGCCAGACCGGCAAACAGCGCGGCAAAAAACGCCAGGTAATACCAGCGCCGTCGCAAGATCCCGGGGATTTGAAAAATGTCGATGTCCATTTTCATGTCCAGGACCGGAAAACTCCAGCCGGTTGTCCTTCTGAGGGCATTGTCATACCGTTGCTCCGAGGCGGAAAGTCCGCTGGCGAACCGCTAAAATGGCAGGCCATGGTTAATGATACCTAACAATTTGGCCTGTTAATCACGATTCTTTACCGCGTTTGTGCAAGGATAGGACATTTATGCACAAGTTGCTTTACCAATGTTTCAAGGCATTCTAACCAAACGATCAGGAAATTGAGGTTCTTTCCGTTTAAACCCGGGGGTATTGGCATGATCATCGGCGCAAGGCGAGCGGTAAGGGAGGATAAATCCTCATCCGCACCTTTGATCGTCCAGGTGGTGCGGCAATATCCGCCGGGCCGGGGTGGATTGGAAGATGTGGTCTCCAGCCTGAGCCGGGAACTGTTGCAACGCGGGTTCCGGGTGCGGGTCGTGACACTTGACCGTCTGTTTTCCGATCCCGGCAAAACCCTGCCAGCCCGCGAAGTGATTGATGGCGTCGAAGTGGTGCGCGTGCCTTATCGCGGCAGCAGCCGTTATCCGCTGGCATTTTCTGCCTTTCGCCATATCCGCGATGCCGATCTTGTCCATGTCCATGGGGTGGATTTCTTTTTCGACGCTCTGGCGATCGGCCGCTTCCTGCATGGCGCTCCCATGGTAGCGACCACCCATGGCGGTTTTTTCCACACCCGTAAGTTTGCCACGATCAAGCAGATGTGGTTCAGCAGCCTGACCCGGTTGTCGGCGAGCGCTTATCGGTCGGTGGTCTGCTGTAGCGCCTCGGATCTGGCCTTGTTTAGGGTCATTCAGCCCAGGCACTCGGTGTTGATTGAAAATGGCGTCGACACCAGCAAGTTTTCCGGACTGGCCTCGCGCCAGCCGGTGAAACGGATCGTGACGATTGGCCGGTTTTCGGTCAACAAGCGGCTTGATCATTTGTTGCAGGCCATGGCCGTGCTGGTGAAGCGCGATCCGCAGTGGCGGCTCGATATTGCCGGTTCGCCATCGGATCTGTCCGCCCAGGATGTAAGCGCGCTCATCGACGCCAATGGTCTTACCGATCATGTCGGCCTGCATCTGCAACCCGATAACCGCCTTCTGGGCCAGTTGATGTCCAAGGCATCGATCTTTGCCTCGGCATCCGATTATGAAGGTTTCGGCCTGGTGGCCGTGGAGGCGATGAGCGCCGGTCTGGTGCCTGTCCTGCATGAAAACGATGCCTACCAGGCGCTGGCAGCCCAGCATTCCGGCATTGAGCTTGCCGATTTTGCCGATGCCGCCCGCGCAGCGACGTCGATTGAAACGGCGTTCGCCCGGCTGGAAGATGAGGGTGCCGATCTGCGTCACGCGCTTGCCGCTGATGTCAACCGCTATTCCTGGGAAGGCGTGGCGGAGCGCTACATTGCCCTTTACCGGCATGCCCTGCCTGCCATTCACCGTTGTGGGCACGAGGCTGCGGCATGAGCAATGCCCAGGTGATGACTGATGTTAAGACGCGCCGTCATGTTCTTGTTGTGACCGGGCAGCATTTCGCCGATGCGCCGCGCAAGGTCGATCTGCATTTCATGGCACACAGTCTGCTGTCGCGGGGCGACAGGGTGGATTTCCTGGTCTGGCGGCTCAGCCCGATCAGCCGGCTGCTGAAGGATGGGCGTTATGCCTTTGCCCGCACGCATCGCCTCAACCAATGGGAGGGTTTGAGCGAGGGACTGCGGCAATTCATCTGGTTTCAGCTGCTCCATCCCATGAACCTGAAATTTTCCTGGCTCAATCGCCTGGCCGATCCGCTGTTTTCGCGCGTCAGTGCGTTTTTGCCCAAAGCGGTCCGCGATGGGCTGTCTTCCTATACCCATATCCTGGTGGAAAGCGGTCCTTCGCCGCTGCTGGCCCCGGTGCTTCGCCAGCATGCGCCGAAGGCCCGGATCATCTACCATGCTGCCGACCGGCTTTCGACCATTGGCGTGCCGCCTGCCGTTTACCGGACGCTTGAAAAGACCATCGGCCTTTACGATAGCGTCCATGTGCTGGCGCAGGCGCTGCTGGCGGATTTTCCCAGCGATGCGCCGCTGCTTTACTTGCCGCATGGCATTGATAAGGCGGCTTTCGATGCGAGCGGTCAAAACCCCTATCAGAGCGGCGCTTACCAAGGCCGCAAGCATGCTGTCAGCGTTGGCGACATGCTGTTTGATGCCGATGCCATCGATGTCATGGCCGCCGCCAATCCGGACTGGACCTTTCATCTGTTCGGGGCCAAGGCATTGCCGCGCCGGGTGCTGCCCAATATCGTCGCCCATGGCGAACAGGCTTTCGAGCGGATCGTGCCGTTCATTAAATTCGCCGATCTCGGCATCGCGCCTTACCGGGATGGGGCAAGCGCGGATTATCTCAGCCAGTCGAGCCTGAAGATGATCCAGTATAGCTATTGCCGCTTGCCGATTGTCGCGCCGCATTTTGCTGCGATGGGGCGGGGCCACGTGATGGGCTATGACCCCGCCGATCCAGTCTCGATCCGCGCAGCGTTTTCAGCCGCAGGGGCGTTTGATCGTCAGACGATTGCAACGGATGGTGTTTTAAGCTGGGACGAGACAGTCGATGTCTTGTTTGCGGGGTGACGGAATGGATAGCAGCCTTGTGAATACGCAGAACACCAGGGTTATGGTGAGGCAATGAGCAATGGAATAGTCGCAAATTCCGCGTTCAATGCGGCGGCAGGGCTGACCCTGCTGGCGACGGGATTCATATGCTCGATCTTCACGGCACGGGTTCTTGGCCCGGAAGCCAATGGGATTATCGCCTTTTCCGTCTGGCTTGCCTCCACGGCGGCACTGGTGGCCGAACTTGGCACCGGCGTGTTATTGCTGCGTCTGCTGCCGCAGCTGAAAGGGCAGGGTTACGGCGAAAGTGACCGCAAAGGGTTCGCCGCCTATCTACTTTGGCCGGTGGTTGGCTCGACATTGCTGTTGCTAGCCTTCTATTTCCTGTTTTTCTGGGTGGCTGAAAGCAGGCATTGGGCAGAAACCGCGCCTGAAGTGCTGGTGGTGACGGCGCTGTTGTTTGCCACGCAGGCCATCGGGATGTTTGCCAAGAATTACCTGATTGGCGAACAGCGGGTGGATATTTTCTTCCGCATGACCTTGACGGCCGGGCTGCTGCAATTGGTTGGCGTTGTGGCGGGTACCTTGCTGTTCGGTGTTCCGGGCGCGCTGTTCGGCTATGTTCTGGCCTATATTTCCCAGTTTCTCTTTGCTGCGTCCCTGTTGCGCCACAAGGTGAAAAGCTGTGGCATCGGGCTTCGTTATCTGCTTGGCTCCTCCTTCGTGCTCTCGCTGGAATTCATGGTGGATTCGATCTTCCTGAACCGGATCGAGCTGTTTTTCCTGCAACGTTATCAGGGCATTGAGACGGTCGGCTATTATTCCGTGGCCTTCTCGCTGACCAATCTTGCTTTGCAGGTACCGATCCAGCTTTCCGGCAGTCTTGTGCCTTATTACGCCGAACATCTGCACCGCGCGCCGGGGGGACGGTTGCCTGTGGCGATGTTTGAAAGCGTGGTGCGCAGTCTCGCTTATTTCACGCTGCCGATGAGCCTGGGCCTGGCGGCGGTGTCGCATCGGCTGGTCACGCTGGTGTTTGGCGATGCCTTTGCCCCGAGCGCGCCGATGCTGACGCTGCTAGCGCTGTCTGTGCCGGTTGCCGTTGCCTGTCAGGTGGCGACACAATATCTGTTTGCCCTCGATAAAATCCGCCAAAGACTGTTTGTCGGGCTGGGCGGTGCGTTTATCATGCTGGTCGGGGATGTTTTGCTTGTGCCTTCCTACGGGGGAGAAGGTGCGGCTTTCGTGCGGATCGTGGTGTTTACCGCCATGAGCCTGGCGATGCTGCGCTGGATGCGGTTCGAAGGGTCATTGGCGCCGCTGGGGCTTAGTCTTTTCAAGGTTACCGTGGCCGCTGGCTGTTGTGCGGCGGCGGCTTTGGCGGTGCAGGATGTGGTGCCGGGTATCGGTGGCCTTGTCCTTGCCATTGTCGGCGCCGTCAGCGTCTATTGCCTGGCGCTGCGGCTGTTGCGGGCCGTGCCGGAGGCGGATGTATCGGTCATGGCAGGGCTGATCGCCCGTTTGCCAAAACGGCTGGCGGGGCCTTTGAATGTGGTTTTGATGTTGCTGACCGCGACACCCAAACGGAGCTGAGGGGGCTACAGCCTCCCTTGTCCTTCCGGTTGGAACAAGGTCTGCTGGCGTCCTTTATATATGCTCAATAATTTTCACCTTAAATCCATGGAGATTTAAGGGATTATGCAGTAGCCGTCTTTGAGAGAGTGCCGTGGGGCAAGGAAAGGGCAGGTTGATGGAAGCGATAACCGAGCGGGTTGGCCCGGCATCTGGCCAGCGGCTTCAGCCGCACCAGCATGCTGTGGCTCAGCCGGTCAGCTTTGCTGGCACCTTCGGGCTCTATCAGCCGGCGGAGGGCGCCAAGCAAGGTGTGGTGCGCAAATGCGCGGTGCTGTTTCTCCAGCCCTGGGGCTTTGAGGAAATGTGCACGCACAAGCTTTTCCGCATCATTGCGGAGGAACTGGCGTGTGAGGGCATTGCCAGTCTGCGCTTCGATTATCCCGGCACGGGCGATGCGCTGGACCCGCCGGACCGAACGCTTGGCCTGTCGCTCTGGCAAGATACGATCCGCGCGGCGCTTGAGGTGCTTGCCGAAAAGACCGGCGGCTTGCCGGTGATTTTGCTGGGGCATGGGCTGGGTGCATCGCTTGGCGTGGGCATGGCCGCAGAACTCGATGGCCTGGCGGGATTTGTCGCCATGGCTCCCGTGGCCTCGGGTCGTGCATATCTCAGGGAATTGCAGTTCTGGGCGCGGGTCATCGATGACGGATTGGGCCTGGCCGAACATTTGCGGCTCAGCGGGATGACGGCCATTGCCGGGCATGTGATGCCGGATGCAAAGGCCTCGGCCTTGAAGAAAACTGATTTTTCCGCCGTGCAGCCGCATCGCTCCATTCCGCATCTGTTCGTCAACCGGGCGGATCGGCCGGGTGACGGGCAAATGGCAAAGCAGTTGGAAGCAAAAGGCGCCCGCGTCGAGAGCATCGACTATCCGGGCTATGATGCGATGGTCGGCAATCCCGCCATGGCCCGCATGCCCATGGTGGCGGCTGAAAATGTCATAAGCTGGATCGTTCGCCGCGCAGCAGCGCTTGGCGAGCAAAAGCGTCCGTTGGCTGCCGATTCCTCACTGGCATCCGTACAAGGCGAAGATCAGGCGCACCTGGATGGCTTGGATTTTCGCGAGACGGCCCTTCGGTTTGGCCGGGGCAAACGGCTTTATGGTATTTTGTGCGAGCCGACCGGTCCCCGATGCGGCGCAAGCGTTCTGTTGCTCAACACTGCCTATGACCGCAGTGCGGGATGGGGACGCTCGGGTGTCGCCATGGCGCGCAAGCTTGCAGGCGACGGGATTGCCTCCCTGCGCTTCGATGTTGCCAATGTCGGCGATAGCCCGCCGGTGCCGGGCCTGCCGGATCAGGTGCTATACGCCGAAACCCAATATGACGATGTGGAAGCGGCGCTTGCCGTTCTCGAAGAGCGTTCACTGCTGCCCAGTGTGGTGGCCGGACGGTGCAGTGGCGGTTATCTCGGGTTTTCCTGCATGACCAAGGATCATCGCATTGCCGGAGCCTGCCTGGTTAATCCCTTCGTCTTCTATTGGGATAAGAGACGGCGGGTGGAAGACGGGCTAGCTGTGGTGCCGCGTTCGCTCGATACCTACAAGCATCGGCTGTTTCAGATGCAGACCTTGCGACGTCTCTGGCGGGGCAAGGTGGATGTGAAAAACGCGACCCGCAATTTCGCACTGGTTGGCGTGCGTCGTGTGTTGAGCCGCCTTGGCCTCGCCCAGGTCTTCAGCCGTGATGTCCGGCTGGAGCATCGGGCCGTGCGCGTCGCCTTTGCCGCTCTGGCAAAGCGAAAGACGCCGCTTGTGCTGCTCTATAGCGAGCAGGACGTGGGTCTTGACCATTTCTATCAGCATTTCGGTCCCCAGGGCCGCAAGTTGGAACGCTATCCCAATGTCCGCACCGACATTCTGGCGGAAACGGATCATAATTTCTCTCCCGCCGCTGCCCAGCAGCGCTATTTCGAGGAAATCAAGGCGCTGGCGATGACGGTTCAGGCGTCGAAATTGCCTGCCCAGCAGATCAAAGCCGGTGTATCCGCAGGCAAAGAACCCGTCTCAGAACCGGAAGCGTCGTAAGGCAGAGCCGCTGAGGATTTCGCCGCTGGGTTTCTCCGGTGTTAGAAGCCTGACCCGGCGGGCAAAACCCGGCGCCAGATGAAAGAAATCATCGGTGCTGCGGCCGTCTTCAAGGGCGATATGGACGGATTGGGCCAGCCGGTCGGTTTCCAGCATCAGCCACCAGCCATCCTTTTCCTGCGACAGCGTGGTACGGATCTCTGCGTCATGCATGGCCGGGGCGCGGCCTTGCGGGAAGTGAAAGGACTGACTGACGATCTCGCCGTTTTCCGCGTTGCTCAGGGTCGCCACAGTGACGTCATGGGCGGGCGGCCCGAAGCGGAAGGCATAGGTCGTGTCGAAAAACGCTCCAAACAGATCTGTGGCATGCAGTGTTATGCCGCTCTGCGGGGGCAAGATGACGGCGCGCCTTGCGGCTACGACCAGCGATTTACCGTCGCGCAGGCAGGTGAGATCCAGGGTCAGAGTATGTTGCCGCATCGTGTCATTGCAAAGATGCACATCTAGCCCATTGGTGCCTTCGTCGGTCATGGTGATGCGGATGGGGTTGAAGGCGCGCCGCGCTGCGTACCAGACGGGTTTCGGTGTGCCGGTCGCATCCACCAGTCCCCAGCCGGGACCGATGTTCAGGTCCTGAAAGATCCAGACCAGCGCGCCATTGCAGGATGAACCGGGCCGGCGCCATTCCGCATAGGTTTCCTCCAGCACCTCTCCACTGACCGCCCGCGACAGATGCAGGTAACGCGCCGGATTTTCCCGGCGCAACCGAGCCGGATCGACACCGTAGAGCAGGGCGAGATAATGGTCGCGAATATCCTCGAAATCCCAGGAGGCACCCCGGTCTCGCGGCACACGCGTCTTCCAGCGAGGATCATGAACCGGCGACACGGACAAATGGCTGTCGAGCGTCTGTTGCTGGGGGACATGGGCAAAGGCCAGGCATTCGGCGGCAAAACGGACTTGGGCGCGACGGGCGTCCTCAAGCGGGCGGCAATAGGCGCCGACGCCGTAATAATGGGTGACGCCGGTATCCGGGCTGAAGGGCATTGTGCCACCCATCGGTGAATTTTCCACATAAGGCAGATGTGGTGCAAAGCGCGCGCAGAGCTGCGGCAGAAGGCTGGTGAAGACAGGGCCTTTCCAGCTGGTTTCCGGCAGGCCCAGCATGGCGCCCTGCTGATAGACTTCGCTGCCGCCGCACAGGATCGCCAGCGAGGGAGAGGACTGTACGGCGCTTAACAGTTGCTCCACTTCCCGGCGGATATGGTCGGAAAATGCCTCGTCGGCAGCGGGATAGTCGAAATTGGCCAGCATGATATCCTGCCAGACCATTAGGCCCAGCTGATCACAGAGCCTGAAGAAATCGGCGCTTTCATAGGTCATGGTGCCGCCAATGCGGATCATGTTCATGCCAGCATCTGCGGCCATGCTCAGCCAGGACGCATAATCCTCGGCGGTGCTGGGCAGGCGGGTCAGGTTGGCATTGGTCCAGACGGCACCCCGGCAGAAGATTTTCACGCCATTGACGAAGATCGCGAAATCCTTGCCATCCGCGCCCCGGTCAACCCGGATGCGGCGAAATCCGGTGAGACCAAGCGAATGCGGCTTTCCATCCAGCGTCAGGTGAATGTCGTGCAGCACCGGCTCACCATGGGTGCGCGGCCACCAGGGCGCAACAGTGGGAAGACGAAGCTGGCCCGCGACATGGCCGTCGGCATCGGCTTTGAGATCGAGAGTCTCACCCGCACATGTCACGGATATGGCTGTCACACTGCCAGTCAGCTGGAATGCGATGTCGAGCAGCCCGGTGCCGTTTTCATCGAGATCGGCGTGCAGCGCGAGGTCGGTTATCGTGCTTGTGCCGGGGCGGATCAGGCTGATTGGCCGATACGGCCCGACTGCATGAATATCAGGGCACCAGCCTGGCATATGGCCAAGGGCGGTTGTGCGCACCAGCCGCAGGCCCTGGTCGCTCATCATCTGCGGTCGCCAGCGGGCTCTTGGGCCTCGTCTTTCCAGATGAGGCTTGAGCGCGCGAAAGCAGATCGACAGGTCGTCCGAGCCGGTCAGCATTACATCGACATCATGGGCCTCGAACATGCTCTGCGATGACAGGATCAGCCTGTCGTTCAAATAGACCTCGGCAATGGTCGCCAAGCCTTCGAAGCGCAGCACCGCAGGGCCGGGCTGTTCGCCGGTCAGGGGGCGGAGATACCAGATGTCCTTGCCATGCAGCGGGCTTGGATGATCAGGATCGAATAGGCCCGCCTTGGTCAGCGCCTGGGCAACGGTGCCGGGTACTGGTGCCTGAAGGCGGGCGCTGGCGCGGTGCAATGCCTTCGGGCTGTCATAGGTGCCTGGCTCGCAGACCAGCAAGGTCCAACCGGCTTCCAGTGGGCGGATGTCGGCATCGAGATAGGTGATCATCGGCTATGCGTCCCTTTAGAGCATTTCCAGGAAAAGTGTGAAGCGGTTTTACGTCCGGAAATGCGCAAAACAAAGACCTGGAGCATTTCCGCGATTCAACGAAGCGCTGAAATGCTCCAAAAGCAAGACGGTGCCTGAATGACCCGATCTGGTCTCAGCCGATCTTGCTGGCAAGCCCCGTCATCAGCCTGTCCCATGCGTCAATCGCGGGGTCAAGCGCTGCTTTCAGTGGTTCGAATTTCTTGCGGGTGACGGCGCGGGCCAGTTGGAACTGGACGGTTTTTGCCAGCTCGGAAATCCGCAATGCTTCGGCAATTTCGCTCGTATAGCGATCGTCTGCTGCAAGCCAATGCAAGTGACTGGCTAGAAGCTCGAAATTCGCCCCGAATTGCCGCAACGTGTTGAAGGCATAGGTATGAAAATAGCCGAAGGGCCGCTCCGCGATGGCCTCCACCTGGGCTGGAAAGACCACTGCAAACGCCGCAAAGGGATTGTCTTGCGGGCGGCGGGCAAAGTGAAAGGCGAAAAGCCGCTCAGCGACCTGGCGCAGATGCGTCTCGTCAGGCCGAGTTTCGGGGAATTTGGCAAATTCCGTATAGGGCAGGAATGGAAGTGCGGCCTCCGGTGCTGCTAATTGCCAGATTCCGTCGAAATCCTCGGCTTCGAGCCGGAAAAATCCGCCATTGTGGAAATAATCCATTGAGCGGCCTGCGAGATCCAGCCGGTTGATACCGACCGTGGTCTTGCCATGGTGCTGGCGATAACCGACGCCAGCGGTGTCAGGCATGAAATAGCTGTCCATTTCGACAAGGCACAACCGGCCACGGCTGATCTGCTGGGCCACATGCGTCTCGGCCCGATCGAAAATTGCCAGTTCTGTGACACGAATGCCGTAAAGCGCTTCAAGATCTTCCAGCGGTACCTTGAAGAAGGTGAACTGGTCGCCCTCGAAATCCTGGGTCAGGGTAAAACCCAGCATGGCCTCCGGCGGCAGGCCCAGCACGGACAGGACCTCGATCCACAGATCGACATAGCAATTGGTTTCCGGCCACATGCGCTCAGCCGAATGCAGTGCATGCGGCTGGTAGCGGGCCGGATCGAGCGGCAGGACCGTGGTCATCATCAGCCCCAGAGTGCGCTGCGCACCGATTGCGGCCAGGCCTTGACGTCCAGCCCGTGGTGATGGAACAGCGCCAGGGCGATCCGCTCCAGACCGAAGCCAACGCAAGCGGTATGGGCAACCGAACCGTCTTCCAGGTTCAGGCCCCATTTGCTGCCAAAGGCATCCTGATGATAGTTGAAGCTCATGCAGGCGGTGGGCTTGGCGACCGAGGTGATCGGGATCAGCAATTCGAATTTCAGGTTCTGGTCGCGCTGGTTATTGGCCAGCATCTTGCCAGCGCGTCCGAAGAACGGATCGTTGGCAATGTCGATTTCAACCGGCAATGCCACCTCTTCCATCATTTTCAGGCCGCGATCCATCCAGGTCTGGCGGAAATCGGTGACATGGCTCTCTGAACCCATGCAGACATATTCGCGCATGCGAAACAGCTGCTGGCGGGCCGGATCGGTCGAGGGTTCATGGCGGAAACAATAGGATTGCAAGTCAAACAGTGCGCCGGAGGCTGCAATCGGGCCACGCTTGGCAATGGTTGGATAGAGCGGATAGCAGGCGGCAGGCGTCAACACGATATCCGTCGCTTTCTGGTCCTTCGTCCAATCCTCGTCGGCATCCATGCATTTCAGCAGGCTGACATGGTCGAGTTCGTTGCCGCAGAAGCTGTGGACGGTGCCGGCCAGCTGCGGAAAGCTTTTCATATAGCCGCTGGTCTCGAAATAGGCGCGGTTCATGCCTGGCGGAAAGCGCAGAGCTTCTGCGCCATCCGCGCCACCGAACCGGTCGATCAACCGCTCGAAAGCGGCGATAACATCTTCAAACTGGCCGCTACGGCCATAAAGCCCGTCCACGCCAGTATCGATCAGCAGGCCGGCCTCGAACAGCCGGTCGAGAAAATTGGTTTGACTATCCATTTGCTTACCCCAGCAGACGTGTGTCGAGTTTATGAACCAGCAACATATTGGATGTGTTGGCGAGAATGCGGTCATTGGAAATCATCAGCCGGGCGGAATGCGCGTCGCGCAGATGGCGTCCGAGGCTGTAGGGCGTGCCATTCTTGTAACCCATGATGCCGCAGATCAGCATGGCCTGGTTGATGATGTCGATAATCGTCTCGGACGAGGCGATCTTGACATTGTTCATCGTCACCGAAAAGCCGAAGGACGACAGCTTGTCGCCATCGTATTTTGCCTCTTCATAGGCTTTCAGCGCGGCAACGACATTGGAGCGGACCAACTGCAACAGATTGGCGGCTTGCGCCAGATGCAAGGCACCAGGCGGCATCTGACCCTGGCTCTTGCGGGCGGCGGCACGCACGAAACTCTGCGCTCTCGCCACGGCATCGACAGCGATGCCGTACCAGACGCCGCTCCATAGAATATGGGAGGCGGCCAGCATCGACTGGGCGGCAATGTCGGCGAAGGGCTTCGGCAGGATCTGGACGGCCGGCGCTTCGCCCTTGAACAGGAAGCCATCGGACCGGGTGCCGCGCATGCCGAGCGTGTCCCAGTCCACGGTCTTGTCCAGGCTATATTGGCCCTTGAGAAATACCGTCATCACCTGGTCGGACGGTGCGGCATCCTTATGGGCGCGCGAGGTGATCAGGATCGCATCGGCCTCTGCTCCATAGGAAATCACCGTGGCGTCCTTTTCCAGTCGGCAGGTGTCGCCGTCGATCTCGATGGCGCAGATGGAATTGCGCATATTGCCGCCAATGCCGCCTTCAGTCGTGGCGGAGCCGAGCAGCAATTGTGCATCAGCGACCCGTGCCATGAAGCTGCGCTGCCAGGCATTGTCCTGGGCATGTTCCACGAGGCTGGAACATTTGATGTGATGCATGGCGAAAATCATCGCGCTGGAGGCGCAGGCCTGGCCAAGCGTGGTGCAGATCTCGGCAATTGCGGCAAATCCGGCATTTTCACCGCCAAGCTCCGCTGGGATCTGGATGCCGAGCAGTTGCTCCGCCTTCAATGCGTCCACGGTCTCGCGCGGAAACCGGCCCTGGCGATCGACATCCTCGGCATATTGCGCCGCAATCGCGGCAACGCGCGCCGCGCGGGCAGCAAGATCACCTTGGGGAGGCGATGTTTCAAGGGCGTGAGTGGCCGGAACGGTCATCAGGCGACCTTCCGATCCTCCAGGATCTGGCGCACCGTGCGTTCGATGGCCTCGATGCTGGCAAAGGATTTGCGATTGAGCAGATGGTCTGGAAATTCGATGTCGAAGGCTTCCTCGATACCGAGCATCAGTTGCACGGAAGCAAAGGAAGACAGTCCCAGTGCGTAAAGATCGGCATCAGCCGCAATCTCTGCAACGGCAACCTGCAAGCCGCCAACTCTGCCCAGAATAGTCCGAATGGTCTCGTTCATCTCAACCCCTCTTAGGAAATCTGTCTGATCAGGAGAATTGCAATAGACCAGAAATCGTAAGATTAGGCTAATATGAATATCTCAATTCTTTTGATCGTGTCTAAGATTCTAACAGGATCGTTGAAGTTTCAAATCTTTAAGGTTTAATATTCTCGGCTTTTTTTGGGTTTATCTGAATTTTCTAAAAGTTGTATATTTGAAAAATGTATACTTTTGATTGCGAAGGCTATTTCTACTGATCGCGATAGATATGGTGATGTCCATGGAAGTCCGTGACCCGATATTGATCGCCTTCCTTGCTGATCCGGCTCGCATCGATTGGCGCCTTGCCATGGCCGCCGGGAATATCCAGTACGTAAGTCGGCTGACAGAGACCGGACAGATGCCCATGCAGAGCCGAGACGATGGCCTGGCCTTCTTCTATACTGAGGCGGAAATGGCCGGTGCCGGGCGCCAGATCCGGGTGATGCAGGTAATAAGGCCGGATACGCATGTCGACGAAAGCGCGCATCAGCTCCGCCAACACGCCAGCATCGTCATTGACACCCCTCAGCAGCACCGTTTGACTTAAAAGTGCAAAGCCGGCTTGCAGAAGCTTTGCGCTCGCCGCCCTGGCTTGCGGCGTCAGCTCGCGCGGATGGTTGGCGTGAATGGCGATATAGGTGGTCTTGCCGCTTGCCTGCAAGGCGTCGATCAGATCCTTGTCGATACGGGCCGGATCGGCGACAGGAACGCGGCTGTGAAACCGGATGATCCGGACATGATCGATGGTGCCCAATTGCTGCAAGATTGACCGCAGCCGGCGTGGCGACAGAACCAGCGGATCGCCGCCGGTAAAGATCACTTCCCAAATATCCTTGTGGTCACGAATATAGGCTATGGCCGCGTCTAGCGCCGGGCCGGAGAGCAGGCCATCACCGTCCGGCCCGACCATTTCACGGCGAAAGCAGAAACGGCAATAGACCGGGCAGCTATGCACCACCTTCAACAGAACCCGGTCGGGATAGCGATGCACAATGCCCTCCACCGGGCTATGGGCATGGTCACCGATCGGATCGGCCCGCTCCACGGGTTGATGCACCAATTCGCCAGCCTGCGGCACGAATTGCGCGGCAATCGGGTCTTTGGGGTCTTTTGGGTCGATGAGCGCCAGCATTGCGGGGGTAATGGCAATGGCGTAGCGGGCAGCCACCGCGTCCAATTCCGGACCGGTTTCGGCAGCAACAAGTCCGGTCTCGACCAGCTCTCCGACTGTTTTCACGGTTCTGACGGGAGCGGTCACGGCTGCGGCTCCGCCACCGGCGTCCACAACACCTGATCGATCCGCTGCGCACCGGTCGCCAGCAGCACCAGCCGGTCGAAACCGAGCGCGATACCTGACGCTTCGGGCATGATGGCCAGCGCTTCCAGAAAATCCTCGTCCAGCGGATAAGTCTCGCCATAGACCCGCTGCTTTTCCGCCATTTCCAGCATGAAGCGACGGCGTTGCTCCTGCGGATCGGTCAGTTCGCCAAAGGCATTGGCCAGTTCGACACCGCAGGCATAAAGTTCAAACCGTTCGGCGACACGCGGGTCTTCGGCCGCAGGCCGGGCAAGGGCGGCTTCCGCCACTGGATAGCGATCGAGAATGGTGGGTCGGTCAAAGCCCAGATGCGGTTCGACTTTTTCAACGATCACCCGGCTGAATAGATCGGCCCAGCTATCATCTTCGGCGACGCGCATGCCCACCTGCCGTACCTGTGCGGCCAGATGGTCGCGGTCGGTTTCGCCACCGGCAAACACGCTGCCCAGAAGATCGATGCCCGCATGGCGCTCGAAAGCGTCCGCAACGCTAAGCCGCTCAAACGGTGCAAAGGGATCGCAAACGCCGCCACGGAAGGAAAATTGCCGGGTTCCGGTCGTTTCGGCGGCAAGGGCCAGGATGGCGGCGCAATCGTCCATCAGCCGCTCATAGGGTTCTCCGGCGCGATACCATTCCAGCATGGTGAATTCCGGGTGGTGCAGGGGACCGCGCTCCCGGTTGCGGTAAACATGGGCAAAGCAGGCGATACGAGGCTCACCGGCGGCCAGCAGTTTCTTGCAGGCAAATTCCGGTGATGTATGCAGGTAAAGAGGATGCGATTTCCCGTCATTGCCGATAGCGCGTGTTGCGAAGGCATGCAGATGCGCCTCATTGCCGGGCGACACCTGCAAGGTTGCCGTGTCGACCTCCAGGAAGTCGTGACGGCTGAAATAGAGCCGCAGGGCGGCCTGGATGGCATTGCGGCCAAGCAGGAAGGGGCGGCGGTCGGCATGGACCCGCGGTGTCCACCAGGGAGAGGCGGAGAGGCGCTTTTCGCTCATTCCAGTCATTGCACTCTTAATCTTTCGTCCTTGGCCGGTAATTCGGCTGCAACACGGGCTGGCTATTTCGGCAAATTTGGGTTAGGTGCGCCCCATGCAACGTCACAGCATGTCAAAGGGGCGCCGGGTCGTCCTTTACGATGTGTGTTTGAGAGATACAAGGAATTCCGAATGGTCAAGGTCATCGCCTCTTCGGTCCGCAAGGGCAATGTTCTCGAAGTCGACGGCAAGCTCTATGTCGTGCTTACCGCGCAAAACTTCCATCCCGGCAAAGGCACGCCGGTGACCCAGATCGACATGCGCCGCATTGTTGACGGCGTGAAAGTGTCGGAACGCTGGCGCACGACCGAGCAGGTGGAGCGCGCTTTCGTCGAAGACGTCAACCACCAGTTCCTCTACGAGGATGGTGAGGGCTTCCACTTCATGAACCCGGAAAACTACGACCAGATCGTCGTGGATGTCGAGACCATGGGCGACCAGAAGGCCTATCTCCAGGAAGGCATGACCTGCGTTATCTCCATGTATGAAGGTGTTGCGCTGGCGCTTGACCTGCCGCGCCATGTGACGCTGGAAATCATGGAAACCGAACCGGTCGTCAAAGGCCAGACGGCATCCTCGTCCTATAAGCCTGCGATGCTTTCCAATGGCATCCGCACCCTGGTACCGCCGCATATCAATGCCGGAACCCGCGTGGTGATTGCCACTGAAGACAACTCCTATGTTGAGCGTGCCAAGGACTGATGTCCGGCACTCCGGCGCCTTCATCTGTCGTTTCTGGCTGATGTTTGATTAAGGAAAAGCCCGGTTCGTTTTCGCGAGCCGGGCTTTTTGCTGTTATGCGGGAACTTTAAAGACGCTTATGTTCAGCGCTGTCGGCAATACGCAATGCAAACAAAGTGACCATCAATAAAAAACGCCCGGCGATCAGGATCGCCGGGCGTTTGCATGAGAAGTCTGGTGTTTACTTGGCTTTGGCAAGCGCTGGCGGGATATCCGCAGGCTTGACAGTGGCTTCAATAGCCTGGGCCTTGCCATTAAAATTATAACCGCCGCCAATGGCCACATTCAGTGTCACATAGTCATTGGCCATTTGCTGGATCGACTCGGCAAGGCTTGCCTGAGCGGTGGTCAACTCACGCTGCGCATCCAGGACATCGAGCAGGGACGACGCGCCGTCCTTATAGGATGCGGTCGAAAGTTCGAGCGCTTCCTTATAGGACTTTACATAGGCGCGATTGGCTGCAACGGCGCGAGCATCGCGGTTATAGGCAGCAAGCGCGCTTTCAACGTCTTCGACGCCGTTCAGCACAGTCTGCTTCCAGGCCAGGTATTTTTCACGAGCGACCGACTGGGCGTTCTTGACATTGGCACGCAGCGTGCCGCCATCGAAAATCGGCAGGTTGAGTGACGGGCCAAAGGACCAGGTATTGGCTGTGCCATGGGTGTTGGAATGCACATAGGACGGCGAAATCGAGCCGCTGAGCGTGATCGAAGGCAGCAACTGCGCCTGCGCATTGCCGATGTCGTAAACGGCGGCGGCCAGATCGCGTTCGGCCTTGCGAATGTCAGGACGGTTGCGGATCAGATCAGCCGGAATTCCCGACAGAACCACACGACGGGCAACCGGCTGAGGAGCATGCTTCTTCAGATCGTTGATGAGCGTCGAGGCCGGAAGGCCAAGAAGCGTCGAGATGTGATAGGCATTGCTATAGAAATTGGCTTCGAAACCGGGAATATCCGCCAGCTGCGAGTTGACCAGACCTTCGGACTGCACGACGTCGAGGCGCGAAGCTGCACCGGCCTCAAGCTGCAGCTTGGTCAGCGCAAGGGTTTCGCGGCGAGATTTGACGGCTTCGTTGGCGATTGCGATTCGAGCCTGATAGTAGCGGGCATCGATATAGGCTGTTGCCAGATCGGAAAGATAGGTCAGGCGAGAGGTATCGACGCTGGCATAGGCGGCATCAAGCGATGCAGTAGCGCTCTGCTTGGCGCGGCGATATTGACCCCAGAGATCGAGAAGCCAGGACGCGGAAAGCTCGCCTTTGGATTCCCAGGCCCGAGGCTGAGAATTATAGCCGCCATTGGTCTGGCTGCCGCTTTCGCTTGCCGTACCTGTCAGGCTAGGCAGGCCGCCGGCAGATGAGGTGACGACGGTCGCGCGCGCCTGCTCGATCCGCTCCAGTGCCTGCAGAACATCGAGATTCTGGTTGACGCCCTGGTTGATCAGCGTGTTGAGGCGCGCATCGTTGAACGCCGTCCACCACTGAACTGTGGTCGTGTCTTGCGCAGACTTCGTGCCGCCCTCAGTAAACTTGGCAGGAAGTGCGGTTTGTGGCGGGCTGTGCTCGGGCCCCATCACGCAACCTGACAGAAGCAGCATTGCAAAGGGCGCAGCTAAGCGTACGGAGACCATCTATTCTATCCCTGTTTCAATCCGAAGGCGCGCCGAGCAAGCAATGGGCCGCGACCGCCACAATCTCGAAAATGCCGCGCTTTTATTGGGCGCGGCAACTGTTTCTTAACCTATCGTTTCTGCTCAGCTTGTAACAGCTCTTCTTTGGCTTTTGCACGGTTTGAAGCACGTCTGACAATGACAAAAAAGGATGGAACAAAGAAAATTCCGAGCAGTGTTGCAGAAAGCATACCACCGAGTACGCCGATGCCGATTGCATTCTGCGCTGCAGAGCCCGCGCCAGTGGCAATTGCCAGCGGAACGACACCAAGAATGAAGGCGAGTGATGTCATGATGATCGGCCGAAGACGGAGTCTTGCCGCCTCCAGGGTCGCATCCATCAGGCTCAATCCGTGTTCCTGCCGCTCCTTGGCAAACTCGACAATCAGAATGGCGTTCTTTGCCGCCAGTCCGATTGTGGTGAGCAGCCCGACCTTGAAGTAGACATCGTTGTCCTGCCCCATCAAAGTTGCTGCCGCAACGGCGCCAAGAACACCGATCGGCACGGCCATGATCACCGAGAACGGGATCGACCAGCTTTCGTAGAGTGCCGACAGGCATAGGAAGACGATCAACACCGACAAGGCGTAGAGCAAGGGCGCCTGCGAGCCTGACAGTCTTTCCTGATAGGAGATGCCCTGCCAAGCGACGGTGTAGCCGCCTTCCATCTTGGAAACCAGACGTTCTACTTCATTCATTGCGTCGCCGGAGCTGACGCCGGGTGCCGCAGAACCGTCGAGCGAGAAGGCGGTGACAGCGTTGAAAGCCGAAATCGAAGGAAGCCCGTTGACCCATTTTGCGTCCGTGAACGATGAGAAGGGGACCATCTCATTGCTCGAATTGCGGGCATCCCAATATTTTATGTCCTCGGCCTGCATGCGGTAGGGTGCATCGGCCTGGACATAGACCTTCTTGATCTTGTTGTTCAGCGTGAAGTCATTGACATTGGTGCCGGCGAAAATGGTCGTCAGCATTGAGTTGGCGTCGGAAATCGTCACGCCCATGGCGCTCAGTTTTTCCTGGTCGAGAATAAGCTTGACCTGACTTTCCTCATCGCGGTCGTTCGGGCGCATGGCGGTGATAACGCCGCTGCTATTGGCCTGCGCCAGCAGTTGTTTCGCAGCGATAGACAGCGCTTCCGAGCCGTGGTTCCCGTTATCGACGAGATACAAGGAAAAACCGCTGGAATTGCCCATGCCCTGAATGGCCGGTGGCAGAATCGGAAAGACCTGCGCTTCACGAATGGTCATGAAATAACCCATCGCTCGCTGGACGATGGCACTTGCGGCCATATCCGGCTTCTTGCGCAGGTCGAAATCCTTCAGCTTGGCGAAAACCAGGCCATAGTTCTGGCCGCTTCCGTTGAAGCTGAAACCATTGACGGCGAAAACCGAATCGACAACGCTGCTTTCCTTGTCGAGCAGGTAATCTTCAACTTTTTTCATCACTTCGCCGGTCTGCGCCGAGGTCGAGCCATTTGGAAGCTGGACGATCGTCATCAGCACACCCTGGTCTTCCTGCGGAAGGAAGGAGGAGGGCAGGCGCAGGAACAGCCAGGCGCAACCGCCGACCAGTACCGCGAATATCAACAGAAGCCGGAGCGGGCGCCTCAGCAGATGACCAATGGACCAGACGTAGCCATTGGTCGTGCGGTCGAAATTGCGATTGAACCACGCGGCTGGACCGGTCGTCTTCCTATGACTCTTGTCTATCGGTTTCAGTATCGTCGCGCAAAGCGCAGGTGTCAGGACCAGTGCGACAACTGCTGAAAGCAGCATCGCCGAAATGATGGTGACCGAAAACTGACGATAGATAATGCCGGTCGAGCCACCGAAAAACGCCATGGGAACGAACACGGCCGTCAGCACCAGGGCGATGCCGACGATGGCGCCAGTGATTTCACCCATGGATTTCTGGGTCGCCTCCAGGGGGGCAGGCCCTCTTCGGTCATGATGCGTTCGACATTTTCCACCACGACGATGGCATCATCGACGAGAAGGCCGATGGCAAGCACCATGGCGAACATGGTCAGTGTGTTGATCGAATATCCCGTCAGCGCCAGAATGCCAAACGTACCAAGCAAAACGACAGGCACGGCGATCATCGGAATGAATGTCGCCCGCAGGTTCTGTAGGAAGATCAACAAGACAAAGAAGACGAGGACGATGGCTTCAATCAGCGTATGAACGACCTTTTCGATCGAAAGTGATACGAAAGGCGTTGTGTCGTAAGGATAGATGATGCTGACATTCTGAGGCAATGCCGGAGCGATCTGCGCCAGCTTGGCCTTCACACGCGACGCCGTATCGAGAGCATTCGCTCCCGTTGCAAGATTAACCGCGAAGCCGGATGCCGCCTGACGGTTCGACCGCGAGGTGGAGGTGTAGCTTTCCTGGCCGATTTCAACCCGGGCCACATCGCTCAAGCGGACATTGGCACCGCTGGTATCGACCTTCAGGATGATCCGCTCAAAGTCCGACACAGTGGTCAGCTGGCTCTGAGCTGTCATCGTGACGTTGATTTGCTGTCCTTCCACGGCAGGAAGACCGCCGACCGAGCCAACCGAAATCTGGGTATTCTGTGCTTCAATGGCTGAGGTGACATCCGCAGGTGTCAGCTGAAACTTGCGCAATTTGAACGGATCAAGCCAGACGCGCATGGCAAAGGCGGAGCCGAATGCATTGATATTGCCGACGCCTTCCAGGCGTTTCACCTGGTCTTCAATCTGGGCGGAAAAGATATCGCCGAGGTCCGCCGATGTGCGCTTGCCATCCGTGGAGACGAGGGCACCGACCAACAGAATACTGGAAGTCGATTTCGTCACTTCGATGCCGAGATTCTGCACCACGGACGGTAATTGCGATTCCACCAGTTGCAGCTTGTTCTGGACCTGGACCTGAGCCATGTCCGGATCGATGCTGTTGTCGAATGTCAACGTGATGGATGACGATCCAGACGTCGATGAAGAGGTCATATATGTCAGGCCATCCAGCCCTGTCATTCCGTCTTCAATGATCTGAGTAACGGTCTTCTTGACGGTATCGGCGCTGGCACCTGTATAAGTGGCGCTGATTTTTACGGATGGTGGTGCGATTTCCGGGTACTGCGAAATCGACAGGCTGGTGATAGCCAGCCCGCCGCCAAGCATGATCACGATCGCGATCACCCAGGCGAAAATCGGTCGCCGTATGAAGAATTTTGACATGAGTTAATTCCTGATCACGATGTTGCAGGAGATGTCCTTTGACATCATGATTTCGGTGCTTCCGTTGCAGTTTTGCCTGCTGCTGGCGCAATAACAAAGCCCTTAGAGTCGATTTCCGATGGGACCGGCTTGACCGTGGCGTTGTCGGTGATCGACTGGAAGCCATCGAGGATCAATTGGTCGCCTTCCTTGATGCCGTCATTGACCAGCCAGTTGTTGCCAGACAGCTTGCTGCTGCGGAATGTCCGGGTCTCAACTTTGTTGTCTGCGTTTACGAATTTGGCGGTCAGGTCGCCATTGGCATTGCGGCTGGCGGCGCGTTGAGGAATGAGATAACCGTCTTCTTCGCCAACGGTGATCGTAGCGCGGACATACATGCCGGGCAGGATGAGATTGTCAGGATTATCGAACAATGCACGAATGGTCACTGTTCCGGTTGAGGTGCTGACCGCCATTTCGGACATGTCGATCTTGCCGACATGCGGATAGTCAGTGCCGTCCTCCATCGTCAGCCGGATATCGGTCGTCTCGGCATCCGCCTTGTTGCCGTTGCGCTTGAGATTGCTGGCGGCGATGGCGGCGCGCAGGCGCAGAAGATTAACGCTGGATTCGTTCAAGGAGATATAGATCGGATTGATCTGCCGCAGAGTCATCAACGATTCTGTCTGGCTGGCCGTGACCACGTTGCCGATCGAATAATTGGTTGCCGACGTGACACCATCGAAAGGCGCCTTTACGGATGTCAGATCCAGATTGATCTGCGCGGTTTGAAGAGAAGCGCGCGATTCAGACACGGATGCCTTTGCCTGGAGCAGCGTCGTTTGGGCATCTTCATATTCTTTTTGCGATGCACCGGTATTGGCCAGACGCTCATAGCGCTGAAGATTTGCCTGGGCAGCTGGTACGCTCGCCTCAGACTTTTCCAAGGTCGCCTTGGCTTCATCCAATGAAGCCCTATAGGTATCCTCGTCGATCTTGTAGAGCAGATCGCCAGCCTTGACGAAGCTGCCTTCCTTGAAGGCGATTTCCTTGATCACGCCGCCGACCCGTGGACGAATGTCAGCGGATTGGAAAGCTTCTGCACGGCCCGACAATATGGTCGTCAGCGGTGCGGTGGATTTTTTAATCGCGAGAACGCTGACTGGGCTTGGTGGTCTTTCGCCTCCGGGACCCCCTGGTCCTCCCGGGCCGCCGGCTTGCTTTTTCCCGTCATCGCTGCATCCGCTCAGCGCAATCGCCGCCACGAGAATAATGGATGACAGGGTGAGATGTCTGGCCATGCGCAGATCCTAATTTCCGAGATAGTCTTGTTCTGACAGTTTCAGTAAAAGAAAATGATCACAAGACAATAACATTCCGTAACCGCTCTATCGACCGATGTTTTTTGCGCTATGGCATCAAGGACACGGCTCGCCTACAAACGGCTTATCTTGTGACGTAAATTAACAACCGTCACTTTGCAAGTGGATTTTGCAGTGCGGTAGTCACCAGGCCAATCAGATCCCGGCAGCGAATATGGAGAATCTCGGGCTTTTCCCGCGTGATTGAAAGTGGATGGATAACCCCTTCCAAAGCGGTGGCAATGACGGATGCAGTATGATGCGGATCGGTTACGAAAAAGTCGCCCGTCGCCACGCCTTCAAGGACGATTTTTTCGAAAATTGCGCAAATCTTTTCCCTGTAGAGGTCGGCGGCGGTGAGTTCCAGATCGGTGGTCAGCACGATCATTTTGAACAAGTGCGGATTGTCGCAAACGTCCTGCAGCAGTTTAGTCAGCAGCCGCTCGGCGATCTGCAGCAACTTCATCTGTGGTGAAGAAAGCATTTCCAGGTCAGCGAGCCCGGCCATTAGTTTTTCGAGATGGGCTGTCGCGATCGCATCGACCAGCGCGGTTTTGGAATGAAAATGCTTGAATACATTGGCCGGAGACATTTCCAGCTCTGCTGCGATATCCGCCATCGCCACCTGTTGGTACCCGCGCTGGCGAAACAGTTCCTCCGCCGCCCGCAGGATTTCCTGGCGCGTTTCGGCCGCCGGACGACGTGACCTGCGCGGGCGGCATGGTTCCCGCTTGCCAGCGCTTCGTCCGGTGGGCTTGCCTGTGGTTTTTGGCGCTGTCATGATCGTTAGCGCCGGTCGAGATAGGAGAAGAGATTTGCTTTCACGCGATCAAAGGGCGTTTCACCGGAATCATCAGCCTGGAACGTCAATCCTGTAATGGCCTCATAGGCCTGGATATACACTTTGGAGGTTGCCTCGACCAAGTCCTGTGGAATTTCTGGAATGTCGTCCTTATACGGATCGCATCGTTCCGCCACCCATGACCGTACGAAGTCCTTGTCGAAGCTTGCCGGCCGGGTTCCCTGGGCGAAGGCCTGTTCATAAGTCTCAGCAATCCAGTAACGGCTACTGTCTGGCGTGTGAATTTCATCAGCCAGAAGGATGTTCCCGGCCTCGTCTGTGCCGAATTCATATTTGGTATCGACGAGAATAAGGCCGCGCTCGGCCGCCTTCTGTTGGCCGCGAGCGAAAAGAGCCAGCGCGTATTGGGAAAGCTGCTGCCATTGATCAGGCGTCAACAGGCCGTTATCGATAATTTCTGCGGGTGTGAGCGGTGCATCGTGACCACCGTCGAATTCCTTGCTGGTCGGTGTAATGATCGCCTGCGGCAGTTTCTGATTGTCACGCATGCCGTCTGGCAATGTCATGCCATACATCGTTCGCTGCCCCTTCTTATAAAGCGTCAGGATCGACGTTCCGGTCGTGCCGGCCAGATAGCCGCGCACCACCACTTCCACGGGGAGGATCGTCAGGCGCTTGCCGATGACAATGGCAGGGTCGGGATAGGCAATGACATGGTTGGGGCAAATATCGGCGGTCTGTTCAAACCAGTAGCGCGCCGTCTGCGTCAGGACCTGACCTTTATAAGGGATGCAAGCCAGGATACGGTCGAAAGCGCTCAAACGATCTGTCGATATAATGATACGGCTGCCATCGGGCAGATCGTAATTTTCTCTGACCTTGCCGCGATAATAGTTGGGAAGCTCGGGAAAAAAAGCTTCTTTCAAAATGCGCATCGCTTGGCCCCTTTATGTCGCTGCCATCTCGCGTTGGTGATCTGGTTCAAGCGCGTAAGTCAATTTTATTGCTCAAACACGTCATAAACATTCCAACCGGCTGCTCTCTACATGATGCAGTCCTAGCGCGCCTAACCCATCGCGGTGGGATTTTCAAAGAAAAAAGCGCGCGGCCATCGCACGCGCGCTTCCCATTCTCTTAAACTGCGCTGATCTCAGGCAAAGGTCAAACGGTCGATCTCGGTGATCTGGCTGGTCACGCGAAGGTGCCGTATCCGCCGTACGGCGAGGACGATGATAAACGTGATGCATGCCTCAATGGCAAATACCGGTGCATAAGCAATGACCCAGCGTCCCCAATTGGCAAAGGCAAGCCCGTCGTTAGAAATAGCCAGCCAGAAACCGACCATGGCCGACACCCCGGCATAATAGGTGGCATCCAGCCCCAATACTCTGGCGAGATTGAAGCGCTTGCCGATTTCGCCGGAAAAAAGACGCTTCCCAAGGGTATAATGCACCACCATCATCGGCAGCATCAGCGACAGGGCATTGACGCCGAGATGAGGAATATCCCCCGGCTCGAATAGAAATGCCTGTAAGACGAGGCCAAGCGCAAAGCCCAGCATGGCGGGCGTAAAGCCGAAGAGAAGATAAATGGTGGTCGCACCGATCAGGTGCAATTCCGATGGCCCGACTGGCAGATGCCAGACCTGCATCATGATTGAGAAAGCAATGGCGGCAAGCGCCGTCTTCGGGAGCATCAGGGGATGACGCCAAAGTGCAGGGAGTTGAGAGGCAACCAGCGACAGCGCTGCGGCATTGGCAAGCGCCACCCTGGCCGGATCGATAATGCCGACTTCTATATGCATGTGACAAAGTCCTTTCTTCCGCGCCCTCCGCGCGGTGATGGTGAGAACCGCTTTCGCGGCATGCGTATCGGCAGGTCTCCTGGCTCACGGGTCTGGGCTTTGTCCGCCTTATCGGCCTTGAGGCCAATGGCATGATGGACATCGCTCGCCGTTCACAGTTGCGGGGGCAGCCACGGTTTCGGCCCTTACTTGGGTCGTCCTCACCGTATTCCCTTTTCATCCGCGCGGGTTTTTGACACTTGCAGAACCGATACAACGCCACTTTAGGGAGCAGGTGTTCCCCTGTCCATGAAAAGACATCTACAGGCAGCGTTTTACGTGGTGACTGTCCGAATTTCGCAGCTTGAACGACCCGCCAAACGGGAAAACCGAATTTCGTAATCAATATTTCATTTATTTATCAGTCGTTTATTGAAAAAATGACATCGCCATC
>NZ_JACXXJ020000006.1 GCF_014926405.1 Agrobacterium vitis
CCGCGGCTGCCGGCGTCGGCGACCCCGACGCGTTATCGCGCAGCCCCACGAAGGCCAACCGTTTCGAGCCTCTGTCCCTGATCTCGGCTCTGTCGGTCATGACCGAAAAGCTGGGTTTGGTGTCGACGGTATCGACCAGCTATTACGAGCCTTTCAATGTCGCTCGCATCTTCGCATCGATCGATCAGCTGAGCCAAGGGCCGCGCCTGCTGGAACGTCGTCACGTCCGACCACGACGAGACCGGATACAACTTCAACCGCCAAGGCCTCGATCCGCATGCCGTCCGCTACGATCGAGCCCAGGAATTTATCGATGTCGTGTTCGGGCTTTGGGACAGTTTCGAACGGGATGCACTTCTGCTCGACCGCGAGCAGGGTGTCTATTACGACAAGGAGAAGCTCCATACGCTTGATCACATCGGCAAACACTTCCAGGTCCGCGGTCCGCTGAACATTTCTCCGTCAGCGCAAGGTCGACCTGTGATTGCCCAGGCGGGTGGATCGGAAGCCGGGATGGCGCTTGCTGCCCGCACCTCTGAAATCGTGTTCAGCCTTGCCTCCAATCTCGAGAGCAATCGGGCGTTCTATCAAAACGTGAAGGGAAGAATGCCTGCTTTCGGGCGCGACCCCGACGACATGAAGATCATGCCGGGCATCGTCATCAACGTTGGCGAAACAGAAGCCGAAGCCAAGGCCAAGGTCGATTTCCTGATCGACAATCTGCATCCCGATGTCGGACGCCTGATGCTTTCAGAATTCCTGGAAGCGGATCTTCGCGGTGTTTCCCTTCGACGAACCTTTCCCAGTGGATCGCCTGCCGGCGGAGCCAAAGGGATCCCGAAAGATGTTCGATCAATTGGTGGAGTTTGTGAAGCAGGGTCAAACGGTTGGACAGTTGATCCGCCACTATGCCGAGCGACATACAGGGAACGGCATCACCGGCACGCCCACCCAGATCGCCGACTATATGGAGGAATGGTTCGAGACGCGTGCTGCAGACGGTTTCATCCTGATGTTCCCGACGCTGCCCTCAAGCCTTGACGACTTCGTCAGGCTGGTGCTGCCGGAGCTGCGTCGTCGTGGCTTGTTCCGCGAGGAGTACGAGGGTTCGACCCTGCGTGACAATCTCGGCCTCTCGATGCCGCCGAACCGTTATACGCTGCTGCAAGGATCGCAGCGGCAGGGCGGGCTTGAGATGGACGGCAGCTCTCTTGTGAAATCCAGCGCCGAGCAGTTCAAATCCGCCATGCGACATCTGGCGGGTGCTGTCTGCGTGGTCACCACCGGCGAAGGAGATTTGCGTACCGGTTTCACGGCAACCTCCGTCACTGCGCTTTCCGCAGACGGACCAACCATCATGACCGCACTGAACCGTGGGTCTTCGTCCTGGCCAGCACTTGAACGTGGCCGACACTTTTGTATCAACGTGCTATCCGTTGACCATCAAGCGGTGGCTCATTCCTTCTCAGGATTCGGAGGCGTTCAGGGTGCTGACGCGCTACGAAGGTTACCAATGGTGGCAGATGGAGACCGGAGGACTGGCTTTGGAGGGAGCCTTGGCGAGCTTCGACTGTGAACTGGAAGAGGCGATCATTCACCGCTCTCATGCCATCGTCATTGGACTGGTCAGGTCAATTGCAACGTTCGATGCAAACGAGCCGCTGCTTTACTGGCGTGGTGCCTATCGTCATTTGAGAACCTGACGGCTGTCCCTCATGGGGCCGTCCTGTCTTCGTGCACGTGGACGGATCGATGAGCGAGGTCTCCCTGCTGCCGCCCCTTGCTCAATATCCATCGATGAAACTCCCGGCCGGCGGGCTTGTCGAAGGCGGCTGAGGACCATGCGACATAGTAGGGCTGTGGCATGGGGAGCCGGAGGTCGAATGGCACGATCAGGCGGCCGGCCACAATATCGTCCCACACCATGGACAACTGCGCGAGCACGACCCCTTCACCGTAAAGCGCTGCATCGAGAGCCGCGTTGGTGAATGAGAAGACCAGCGTAGGCTCTATGAATGGGGAGCTTTTACAGTGCGCCGCTGCCCATTGTGACCACCCCGGGGACTGTCCTTCGCTGTCTGCCCATTCAATCTCGATGAGCGGCAATTGCAAGAGATGCTCCGGCCGCGTGACCAGCTCACGGCCTTTGAAGCCGGGCGCGTAGACGGGCAGGACAATATCTGTGAACAGGCGCGCATATTGTCGATGCGGTTCTATATGCCGGCCATAGGTAATGCGGAAATCGGCATCACCATTCTCCAGGTTTGGTTCAGTCAAGTCGCCTTGCAGACGCGCTTTTGCGCCATTGCTGATCTTCTGCCATTCCACCATCCTTGGGGCCAGCCACTTTGCCGCAAGGGAGCGCAAGCTGCTCACGGTGATCGAGCTGGTGGAACGGATTTTTCTCACGGCATCTTGGGCATCCTGAAATTCCTGAAAGCCCCGAGCCAGGAAGTTTCGATAGGATTGCCCCGCACTGGTCAGCTTGACGCTATTACCCGCTCTCGTCACCAGACTGATACCGACAGACCTCTCGAGGCTCTTTATATGCTGGCTGACAGCTCCAACCGTGATGCCAAGGGCTTCCGCGGCAGCCGTCATTGTTCCGAGGCGGCCGAACTCTTCAAACGCCATCAGGGATTTCATCGGCGGAAGGTTTTTTAGGGACAAGTCCGGGGCACCCAAGTTTAATTTAGCTAAAGCAGTCTATATTAAAAGCATGCTTCTTCAATAGGCATTAAATGATAAATTGTTCGATATTGGCTATGAACGCCAATCAAAAGGGGAACGCTGCGGGCCGTCGGTCCGGGCAAAAAAGATGAGGTTACAATGGGAAGTTTCGTCTCAACTATCCGGACTGCTTTCAAGAGATCCGCGGGTGCACACCTTGCGAGCATCGTCCTTGCTGTGAGCGTTCTGGCGCCAAACATTGCCGCTGCCGATGCACTCCAGAAAGCGAAATCTGCGGGCAAGCTGGTGGTCGTAACCGAGATGCAGTTCGCGCCCTTCGACATGAAGGTCGATGGCAAATATGTCGGCGTCAACAGGGATCTCTTCGACGAGATCGGCAAGGAACTTGGTCTTGCGATGGACTACGTCGACCTGCCGTGGACAAGCGTCCTGCCTGGCTTGGAATCGGGGAAATTCGATTTCGTCGGCGCGCCCATCAATGCCACGAAAGAACGCGTCACCCGTTACGCCTTTACCAATC
Source organism: Agrobacterium vitis (assembly GCF_014926405.1). NCBI lineage: Bacteria > Pseudomonadati > Pseudomonadota > Alphaproteobacteria > Hyphomicrobiales > Rhizobiaceae > Gillisella > Gillisella vitis. Next base: position 3,212 of record NZ_JACXXJ020000006.1, read on the forward strand.
CTTTCGCCTTCTCCGGCAGCGCATTCATGAAGCGTAAGGGCGATGCAGCGGTTACCAAGCCTGAAGACCTCAAAGGGCAGACCGTCGGGGTGGTGAAGTCCAGCGCCATCCTGCGCCAGGTACAACGGTTCAACGAAACCACCCCCGTTACCATTCGCGAGTATTCGGACAACAACCAGCTCTATGCCGATCTCGCAATCGGCCGCGTCACGGCTGCCGCCAGCTCTTTGGCAAACGTCTCCTATGCCGCGCAGCAGCGTCCCGATACGTTCGAAGTCGTTAAGCCGACATTCGGCATCCCGACCTATTACGGCTGGATCGCCCGCAATGACGAAGACAGCAAGAGCCTGATTGCCGCCATCAACGTGGCCCTCGCCAAGGTCATTGCAGACGGACGCATGGCCGCCATCCAGAAAAAATGGTTCGGCGAAGCCTATGATCTGCCGGCAGTCATGCCCGAACCGCAGATCTAACTGAGCAAAGAATGCTGGCGAGAACCCATGCAAACGATATTACATACGCTTCCCTTCCTTCTGGAGGGCGCCTTGGTCACAATCTACATATCGGTGCTTGGAACGATCGTCGGCATTCCGATCGGAACGTTGGTTCTCATTCTGCGCCGTTCCGGAATTGCTGTCGCGGAGTTCTTTGCCCGCACCTATGTCAGCTACTTCCGCTCGGTGCCGCTTCTGGTCCAGTTGCTGCTCTTTTATAATTTCCTGCCGCTTGCCGGAATCGACATGTCGGCGACGATGGCGTCTGTCCTCGCGCTTGGCTTGATCAGTGGCGCCTATGTGGCTGAGATCCTGCGCGGCGTCCATGGCAGCATTTCGCAAGGCCAGATAGAAGCTGCCCGAACGCTTGGCTACGACCCTGTCAGCATATGGCGCACCATCCTGCTTCCTCAGGTGTTTCGCCTGGCATTGCCGGCGCTCATGAACGAACTGACGCTGATGATGAAATCCTCTTCGCTGATCTCGGTCGTCGGTATCGCGGAACTGGCGCGCACGAGCCAGAATATCGTGTCGACAACATTTCGTCCAATCGAGATCTACACCGCCACCTGCGCCATCTATATCGTCATCACGCAGATCCTGCTTCTTGCCGGTCGGATTTTCGAGCACAGAATGAGGCGAGCAGGCCGATGAACTTCGATCTCTCTGCAATCGTCCCCTATGGTCCGGCACTGCTGAGTGGATTGGGCACGACCCTGCTGTGCTGGGTCGCCGGCAGCGCGGGCGCCATGGCGATCGGTTTTGTCGTGGTGCTGTGCCGTATCTCGCCGAGCCGCATTCTGTCCGCCGCGGCCCTGTTTTACACTGAGATCATTCGCGGGACGCCGCCGCTTCTGGTCGCCTTCTTCATCTATGGAGCAGGCCCTTCCTTTGGTCTGGTTCTAGAGCCCCTGCCGGCCGGCATTCTCGCGCTTTCGCTTCACGGCAGCGCCTATATGGCAGAAATCTACCGGGTCGGCTTCAACGCCGTTCCCCGCGGTCATGTCGAAGCCGGCATCAGCTTGGGACTTCCACGCCTTGCAATCTTCCGTCGGATTCAGGCACCCGAAGCTTTGGTCGCAATCACGCCGTCACTTGTGAACGCATTGATCGTCGTCAGCAAGGAGACCTCTGTCCTTTCCATTATCTCGGTCCCCGAGCTGACTTACGAGGTTCAGAAAATGTCCATCGAAACATTTGCAGCTTTCGAATCCCTGTTCGCGCTGGCCCTCGGTTACTGGATCGTCGTCAGTTCCATCGCCAGGGCCGGCCACTATATCGAACGCCGCGTCATGCGGCACACTGTCAGGAGCGAATAATGGCGGAAGAAATGGTCCGTATCGCCAGCGTTTCGAAGTCATTCGGTCCGTTGAAGGTGTTGCACGACGTCAATCTCGTCGCCGAGAAATCCGAGGTCCTTTGCCTCATTGGGCCGAGCGGGTCTGGCAAGAGTACGCTCCTGCGCTGTGTCAATTTCCTTGAGTCCTATGACGAAGGCGAAATTCTGGTGGAGGGCAAGCTGATGGGCTACGACATGTCCTCGGGCGCGCGCAAACTGATGCGCGGGGGGCAGTTGCGCGCCATGCGACGCAGCATCGGCATGGTCTTTCAGCACTTCAATCTGTGGCCTCACATGACCGCCCTCGACAATGTCGCCGATCCGTTGCGGCAGGTAAAGGGAATGTCCAAGGCCGATGCTCATCGCAAGGCGATGGAGACTTTGGAGAAGGTGGGACTGGCGGCCAAGGCTGACGGTTATCCCGCGGCCCTTTCGGGCGGACAGCAGCAGCGCGTAGCAATCGCGCGGTCGCTTGCCATGGACCCTCATCTGATGCTGTTTGACGAGCCGACCTCTGCATTGGATCCAGAACTTGTCGGCGAGGTGCTTCAAGTCATGCGCGATCTGGCGAAAGAGGGGATGACGATGATCGTTGTCACGCATGAGATCGGCTTTGCAGCGCAGGTCGCCGACAAAGTTGCCTTTCTTGACGGAGGCCGGATCGTTCGCTGCGGCCCTCCACGGGATGTTCTCTATTCTCCAGAGGAGCCGCGCCTCAAGCAGTTTCTCCAGACCTATCACGAACGCAATCAATTTTAGGAGGGGCGGCCATGCCAACCCGCGATATTTCCATATCGGACGTCGTGCTGCGCGACGGGCTGCAGCTCGTCGACACGGTGTTGATGCCGGAGACGAAGATGCAGATTTTCGACATGCTTTACGCAGCCGGCGTCAGGTCATTCGACGTCACAAGCTTCGTGCCGCCGGCGCGATTTCCACAATATGCAGATGCTGTCGAGTTGGTCGCCCATGGCCGCAGCAAACCAGATGTTTTCCTCTCTGCGTTTGCGCCCAATCCCAAAGGGGCCGAGCGAGCGGTTGCCGCAGGCGTTGACTCCGTGAGCTTCGTGGTGTCGGCAAGCGTCAGCCACAACCTCGCCAATGTCCGCAACACGCCGACCGAGCAGATGGAGGCGGCGAAGGCGGTCAAGATCTCCATGGCCTCCGCCGAGCGCCCGGCCCAGCTCGTCCTGGCGATTGCCTCGGCATTTGGCTGCTCGATTGAGGGGGCTGTCGATCCTGAAAGCGTCTTCAGGCTTGCCGAGCAGGCGCGCGACATCGGTGCCGACGAGATCTGCATTTCTGACACAGTTGGGTATGCCAGCCCTCGGCAGGTGAAAGACATCGTCGCGGGCGTCCGATCTGCGGCAGGTGCGGACATTCCGTTGCGCATTCACCTGCACGACACGACCGGAACCGGCATGGCCTGCGCCTACGCCGCTTTGGAGGTCGGGATCACCCGTTTCGATGCGGCGCTCGGCGGTCTTGGCGGCTGCCCGTTCGCGCCGGGTGCATCCGGCAACATTTCGACCGAAGACCTTGTCTACATGATGGAGACGTCAGGTCAGCGCACGGGGATCGACCTCGAAACGCTTCTGATCGCCACCCATGCCCTTCACACGTTTCTTCCGAACGATCCCATGCCGAGCCATATTTTCACGTCGGGGATTCCCAAAGCATACGGAATGCGCACATGACCAAGACCCTTCCCTTAAGCGGCATCAAAGTTCTGGAATTTTCCCAGATGATCATGGGGCCATGCTGTGGTCTGATCCTCGCCGATCTCGGCGCTGACGTGATCAAGATCGAACCGATCAAAGGTGATCGCACCCGCAATCTGACGGGTCTTGCCGCCGGTTTTTTCGACACGTTCGGTCGCAACAAGAAAAGTGTGGCGCTCGATCTGACGCTCAATGAGGACCGTGCCGTTCTCGATGACCTGATTGCCGAAACGGATATTCTGATCGAGAATTTTCGGCCTGGCATGATGAAAGCAACAGGGCTGGACTATGAGAGCCTGAAGAGCCAACATCCAGAGCTAATATATTGTTCGCTCAAGGGGTTTCTCGCGGGCCCCTATCAACATCGTACCGCGCTGGACGAGGTCGTCCAGATGATGAGCGGTCTCGCATTCATGACGGGATTGCCAGATCGGCCGTTACGAACCGGTGCGTCCGTCAACGATATCATGGGCGCCATGTTCGGCGTGATCGGTATCCAGGCGGCATTGCGCGAAAGACAAACCACCGGTCTCGGCCAGGAAGTGCAAGCTTCACTCTACGAGAACGCTGCCTTCCTGATGGCTCCCGCCATGCTGGCGGAGGTCATAACGGGCCAGGCCTCGACACCCTTCTCGGTCACCGAACGTCCTTGGCCGGCCTACGATCTTTTCGATCTCGCCGATGGCAACAAACTGTTCGTCGGTATTGTCGGTGACCAGCAGTGGCATGACTTCTGCGTGGCCTTCGAAAGGTCCGGCTGGCTGGCCGATCCCCGACTAGCAAGCAATGCTTTGCGCCAGCAGGCTCGCTCTTGGCTTATTCCCGAAATCCGCAGTCTGTTCCTGTCGCTCGACGCACCCGAGGTGAAAGCCACTGTCGAGCAGCTTGGCCTGCCGTTTGCTCCGGTCTGCACACCCATCGAGTTGCTGGACGATCCGCATCTCAACGCGAACCATGGCATGATCGACGTGGTGCTGAGCAACGGAATGGCCTCCAAGCTTCCAGCGCTGCCGCTGACGCTCGGCGGAAAGCGTCTCGGCGGAACGCGGCCGCGAGCGCCGCATATCGGCGAGCACACGTCCGAAGTCGCCCGCTCCAGCACGTTCGCTGCGCCGATCACACAGGTGGAGTGACAGGGAACGAACCGACGCTTTGTCGCGAAACGCCGTCAGGTGAAACCCCGCCACTCAGAGTAGGCATCAAACAGTTGGAGTCCGACGTGAAGCTCGTCCCAAATCCGGCAATTGCCGACCTTCCGCTCTACAATGCCGGCATGAATATCGAGTTTGCACGGAAGGTCAGTGGTAGATCGCAGATTGCTGCGCTCGCCAGCAATGAGAATCCATATGGCTGCTCGCCTAAAGTCCGAGCGATGTTCGCGTCGGATCTGTTTGATCCGTCGCGTTATCCGGACCCTGGTTGCACGGCATTGCGGGAGGCGATTTCAGCCAGAACCAATGTTGCCCTCGAGAATATCGTGGTGGGCAACGGATCCGAGGAAATCGTGGCAGCCATTTCCCGCGCTTATTTGGTCACTGGAAGTAGAGCGCTGACCGTCACGCCGAGTTTCGGCCTGCATGAGATCGATCCGATCGCGGCCGGTGCAACGGTCACGAAGATCCCGATGACGCAAGATATGGAGTTCGATATTGCCGCGCTTGAGGTGGCGCTCGCCGCGAAGCCTGCCGTCTTCTTCCTGCCGACACCCTCCAACCCTGTCGGTTGTACGCTGGGCATGCTTCAGCTTGAGCGTCTTGCGGCAGCCACAAGTCCGGAGACCCTCTTCGTCATCGACGAGGCCTACTTCGAGTTCCAGAATGAAGTCGACGGGACGCGGTTCTTGGGTCGCAGCGGTCTCAACTGCGTCGTTCTGCGGACGTTTTCAAAAGCCTATGGTCTGGCAGGCCTGCGGGTCGGTTACGGCCTGTGCTCAAACGCCGGGATTGCCGATATGCTGAAGCGCGCCAAGCCGCCTTTCGACGTCAACTCCGCTGCGCAAATGGCAGCGACGATCGCGCTCGGCGATCAGGAATGGATGGAAGCCTCTGTTGCAAAAATAACGGCGGAACGTCAGCGCGTCGCGCTGCAAGTCACCGATCTTGGGCTGTTTGCCGCGCCGTCGTCGGCAAATTTCATCTTCGTAAGAACGCCGAAGCCGGGTTACGAGGTGGCACAGGCTCTTTTGATGAACGGGGTCGTCGTCAAGCCCTGGAAAGAAGCCGGTTTTGACAACTGGCTTAGGGTATCGATCGGCACAGATGTTGAGAACGATATGTTTCTCACAGCGCTGAAAGAAGTGATCACACCTTAACCGCGCTCTTCAATGGCGAGTTTTGAATTGCTGGACCAATTTGGGTTAGTCGCCTTTTCGGTCCGCCAGTCCAACATAACTGGTATCGAAATCTGCGTGTGCCGAATGTCGACCAATGCAATTGCCTAGCTGAATAGCCCAAGCCAATCTGCAGCTCTCAAAATCAAATCGCTTCCTTAACTAAGTTGTTTGTTCTCGTACGTCGGTTCACATCCCTTCAAGGCGAAATGGAGTAATCGCGAACATCAATGTGGTGGACATCCATTTAGAGCAGACCTGTGCGCCGGGGGCCGTCGGTCCCGGTTTCCGGCGTCGCCGTCGCTATGCTAAACCTCCTACGGCAACCCTTTTAACCGGTCTTGCGGGAGGCGAACGGATTTCGCAGTTTCTGCTGCATCTGGTATGCCCTTTGTTTTGGACGTCTGCGCAACGACCCAAGATCTGTCGCTCCGCGAAACTGCGCGGTTGTGAACCTTGCTCACCAGATTGGCTGAAAGCGTCCCCCCGGCAACAAGGTTGATCTGCCGATCGCGCCGTGTTTTGAAGTAAGAAAATTGGCGGCGGGGCTATGACAAGGAACAGCAGAACAGTTTGACACGTTTTCGGAGCAGGCTGCGGACGATCCGATTTTCACCCGTGTCGCATCCAAATCCGCCAAACCCGACAAACATGCCATCCCGATGAGTGAAGAGGACATGGCCCGGCATCTCTCGCAGACGGGCCGCTACCGCATCCTTACGAAACTGGTGCCGCGCGCGGTTGCGCCAAACCCGCGCCCGGAGTATCCCCCTCAAAAGTCTCGTTCTCGACACGGAGACGAGGGGGTCTCAAAGCGCGCAAGGATGCGTGATCCGCTTGAGAAACTCAACGCGATCATCCCCTGGCTTGTGTTTGAGAAGCCATTGGCGAAGACGCTGAAGCGGTCTGAGGAGCCGAAGGGCGGCCGACCTGTCTCCCCGTCGTGTTTGATGTTCAAGAACTTGGTGCCGCAGGCAATGTATATTCGTCTCCGAGGATCAGGCCGAGTCCGTCATCCAGGACAACCGGCTGTCATTCATGCCGTTCCTCGCTGCCCGGGAACCCAACCGTGCTTGAAGCCTCTTTCGCCCTCCGGCAGCGCGACACCAACCCGGCGACGGCTGGTGACCCCCCCAGACTGCAAATTCGACATCAATAATTCGGCCACGTCTTCGTAACTTACGATGAGTTCCGGCAACCTCGCCTTCATCATTAGAGCCAGGACCAGACCTGGCACCCACCGGGTCCAACGACCGACGGGGTAAGGCAGTTCGTCAAGCGAAACACGCAAGTCTGGGCGCGGTAGTCCCGGGAATGAGGCGATCATAGGACCTGGACACATGAGCGACCAATCGGCTCGCGAGCGTTCAAGGCGGCGCCAGTTGACCTCATGCCACCGATAAATCGGGGGGACGCCGGGTAATGCGACGCCGACCCTTTCGGTATGGGGTACGTTCAGAAGGGCTGCACCTGCCAAGAACCACATTCGATGCGGCGCGGGCAAAGCTTGCTCCCCCACGTTAACGACAGCGCTCACCAGAGACGCGAAGCTTTCGCCTTCTGTCACGTTCCCGGCGGCATTTACCAGCGCATCATGCCCGAGGATCGCCTGATGAAGCCCAGTCGAGTCGGTCGCGTCCCCGACGACAACCTTGAACGGCCATGGCTCAGGTAGTCCCCAAGCCTGCTCAAACCGAGTACGATCTCGAACGAACGCCGTCACGTCATGACCATTGGCAAGCCCCCGGGAGACCAGCCGCCGACCAAGGTTCCCTGCTGCACCCAAGATAATGACTTTCATCGTAGCGCTCCTGCCGGCGAACCGCTCAAAAAATATTGGCGATGATCCGCTCGACGTCACGCGAGACGACTGGCTTGCGACAAAGGTGAAGATCGCAAAACAGCGGTTTCGAGACCGATACCCCGGGAGAGGCAAACACGAGAAGCGGGATCGCTTTGACGCTAACCGTCACGTCAATGCATGGCTCCACGTCTACACTGTCTGCATCAATGAACGCTAGGGCAATTTCCGGATGCTCAAGCAGAGCACGACCGGCAGCTGGAGCTGTCGGTGCGAACAGCACATCGTACCCAAAGCCGTTCAGCATCAGCTCGTAGTCGAGTGCGTAGTCCGAACGGCATTCGATGACGAGTGCTTTGACTTTTGAGGCGATCAAACGATCCGAAGGTGCTACAATGACGCTATTCCGATGCTGCTGGAATGATGGCGGCGCCATGCGCCAGTTCGAACGAACCCGGCTGGTTCAGTTTACCCTCACCGATCCGCCTCAACATCAACTCCCGGAAGAGAGGTGCAAGACCTTGGTACCGATCGTGATTGAGAGTATCGATCGATGTCAGTTCGGAGATGTCGATAATCTGCACCCCCTCCTTGAGTGCTTCTTGGCGCACCACCGGACTATCGACGGAAAGCGAGCCGATCCGCCGCCTGTCCGTTGCCAGAAGTCTCGATATATCAAGCGCGCGGTCATCCTTCGTCACGAGGATCACCGGAGCGATCGGTAGCTTTCCGATGACCTTCATCTGCTGCCGGAAGACCTGTTCATCGATATCGGGGGCTGCCAGAACCAGCTGAAGAGGAGGAAGCGCTTCGTCGTGGCCGGAGAGTTTGAGTTGGCGAACAGCCTCCACCGTCAGCAACGCCCCCATGCTGTGGCCGAGCAGGATCACTTCACCGCGCCTACGCCCTTTCGTGACGTCAAGCAAAAGATCGGCAAGGTAGTCGCGCGAATAGTTGACGGAGTCCCGATCGGCGCCATACCCGTCAACAGTTCCTTCGGATGGCCAGGAGAACAGGATCGGCACGGCATCGGAGCCGGACGCCTCCTTCATCTGGGCCAGACGATACAGTGACTCTGGAAAATTGTTGTTGAAACCGTGGACGTAGATGCCGATCCTCGGCAGGCCGACGGAGCCCCGGGTCGAGGCCTGTGTCTGCACCTGGTCAAGAAACTCCGTCCGCGTCAAAATCTTGCGGTCCAGAACCGAAAAGCCAGAAAGGCTATAACCGACCTTGCCTTTGTTCGCTGCGGGAACCACAATCCTGAAGCGGGCATAGCTTAGGGCAAATGCCTTATCCGCTGTATAGACAACGGAGCCTTTCTGTTCTTTCACGGACCGAGTCGTCGCTGCAAATACGGTCACCGTGGAGCCTCCCGGTTGACCGGTCGCGCCAATCTCGATGGCTGGTTGATCAGGCCGCGATGCACAACCGCCCAGGAAGACAAGCGCGAGCAAAGCCCAACCGACCCGGCGCAGTGAGAGAATTAGAAAAGCGATCTGTTCAGGCACTTGATAGTCTCTCATTTCAGCTGAACACATCGGCGACATACCGCACGGACTCGCGCTCTATCCGGTCGGACCATGCCTGTGCCTCTTCGGACGAAGCGCCGGTTGCCTCGCGATAAATGTTGAGGAATGCATCCCGCACCGCGGGCGCCATCTTCTCGCCGTCGCCGCAGACGTAAACATGTGCGCCCTGGCGGAAGAGGTCCTCGATCTGCTTGCGATCCTGCCAGATCCGATCCTGGACATATCGGGCCTCGGAGGAGCCAGAGCAGGCGAGGCGGACGGATACGACGCCGTCCTCTTCCCAGGCCTCAAGTTCCTGTCCGTGCAGATAATCCGTGTCCGGATCGCGGATGCCGAAGAAGAGTAGAGCTGGACCGGTCTGCACGCCTGCTGCCTTGCGGGCAGCCCGTTCCTGCAGGAAGCCTCGAAATGGCGCGATGCCACTTCCGGCACACACCATCACGATCGGAACGGAGTTATCTTCCGGCGGACGGAAACCGCGCTGGCTGGGGCGAACCGCGACCGTGACGGGATCGCCCGGCTGCGCCTCCGCCAGAAAGGTCGAGGTAACGCCCTTGAACTGACCACTGCCCGATAACGCCGGCCCATCGAGAACGGAAAGCGTCAATGAGCAGACGTCGGGAGCTACGAGCGGTGACGAGGCGATCGAGTAAAGGCGGACCTTCATCGGCGGCAGAGCGGCGAGGAACTTGCCCAGCGGGAAGTCGGCCGACATGAAGCGCTCGGTGAGCTCGAGCAGGCTGACCCGCTTTGCAAGCAGCTCTGCCTTGTAGACGCCAGGATCGGCAAGCCGCTCCGCCTCCCGCCGTTCTGGTGGACACGAAATGGCCTCAACCACCGCGCGGACCTGCGCTTCGGTCACCGGCTGCTGCAACTCGACATAGTTTGCAAACAGCTCCCCTGCGCTGGTCGGCTTGTCGAGTGGAAGGGAAGAAAACGCCCCGGGCGCCCCGTGCAAGACGAGCTCGGTATCTTCACTCAAGCCAAACCTGCGAAGCACCCGTGCCACGACGTCTGCGGGATTGCGGGCAAGCACCGCCAGGTAATCGCCGGTCTGGTACGACATTCCCTTCGGCAGTCTGATTTCCAAATGCCGTTTGGAGCGCGTCCCGGGTTTGGTGATATCGACGAGTTCGGTGTTGGATACGACGGTTCCCCGCTGCAGTTCCTCCAGCCGCAACAGCCGTTCGCGCTCGCCTTTGCGGATTTCAACTTCGACACCTGCAGTAGAGGTCGTTTCTTCAGGAGCTTCCTGTCCAAGAGCCCGGGCGATAGCCGGCCAGAATGCGCTCAGCCATTCATCAAATGCGCCAAACAGATCACCCCCGGCGTCGGCTTCGCCTCGTGGGAGAATGGATATCGCTCTCGCCTGCAGGAGAGCCGCTTCTACACGCTTCGGAACTGCCTGCCAGGTGCGCGCCCATTGACGATTGCCGCAGCCGAACACAGCGACCGGGCGACCCTTGAGCATATCAGGCTGAAGGGCTTCCGCCCAGGCAAGGAATTGCCCTGCATTGTCCGGAGGCTGGCCCTCGTATGAAGCGGTCACCACGACAAACGGCACCCCAACCGGAACGCCGGAGGCATACTCATCAGCAGTTGCGACGATCGATTTGTAACCGCGCGCCTGTGCCTCGCTTCCAAGCTTCTGCGCAAACGACTCCGAGGTTCCTGTATTGCTGCCGTAAAGGACGAGCAGCGGTCCACGATCTATGGGCGAGTTCGCCTGCGGCCTGGAGAGTGGCCGGATCGAGGCTATGGGGGCTCGGCTTATTGGCGTACCTGCCGGAACATCCCGGCGCCGCGCCCGTATGCGAAGTTCTTTCGGCTTCAGCGTCAGGGATTCGCCGACGACAAGCTGATAGTTCCTGTCGACAAGCTCGATATCGAAGCGTTGCAGCATCATCGCCAGCACCAACGTTGCCTCCTGCATGGCAAACCCGCGGCCGATGCAGGCCCGCTGGCCGTTCCCGAACGGCTTCCAGGCATGCGGTGGCAGCTGTTCGGCATTCTCCGGTGCAAAGCGCTCCGGGCGAAACGCCTCCGGCTCGTCCCAGACCTTGCGGTCGCGGTGCAGGATGGGAGACAGGACCAGCAGAACATCATCGGTCTTGACGGCATATTTGCCAGCGATCGTCGTGTCCTGGAGGGGATGCACCGCGAAGGCGGGGGCGGTCGGCCAGAGCCGCAATGTTTCCATCAGAACCTGTTCGACATATTTCAGTCGCTCGAGGTGCTGAACTGTCGGGGTGTCGCCTCCCAACACGCCATCCACATGGGCCCGAAGCCTGGTCAACACCTCCGGATTTTTAAGCAGCAGAAAAGTCACGAAGCTCAGCAGGCCGCTTGTCGTTTCGTGGCCGGCGACGAGGAAGGTGATCATCTGGTAGCCGATATTTTCCCGGCTCAGAGTTTCCCCAGTTTCTTTGTCCTTTGCCGTCAGCATAACATCCAGAAGGTCGCCGCGCTCTCCAAGCCTCGGATCGCCCAGCCGTTCTACGATCAGGCGATCGGCCACCTCTCGCAAAGTTCTTGTGTCCGCGTCGAAGCGGCGATTGCGCAGCAACATCAGCTTCGAGGCGCCTTGAGGAAGTCGCGAGCGGTTGGCCCCTTCCTCCAGCGCGCCCGTCATGGCTGCAACGAATGGGTGCATTTCGTTCTGGTAAAAACTGTTGAAGCGGTAATCGAAAGCGCAAAGCGCGATCGTATCGAGCGTCAGCCGGGTCATATTGTCGGCGACATCGATCTCTGCGCCCGCGCCGAACCGCTCCCAGCGCACCATCATCTGTTCGGCCACGTCGAGCATCCGGTCGAACATGTTACGAAGCCCAAGCGGGCCGAACGCTGGCATCAACAGGCGATGCGCCTTTCCCCAGTTCGGTTCTTCGTCATAGGCGGTGAACAAGCCGTCCTTCGCTACCGCCCGCAATTCCCGCAGTGGCGGATGGAGCGCCTTGCGGAAGCGGCTTTCGTCGCAAAGTTCGGCTGTCAATTCCTGGTTGCTGACGATAATAATTTCACGTCCAAAGGTCTCAAGGCGGTAGATCGGTCCGAGTTCTCGCGCTAGCCGCATCAGGCTCTGGATCGGGGCGTCAGGATCGATGGAGGTCACATGTCCGAGGATCGGCAGTCCTCTTGGCTGAGGTATGGGCTCAAGCTTCGACATAAGTGCTGCTCCTCAAGGCGTTCGCAATGGCGGTCGGCCTTACGACATGTTTGGCATTGCACAGCGAACAGGAGATGGGATTGTGATGTTTGACCCGATCGCCCGTTCCGATTAACTGCGGTGGGTAATGACATAGGCCGGAAACCCATTGGTTTCCAGAGGTGAGACCGTTTTTTTGGAGGACACGATGGAGGGCACGGACGCCAGATCAAGGCTTATAGAAGCGGCAACGGCTGAGTTCCTCGCTCGTGGCTACGAGCAGGCCAATGTCGGCAGGATCGCGTCGGCGGCCGGAATATCAAAAAAAACCGTCTACAAGCACTTCAATTCCAAGGTGGATTTGCTTCACGCTGTCATGCACGTGAGTATGGTTGCAAAACTTGTTGGCATCGGACCCCTTGATCTCGATGTGCCTCCTCGAGAAAGGCTTGCGGCCCATCTCCATGCCTTCGCGGAACTGGCGTTTTCCACAAGGGGCATCACCTCCTATCGCCTCTTTATGAGCGAGGGGGTGCGGTTCCAAGAAATGGCAAAACTTTATATTGATGCTGTTTCTATGTTCGGCATCGAACCCTTGGCTCGTGACCTCGCGGCCTATGTCGGCGCCAACAAGCTGTCTCTTGACGATCCCGTCCTCTCAGCCAGGATGCTGATGGCGATGGTCTTTGCCGAACCGATGCGTGATGCCGGCATTGGTGTCACCAAACCTCCAACGGCTGAAGAGGCAATGAAGTTGATCGAGGTAGCTGTTGCGCTGTTCCTTCAGGGAACAAGTCCCAAAACGGCAGTGCGGCCACAACGCTCATTCGCTGAATAGAGCCGCTGTCTCAAAGGGCGACATCACAAGATTTGCCCTGGACCGCTTGCAAGGCAACGGGCTCGGCGCAGATCGCAGGAAACACAAACTTAGAGACGTCAGCGATAACCGGCTCGAAATCTGGAGAGGTCGACGGTTCGATATGGTTCAAGGCGGTAGTCTTCGACTAAAAATGTCGGATAGCATCGCTCATTCCACTGCCCGTTCATGACGGCTCCGCCATCGCTGCATAGATCGCCCGACTGAGATCGGCTGAAAATCGGCCGGCGCCGGACATGCCTTCGAATGCGGTGTTGGTCAGTGCCACAACCGTCAGGCGGTTGCTTGGGTCAATGAACCAACTGTGCCCGTAGGCCCCGCCCCAGCGCCAAGTCCCCGCCGGCTCGGCCACGCCTGCAGCCTGGCTGTCGCGCAGCACCGAAAAGCCGAGACCATAGCCCCAGCCCGGCGAACCCTCGATTTCAATTCCGGGGATCTGGTCGCGCGCCATCTCGGCGGCAAGGTCGGCCGTCATGATATCGCCGCCACCTTGCAGCAACGCTTCTATCAGCAGCAACACATCGGACGCTGTGCCGACCATACCGGCGCCGCCGGAAGGAAAAGCCTTGGTATCGAACACACGTGATGGATCCATGATGACGCCGGCCATACCGGGGAGTAACGGCAGGTACTCCGGCTCGTGCATCCGGCGGGGACGTGGCGTGGCGTCCGCGTATGCAGCCGCAACCCGGGATAAATCGGAAAGCGCAAAACCGGCATCCTCAAGACCGAGCGGCTCGGTGATGAGCGTGCGGATGGCCTCCGGCAGGGCGAGCTCTGTTGCCGCCTCAATCACCGCACCCACAACATCTATCCCCAACGAATAGCGGAATGCCGACCCCGGCGCGAAGGAGAGGGGGACGCCGGCAAGGCGCCGGATGTTGTCGGTAAGGGTCAGGTCGGAGCGGTCCATCCCGTCGGAGACCCCGGCTCGGGAGAGCGGCCCGTCTTCCGGCTCGAAGAAGCCATAGCTGAGCCCTGCGCTGTGGCTGAGGAGATGACGCGAGGTGATAAGAGCGGGTCGTCCCTCGAAGGTCGGCGTGAACGCGGGCAACCATTCCGTGATCGGTCGATCGAGATCCAGTTTCCCTTGGCTGACCAGCGCCAGGGCAGTAGCAGCGGTGAAGAGTTTCGAGACGGAGGCCAGCCGGAAGATTGCGTCAGTTCGCATCGCCGTGCCGGCCTCCCGGTCGGCGAGGCCTGCTGCGCGGCTCCAGATTATTTCGCCGTCGAGTGCGACGCGGACGACGGCTCCGACGATGCGCTCGGCTGCAATCGCACCGTCGATCACGGCGTCCAGGCGCGATGCGATTGAAGAATTTGAGGATGTCATGAGAATTTCCTTTGGATCAGGGATGGGCCGCCGCCGGGAAGGCATGATGGCGGGCGCAAAGGGTTGTGATGAAGGCCGGGAGTAGGAGGACAAGAATGGCTGGGGCGAAGCCGCCAACGCCACTCTGCTGCAGGATCAACCCGCCGGCGATTCCGCCACCGGCGATGGCTAGGTTCCAGGCGGTGACCAGCATCGACTGGGCAACATCTGCAGCATCGCCTGCGGCATTCGAAAGAGCGGTCTGAAACAGCGTGGCGGTTCCGCCAAAAGCGAGGGCCCAAACTGCGATTGCACCGTAGACAACCGCTGGGTTCCTGCCCCATAGCGCAAGCGCCAGTGCTGCAAGCCCGAACAAAGCGATGCTGGCGAGCGACAGGGTTCGCAGCCGGCGGGCAATCAGGACTCCGACGATCCAGATGGCTGCCAATGCTGTCGTGCCGAAGACCAGAAGCACAAGATCGGTCCGCGCAGCCATGCCGGCCTCGACCAGGAACGAGGCGATATAGGTATACAGGATGTTGTGAGCGAGGACGAAGGCAAGGGTGACGAACAGGACCGGGCGCACGCCGGGCAGAGTAAACACCGTGCCGAGCCCGCGGCGACGCTCCATAGGTTGCCCTTGGAAGTCCGGTACCTTCGCCATGACCCATATGATCAATATGAGCGTCAACACGCTGATGAGGCCGAAACACGCGCGCCAGCCAATCAAGGTTCCGAGAGACGTGCCGGCCGGGATGCCGAGCGACAATGCGAGCGGCGTGCCCACCATGGCCACGGCGATAGCCCGTCCCTTTAGTGCCTCGGCCACCATGCGTGCCGCATAGCCGGCGAGCAGCGCCCATAACAGGCCAGCCGAAACACCGGCGCAGAACCGGGCGATCATCGTCAGCGCATAGCTGGGTGAGAAGGCTGTCACCGTATTGGCGATTGCGAAACCGGCGATGGCAGCGAGGAGTAGCGGCCGCCGTCGTATGCCTTGCGTCGCTGCCGTCAGCGGGATCGCGGCGATGAGCGATCCAATCGCATAGATCGTCACCATCTGGCCGACAAACGCGTCCGACACGGCAAGGCCCGCGCCGATCTGCGGTAGCAAACCCGCGGGCAAGGTCTCTGTCAGAATGGTGATGAAGCCGGCCATGGCGAGTGCGAGCAGGCCGGAGAGCGGCAGACGACCGGGGTGAGGCGGGTCGACGGGGGAGGTGGCGGATACATGTATGTTTGTCATGACCCTACCATAAGTCGGTCGCCTCGACAGGAGAACTATGCCAGAGTTCCCATCATATCGGATATCAATGTCCGTAATAGGGATCAGTGGATGGAACATCTCGGCGCACTCAATGCCTTCGTGCAGACGGCAGATTCCGGCAGCTTTGCGGGTGCCGCTGCCAGACTCGGCGTCTCGGGCTCCGCTATAGGCAAGGCGGTCGCGCGGCTGGAAGAGCGGCTTGCCGTTCGCCGGCAATGTAAACTTAGCGCTTCACAGTCATGATCTGGGGTTGAGGTTATGCTTTAGGCGGCTTGAATGCCAGCGATTTGGTACCATGTTTGCATGGCTGTTTTTCGCAATTCGCGATGATGGGTGGATGGAATGTCGTGGCGGGGAATGTGAAAGAGGTTGGCAATCGGATCGTGGATGGAAACGAACCGTTGACGATGCCTCGCTGACTTGAAGCGCCTCATAATCCTTTCACGCCGTCGGACAGGCTGATGAGAATTCTCGGCCCGATTGTTCAGGCCCTTGTGCGAGCGATGTTCGATGCCGGGCATGATATCACGCTTCGCCGCACCGTAGGATCGAAGCTTGTCGGCTGAGCGCCGCCGAATGTCATTGGTGAAATGCCGGCCGAACTTCTCCGCCCAGAGCCTCACGGTTTGGTGAGAGACGATGACGCCACGGGCAGCCAGCATATCCTCGACCATCCGCAGGCTCAGCGGAAACCGGAAATAGAGCCAAACGGCATGGGCAATCACCTCGGCTGGAAATCGATGGCGACGATAAAGTGGATCACGGGCAAATCTGGTCATGCCACAAGATCCCAAATGTTGATCGATGCCAGGTTAACTTTACAGTGCCGTTTTGCGACGTGGAGCTGCCCAGCCCGCCAGCGCCTCCGGCGTTATCCAAAGGGTCAAGCTGCCACGACAGCGAAGCCCTGCCTCATAGTCCGCCCAGTTCGTTAACTTGAACTTCATCTTATCGATGTGATGGCGGCGGGCGGCGTTATGTTTGTGCGGCATGCTGGATGTGGGATGAGAGATGTGGGATCAATCAAGCTATTTTTGATCCTTGTCGCATAGATGCAGAACGTTGAAATATGGTCTGTGCACCAACTCCCTTCATAAAACGTATTTTGAAGTACAGTTTCGCTCCAACGCCGAACAACCTTGGTGAGGAGTTCGTCAGTGTATTCGCCATAAAGATATGTAATGCTCCTCCCCGGATTGGAATTAGATTTCACCGATGTAAACACCGTGATCATCATGCAGGCAGCGTTATCCGGCATTCAAATTAGAGGCAGAGGCTCAATGGACGTGGCACACAACTTGATCCCGGAAGATTGGAAATCATGCTTTTAAGAGACACACGCCTCAGGGCTTTCCATACTGTCGCAAGTCAAGGGAGCTTCACGGGTGCCGCGAGGCATCTGCTGCTCACTCAACAAGCCATTTCATTCCAAATAAAATCCCTTGAAGATGAAGTGGGCGGACAATTGTTTACGCGCGACGCTCGGGCGATAGAGTTGACCGATCTCGGTCAGTTACTTTTCTCCCATGCGCAGCGAATTCTCGATCTCTATGGTGAAGCGGAGGCGGAGTTGTCATCCTTCACGAAAGATCTTCGTGGACGCTTGAGGATTGCCACAACGAATAGCCTCGCGAAATATGTAATGCCGCGAGCAATAGGAGCTTTGCGAACGCTCAACCAAGACGTCAAAGTCACGATGGAGGTCGGCAACAGCGACTATGCGCTTGGATGCTTGCGCAACGATCTTGCAGATGTCGCTTTCTGCAGCGACGGTCCGGATCAACTGGAAAATTATCAAGCAGAGCTCTTTTTCCAGGATGAGATCGTATTTATCGTCCCTGGTGATCATCCCTGGGCAAAAACCAAGCAGGTCGCCTTCGCCGCTTTCTGCGCCGCTCCTATTATATTGAGAGAGGAAGGTTCGGGAACCCGCTCTCTCATAGAACGCGCAATGACTGAGAAATCCACATCGCTAGACCAACTCGATATCGTGTCCGTCCTCGGTAGCGCAGAAGCCGTCAAGGGTGCCGTCGAAGCAGGGGCGGGCGTCGGAATGGTCTCTCGCTTGTCGCTTAGGAGAGAACTGGCCGATGGTTCTTTGGCCGCAGTTCGGATTGAGGGTTTTCGATTGCTGCGGAACTTCTACATCGTCAGGCTTCGTCAGAAGCCAATCCACCGCCGTGTGCAGCAATTCGTCGAACTTGCTCGCCAGGCTGTCGCCTGATTTACCCGAAAATCCAGTGAGTGCACATCCGAATACGGCGATTTGCGTCCGTGTACGGTTCGCGTTGGATAGCACGAGAGCGGCAGCCATACCTACAAGTATTTGAAATTAAACAATATATTGACGTGTTTTGAATATATCCGCTTTGAGGGCAGTATATTTGTGCTGCATTGCAAAATTTCGATTGAAATCTGACAACTCTTGGTAGAGCCTCGTATTTGTGAAGGTTTTATGAAGGAAGGATGACAATCATGCGAAATCTTGATGGCAGTAATTCCGAGCTTACATCCAACACCACGAACATCTACTCCAACCCCCTGCGCAATCTCATCCGCCCGGAGAAGCTGAGCTTCCTGATGGAGGCGCATGACGGACTTTCGGCGGCTATCGCCGAAAAGGCCGGTTTCAGCGGCCTCTGGGCGTCAGGGCTGTCGATATCCTCGAGCCTTGGCTTTCGTGATGCGAACGAGGCGTCATGGACACAACTCGTCGATGTCGTCGAACGAATGGCGGACTCAGTGGATATTCCCATTCTTGTCGATGCCGATAGCGGGTTCGGCAATTTCAACAATGCGCGTCTGGCGGCACTGAAACTTCGCCAGCGCGGCGCAGCAGGTATGTGCCTCGAAGACAAAGGCTTTCCCAAGATGAACTCGTTCATCGGTGACCGGCACCCGCTGGCCGAGATCGGTGAGTTCAGCGGACGTCTTCGTGCCGTCAAGGATGCTATTCCTGAAAGTGATTTCGTCCTCGTTGCCCGGATCGAAGCGCTGATCGCCGGTCATGGTCTGGACGAAGCCTTGGCCCGCGCTCACGCTTATGCCGACGCCGGGGCGGACGCTATTCTGATTCATTCGAGAAAAGCCGAACCGACGGAAATCCTCGCTTTCGCTCGCTCCTGGCAGAACCGGTTGCCGGTCGTGATCGTTCCGACCAAGTATTTCCGTACTCCGGTTTCCGAGTATCGGGCGGTCAACATCGCCACGGTGATCTGGGCCAATCATAATATGCGGGCGGCGATCTCGGCGATGCGCAATGTTTGCGACCGGATTATTCGAGAGGAAAGCATTGCCACTGTCGAAGGCGAAGTCGCGACGCTTGAGGATGTCTTTTCGCTGCTGAAGTACGGCGAACTGGCAAAGGCAGAGGAACGCTACCTCCCTCACTGACCAAACCCACCAAAAATCCTCCAGACGTGAGTAACCTGAATGACATGAATTTCTCGGGCACATGGCCCGACCGAACCGAAAAGGAGCCAGTCATGAATGTCTTGAGCCCTCTACCCAATGCCCAGCCGGCGTCTGCCATGAACGGCAATTCGACCGAAATCCCGGTTTTCCGCGGCCTCGCCGGCGTCTACGTCGATTTCACGACGATATGCGAGATCGACAACGACACGGATCAACTGCGATACCGTGGTTATGATATCGCGGACCTCATCGAGCATTGTACCTTCGAGGAAGTCGTCTCGCTCCTTTTGTTCGGCGAACTGCCAACGCCCGCGCAGACAGCCAATATTGCGGAGGCGCTGCTTGTCAATCGCGAGTTGCCGGCTCCCATCTATGACCTTGTTCGGTCCTTGCCACGTTCGACCGAACCCATGGCAGCTCTCAGAACGGCGGTCTCGGCGCTTGGGTGCTATGAGACAGAAGGGCAGAGCCTTGAGGAAACACGGCTGAGCGCAATACGGCTGCTCGCCCAGATCCCGCTGGCTATCGGCGCTTTCGAGGCGCACCGACGCGAACGTCCATGGCTCGATCCTCTGACCGGCAGAAGTCATGCCGCGCACGTGCTTCAGCAGCTCACGCTGCAGGATCCGGACGAGCAGGATGCGCAGGTCATGGACAAGGTTCTTTCCATTCATGCCGAACATGAACTGAACGCCTCATGCTTCTCGGCCCGCGTCACTGCATCCACTCTATCCAATCTCGCGGCGTCGGTTACGGCCGCGATCGGCACGCTTTCCGGATCCTTGCATGGCGGCGCAAACGAGCGCGTCCTCATGAACGTCCAGACCATATCCGATCCGGAGCGGGTAGATGCATTCATCGATGGTGCCCTCTCTCGCAAGGAGAAAATCCATGGCTTCGGACAACGTGGCTGCGCCGGTGAAGATCCCCGGGCCGTCATCCTGCGGGGAATGGCGGAAGACCTCGTTCAACGGAAAGGCGACGACAGCGTCTTCAAGGTTCTGACAAGGCTCCACGAAGCGATGTCGACACGACGGAAGCTGTGGCCGAACGTCGACTTTTATTCCGCAAGCGTACTCTATAGCCTCGGTGTTCCTCGAGATCTCTTCACGCCGCTGTTTGCTTCAAGCCGCACGGCCGGCTGGAGCGCTCATATCCTCGAGCAGTTGGCGGACAATCGTCTGATCCGGCCGAAAGCGAAGTATGCGGGACCCGAATTGCGCAGCGTTCCGCTGCGATGAACTTCAGAGAGGTCGCAGAGAGGTCGCAATGAACGTTGCGATCTCTCGTTTAAGGGTTTGAATAATGGATATCACACTTGCTCAATACGGCCTGGTCGCTGCCTTCGCCTTCGTTGCGGCTGTCCTGGGCGGGATTGCCGGTTACGGGACAGGGCTGCTGTTGCCGCCGATTCTTGTTCCGATCATTGGCGCAGAAGCCGTCGTCCCGGTCATCAGCCTTTCGGCTCTGCTGACCAATTCCAGCAGATTGGTGGCTTTCTGGAAAGACTTCGATGGAAAGAAGGCAGCTCTTGTCATTGTCGCAGCCTTACCGACCTGCCTTCTAGGTGCTTATGGATACACGAAACTCTCCGGTGCAAATGTGACAATCCTGATCGGCGTCTTGCTGATTATCCTGGTTCCTCTTCGGCGCTATGCCAACCTTCTTCATGGCCATCTGCGAACCCGTGGGTTGATTGTTGCCTCGGGCGGTTACGGCGTTCTTGTCGGAGGAACGTCAGGATCGGGTGTCGTGCTGCTTTCCATCCTGCTGGCGACGGGATTGCAGGGTGTCTCGGTGATCGCGACGGATGCTGGGATTTCGCTGATGCTGGGCGTCGTCAAGACATCGGTTTTCCAGGCGGCCGGTGATCTGACCTTGCCCCTCTGGTTTATGGCGCTGCTGATAGGCCTTTGTGCGACCCCGGGCGCATTCATTGCCAAGCGTCTGTCTTTTCGCCTGTCGTCGTCATTCCACACGGTGATCCTTGACGGCGTTGTCGCCCTTGGCGGTGTCATGCTTGTCGTCCAAGGCTTTCGCGCTCTTTAAATGGCGTCGCTCTCGATTGTGTTTGCCCGCTGGACAAGTTGCCTCATGAAGTCAGCGAGGTGTGGCATCTCGGAAAAATGACGGCGGCGCAGTTCCACATTCAGCACCGTTCCGGACTTGAAGGGGAGTGGAGGAAGAATCTCCATCCACGGTATCGCACCCAATCCAGGCGGCAGGTGGAGATCGCCCATCCCATAGGCAACGTCCTCTCCTACACTGTGGCCACGAATATAACGTGGCCGACCGAAGCTGTCGTGAACATGCACATGGCCCGCCACATCGGCGAAGCGACGAACCGCTGCCTTGAAATCCAGTCCCCTGAACTGCGTCATGATGAATGCATGGCTGAAATCCAGCGTGCCAACGACATTTGGATGCCCGATCGCCTCGATCTCATTGGCGAGCCGGAAGGGATCGGCCGTATACATGTCGTCTTTCTCGACGAACAATGTTTCCACCCCGATCCGGACGCCGAGACGCTGCGCGCGTTCGGCGAACATTCCAAGTGTGTTCCGTTCTATGGCGTGAAGCCGATCAATTTCCTGCACTGGGGCTGCTGGTATGACCGCCGCGTGATGAACCAGGATGCTCGCCCCGACAATTCCGGTAAGCTCTAGCATCGCGGCAAAGACATCACGATGAAGAGGCAGGTTGGCCTCATCCATGAAATTCACCGCAAGCGCGCCATGAACGGTATAGCGGAGATTTCGTGCAGCACAGATCCGGGCGAGCTTCTCGGCCTTTTCCGGCAGGATTCGACGGTTGACGATCAACTCGTAGCGGGCGAGATTGAGTTCGCAATGCGTCGCGCCGGTATCCTCGATCCGTGCGAGGATGTCCGGGAGATCGGAAAGATCGGGGCTGGCGTCGCCGGAACTGAAGCCGAACCCCGCAATTTTCGGAGCATCTGTCGTCATGCCGCTGTCCCGATTTTTTCAAAGGTCTGGCGCGCAAAGGGATGCAGTATGCGAACCATGGGTGGCCCGAACAGTGCGAGAAGGGCCATGATCAGCAGCGACAGCGACAAGGAATGCGAGACAAAAACTCCGAGGTCCCCCTGACTGATCGCCATGGCGCGTCGGAACTGCTGTTCCGCCATGGGACCAAGGATCATGCCGACAATGAGGGGTGTTTGTGGAAAATCCAGTCGCCGCATGAAATAGCCGAGCACACCGAAGGCATAGAGAACGACAAGATCGAATGCCGACTGGCTGATCGCGTAGGTACTGATTGTCGAGAGGACAAGAATGGCCGCAAGCAGAGGTGGTTGCGGGATGGTCAGCATGCGCGCCCAGACACGGGCAAGCGGCAGATTGAGAACCAGAAGAAAGAAATTTCCGATCAGGAGGCTCGCCACAAAACTCCAGACGAGATCGGGTTGATCCTGCAGCAGGAATGGGCCGGGCTTTAATCCATAACCTTGAAGTGCGGACAACATTATCGCCGCAGTTGCCGACGTCGGTAGCCCGAGGGTCAAGAGTGGCAGTAGAACCCCGGCCGTCGATGCGTTGTTGGCGGCTTCGGGACCAGCGACGCCCTCGATCGCGCCATGGCCGAATTCGTGCCGCCGCCGCGAGAATGTTTTTTCGACGAAATAGCTGATGAATGTTGGAATTTCGCCCCCACCTGCCGGTAAGGCACCAAGCGGAAACCCGATAAATGTTCCTCTCAACCACGGTCGCCAGGAGCGGCTGAGATCCTCGCGGGTCATGCCGATTTTGCCGGAGATGGGTTGGGTTGTGCTATGTTCTTCGGGTTGCGGGTGGAGTGCCAGGTGAAACACCTCGCCCACGGCGAAGAGGCCGACAGAAATGGTGGAAAGGGAAAAGCCGTCGAGAAGCTCCATGGCACCGAATGTCATCCGCGCCTGGCCTGTCTGGAGATCAAGACCGACGAAGCCTGCCAGAATTCCAATCGCAAGACTGGCGAGGCCTCGGGTGATGGATCGTCCAACAAGCGCGGTGGTGGTCGAAAAGGCGAGGACTGCCAGCATAAAATACTCGGCAGGGCCGAATTTGAGTGCGAACGACACGATGACGGGCGCCACGAAGGTCAGTGCAATGGTGGCGATCGTCCCGGCGACGAAAGAACCAATCGCGGCGGTTGCGAGAGCGGCCGCCGCGCGCCCCTTGCGCGCCATCTGATATCCGTCGATCGCGGTCATCAGGCTGGTGCTTTCGCCCGGCATGTTCAGCAGAATAGAGGTGGTGGAGCCACCATACATCGCGCCGTAGTAGATCCCGCCGAAAAGGATGAAGGCCGATATCGGATCGCCCTGAAATGTTAGCGGCAAAAGAAGCGCAATGGTTGCAGAGGGTCCGATCCCGGGCAAAACACCGATCGCCGTGCCGAGCGTGACCCCGAGGAGGCTCCACAATAGATTGACAGGTGTTGCCGCGATCCAGAAACCGTGAAGCAATTGATTGAACGTATCCATGTGGCAATTTACCAGGTGATGCTGAGCAGGCCGGTTCCGAGATCGACGCCAAGCGCGTGGACGAAAACCAACTCAAGCGTAAGACTGAGGATGAACCCGAAAAACAGGCTTCGGAAGAAAGACCTCGCTCCCAGCGCCCTTGTGATCGCGCCAAAGAGAATGGTTGATGCCGGTGTGAAACCGATGGGTCCGATCAGGGCAAGGCTTGAGAGAACACCTGTCACGAGCCAAACGAGGGTTGCGGGGCGAAGCTTGCCTGGGGAAGGACTGAATGCCTCGCATTCCCAACGTCCCGTTAGGGCGTGGACGCACAATACGATACCCGTCACCACGAGGAGGAGAGAGACTGCAAGAGGAGCAGTTTCCGGTCCAACGATCTGCTTGGTTGTAACATGTATCGAAAGTGCCGAGACCGCAGCGATGGCGCCCGCCACGGAGAGAAAAACTCCGGCGGCAAGGCCGAGAGGGAATGTATGAGACACTGTCATCGTTTACGCCAATCCGAGCGAGGACAGCGTATGGCGATAGAGGTTCGCCTGCTGCTTGACGAAAGTTTCATAAGCGGCACCTGGAAGATAATAATCGATCCACCCCCGTTTTTCGCTTTCCACCTTCCAAGCGGGATGGCTAACCATAGTATCGACCATCGCAAGCATATGGTCGCGATCTGCTGGCGAAATAGCCGGCGGTCCTTGTACGGCACCCCAGCTGTAAAAGACGACATCGAGGTTCTGATTGCGCAATGTCGGTACCGATATCCCAGCGGTAGGCTGATCAGCTGTGATGCCAAGGCACCGTATCTGACCGGCGCGGATCTGTTCTGAAAATTCTGACCATCCCGACGACGCCATCGTCACGTGCCCGCCAAGCAAGGCGGCAAGAATTTCACCACCACCGGTAAACGGAACGAAGTTCAGGCGTTTCGGATCGATGCCAGCAGCCTTTGCGACCATTCCCGCGATAAGGTGGTCGCCACCCCCAATCGACCCTCCAGCCCACGAGACCGAACCGGGATCCGACCGCAGAGCTGCGACAAGATCGCCCAGGCTTTTGAAGGCCGAGGAGGCCGGTACGACGAGCGCGTTGAAGGTACCGAACAGTCGCGCCAGCGGCGTCGTCGCACTGAGGTCAATCGGAACTTTGTTCGCGATAATGGCACTGACCATCGTGCTGCCTGAAGCCAGCCAGGCATCTGTACGCCCGTCAAACTCCTGGGCGAATTTCGCAAGCCCGACCGTGCCGCCGGCACCCGGAATGTTGGTTATCTGCGCGCTATCGATCACTCCGGCGGCGCGAAGGACGGTTTCAAAGCTTCTCGCCATGGCGTCATAGCCTCCGCCGACAGATCCAGGCGCGATGATGCGCAGGCGCCCTGGCGCGGCTATTGCCTGGCCGGCCGCAAACGACGGACGGATGCCTGAAGCAGCGGACAGTGCGAGCGCAGATGCATTTTTGATGACGTTTCGACGGGAGATCATTCCGGTCCTCCTGATAGATTTACCGAACGGTGTTTGTTGGAGTTCCGAAGGCGACTGGTGAATGCGCCATCGGGTCCTTGGAAGATCAGGCGAGCCCCAGGCTTCTAAGCGTTGTCCGGAAGATCTGCGACTGCTCCTCCACAAACGAAGCAAACGCATCACCAGGGAGATAGAAATCGATCCAGCCCTGTCGTTCGATCTCCGCTTTCCAAGGGTCGCTCTTGATCATGGCATCGACGGTTGCGAGAAGATTTTCGCGTTGTTGTACGTTGATGCCCGGTGCACCGAGCAGCGCGCGCCATGTATAGAAAACGAGATCGACGCCTTGCGAACGGAGGGTCGGGGCAGTGATGCCAGTCTCATCTTTTCCGGCAGTAACGCCCAGGCAGCGTACCTCACCGGACCGGACCTGTTCGGCGACCTCACCCCATGTCGATGATGCCATTGTGACATGTCCGCCAAGAAGGGCGGCCAAAATTTCTCCGCCGCCGGCAAAAGCCACATAGTTCAATCGCTTAGGATCGACACCGGCCGTTTTTGCGAACATGCCCGCAATCAGGTGATCGCCGCCGCCGATCGAGCCGCCTGCCCAGGAGATCGTCTCTGGCACCTTGCGGAACGCGGACATCAGATCACCAATGGTCTTGTATGGGGAACTCGCCGGCACGATCAAGGCATTGGCGGTCCCATAAAGACGGGCGATCGGTGCTGCAGCAGAAATCTCGACTGGCGTCTTGTTGGCGATAATGGCGCTTACCATCGTGCTGCCAGAAACAAGCAGCGCGTCGTCGTGGCCGCGGTACTGCTCCAGAAACTTCATCAGTCCGACGGTGCCCCCGGCGCCCGGAATGTTTGTGATCTGGGCACTTCCGATGAGCCCCGATTCTGTCATGACCCTTTCGCATACCCGTGCCGTTTCATCGTAGCCGCTGCCAGCGGCGGCAGGTGCGATGATGCGCAATCGTTTGATGCGAGGCGTTTGCGCCAGAGCAAGATGCGGTGGAACCACAGCAAGCGCGGCAGCCGCAAAACCTGTTCCTGCGAGTGTTTTCAACAGTGTTCGACGCTCAATCATGTGATCCTCTTTTGGCCGAACAAGCAGCCGTTGGCGAAACGATTTGTGATGGCTCCAAAAATTACAGTTGCGTGACAGAAATATGAAGTTTAGATGACAGTATTTTTCAATAATGTACTTATAAATCTCTGTCTCAACGCCAGTATTTCATTCGGAAATAAATATCGAACGGTCAAACACAATTGACTTGTTAAGCCACCATATTTTCTTGTTGGCCAAATCAGCCGGTGGCGAGCTATTTCACGTCGATATGAGGAGCGCCGGAAAGCTTGGTGTTATCCGTTCAGAATGATGTGAGGACGCTGGCAGATGCTGAAACAGGAAAAAATGCCGCTTGAGGGCGTAAGGGTCTTGGACCTGACCCGTCTGGTTGCCGGCAACATGATGACACTTCAGTTCGGGGATCTCGGGGCCGACGTCGTCAAGGTCGAGCAACCGGGGCGGGGCGATCCGCTTCGCGCCTGGCGGCATGATGGCATGGATTTGTGGTGGCGAGAATACGGTCGCAACAAACGCAGTATCTCCCTGGATTTCTCCATCCCGTCGGATCACGCGGCTCTACTCGCCTTGATCGATCGAACCGATATTCTCTGCGAGAATTTCATTCCGGGAGGCCTTTCCAAATGGAACTTGTCCCACGACATTCTGCTGGAGCGAAACCCGGGACTGGTCATTGTCAGCATCACCGGATGGGGGCAAACAGGTCCTTATGCATCCCGCCCGGGTTTCGGCACACTCGTTGAAGCGATGAGTGGGCTTGCGGCAATGACGGGGTTCCCGGATCGCCCTCCGACCATGCCACCGATCCCGATCGCCGATATGATCGCTGGCCTCTACGCAGCATTTTCGGCAATGGCGGCGCTGCGCCATCGCGATCTGACGGGACAGGGACAGGTCGTCGACATCTCGCTGCTCGAACCCATCTTCTCGGTTCTCGGTCCTCTGGCTGCTGCTTACACACTCACCGGCAAGACACCGCAACGCCGCGGCAACCGGTCTCCAAACAATGCGCCACGCAACACCTATCTGACCCGCGACGGCGAATGGATTGTGATATCGGTCTCCACACCGGCCATGGCCGAGAAGTTCCTCCGGGTCTTTGGTTTGGGTGATTTATTGAAAGATCCGAAGTTCTCGACGCATGAAGCGCGTGTCGAGAATGGTGACGAAATAGACGCGACCGTTACCATGAAGCTGGCGGAGCACGACCTCGCGGATCTCCTTGAGATTTTCGAGCGTGAAGGACTTGCCGGTGCGCCTGTTCTCGACGTTTCCCAACTTCTTGTAAATGCCCATGTGCGCGAACGTGGTGTCGTCGAAACGGTCGAAGACCCGGATTATGGCGCCTATCCCATGCACGCCGTCGTTCCGCGCTTTTCGTTGACACCCGGACGCATCCGCTCCGTTGGACCACGGCCGGATCAGGACCGGGCCGAAATCCTCGGAGAACTCAATCTTCCCGATAAGAAACCAGCAGACGAGATCAAACTGGCGAGGATAGCCTGATGATGAAAAGCGCGGAAGAACTGCAACATGCCGTCTGGCGCACGGCCATAACCGATTTCGGTGACGGGCGTATCAACATCCGTGGCGTCCCCATCGAAGAGTTGATGCATTGGGGCTCGTTCGGGGAGGTCGTTTTTTTGCTCTTTGCCGGAAGAAAACCGGACGTTGGCGAGGGACGTCTCTTCAACGCCATTCTGATCGCAGCTTCGGATCATGGTCCGACATCGCCTTCCACATTGGCCGGTCGCGTGATCGCAAGTGGCAACAGGCGTGCACCAGAGGCTGCTGTTGCGGGTGGCCTGTTGGCGATCGGCGACGCGCATGGTGGTGCTGGCGAGGCCTCCATGGTGATGTTGTCCGAGGCCTTGCGAGCTGCAGACAACGTTGGCAATTTCGACGCAGCCGCTCTATCGATTGTGAAGCGAGCCAAGGAACAAAAACGGCGCCTTCCGGGTCTCGGGCATCGGTTCCATGGTGCTGATCCTCGCGCTAACGCGCTTTTTTCCCAAGCAGAGGCCCAATCGGTTTCGGCCGGTCCCATTGCGATGATCAAAGCGATCGAACGCGCGCTGGAGACCGAGAGCGGGCGCCATCTGCCAATCAACGTCGATGGGGCTATCGCCGCTGTCTTGCTTGGTATGGGCTTCGAGCCACTCATCGCACGGCTCATTTTCATCATTGGGCGTTGTGCCGGTGTCGCAACCCATGTCCGCGAAGAGCTGGAGCGCGAAAAGCCGATGCGCATCCGGTTCCCCTACACCTATGACGGCCCGTCGCCACTTGAGTTGGATCGTCAAATCGAGGCTGCAGAATGACATTACTCTCTCACCACATTCTTCCCGAAGAGCGACGACCAAAGCTTAAAGCGCTATTGGGACGGGGCCGCCCGCTCCGTTTTATGGAAACTCATAATCCTCTTTCCGCGATCGTAGCACAGACCGCTTCTGCTTTAGCTTTGAACGGAGAAACAGCTCGCTTCGACGGGCTGTGGCTGTCTGGGTTCAGCATGGCCACATCTCGCGGTTTGCCGGATATCGAGTTGGCCAAGTTCGAACGGCGGCTGGAGACCATCGAAGAGATTGCCGCCGCTACCGATCTGCCTCTTATCGCAGATGGTGACACTGGTGGAGAGAGCCTGGCTTTTCAGCTGCTTTGCGCCCGCCTCGAAACAATCGGTGTGTCGGCAGTGGTGATCGAGGATAAAATGTTTCCTAAGCGAACGAGCCTCGCCGATGGCGTTCGCCATGCGCTCGAGGATCCCCACTTGTTTGTTTCGAAGATCGCCAACGCCAAAAGTAGCCTGAGGAGCACGGACTTTATGATTTTCGCTCGTACTGAAGCGTTGATCGCAGGCGCGGGGATCGAGGAGGCATTGCGCCGCGCTGAAGTCTATCTGGAGTCGGCGGCAGACGGAATTCTCGTTCACTCTAAGGTGAATTCTGGAAAAGATGTCTTTGAATTTGCAACAAACTACCGCAGATTGTGCAGTGCAAAAGGCATCAGTAAGCCGCTCGTCGTCATACCGACCGCCTATCCGCAATTCTACGAGTGCGATCTGGCTGAGGTTGGGATCGATTTAGTGATTTATGGCAATCACCAGATCCGCGCGGCGCACGCGGCGATGACGAATGTCTGTCAGCTGATTTTGCAGCACGAAAGAGCTCTTGAAGCTCAGGATTCCATTTCTACGGTCAGAGAGCTGATCGACGCCGTTGGAAGTGGCGAGTGAGGAAAAACGAGGGGATTTAACGCTCGTGAGAGAAAAGCACCCTTTACCACATGTCAGTGCTGACGAAAGCTTAGCTCCGGATCATCCGGAGAAGTCGGCGCGGGTTTATATCTCGCTTCGAGATGACATCTATGCTCGACGGTGGAATGCGGGCAGCCAGTTCAATATTCAAACACTTGCAGACGAACTCAAGATCAGCCGGACGCCAGTCCGCGAAGCGCTGATTAGGCTGTCTGTTGAGCAACTCGTGCAGTTCCGTCCAGGGAAGGGCTTTTTCGCAAAGGCTCGATCCAGCGATGAGGAGCGCAATGAAATTGATCTGCTATTCACCATCTTGAAGGGATTTATTCAGAAGGGTGTCGATCACTTCACTGGGGAAGGATTGCACCAGCCATCCTCCTTCCCGGGAGATAATTCTAATGCCCTTCTCAGGGTAATGTTTATGGAAAATATCTACGAACGAATTGTTGCTCCAACCGGAAATCTAACTGCGACGCGCCTCGTTCGCGCCCTAATAGCCCGGACCACAACTGTTCGTAAGGAAATTATAAAAGACGAAGAGTTGGGCGACACGGTGTTTGCGCTCGCTCAAGAACTTGCGATTGAACTCGAATCGCAAAATCTGCGGCAAGCGCTGTTCCTTCTTGACAAAATTTCCGCAGTGAAAATCAATTTCATCACACCCTCGGCTCGGGTGGTTTAGGCTTTGTTTTGATTATGGAATGGCCCGGGTATCGCCAAGTTGTTTGACCCCGGCATTTTGGGTATCGAGACGGAATGAAATTACCGAGCTCATTTCCCCGCCTGAAGGGGTTTCGTTTTCCGCGTGAGGATGTCGCCAACGCAGTGTGGGTGTATCACCGGTTTGCTCTCAGCACAGCGGATGTGGAAGACCTTCTTGGCGGGTGTGGCGTAATTGTCAGCCGGGAAACCGTTCGTCTTTGGATCAATCGCTTTGGCCGTCATTTTGCCGACTGCATTCGCAGGAACCGACCAAAGCCAAACGACAAGTGGCACATCAATGAGGCTGTCATCACGATCGGCGGAAAGAAATCCTGGCTCTGGCGGGCAATTGACGCAGACGGCGATGTTCTCGACATTCTGGTTCAGACTCGCCGTAACACCAAGGCTGCCAAGCGTTTTCTCTCCAGGCTGGTTAAGCAATTTGGTGAACCGCGTGTCGTCGTGACGGACGAGCTGCGCAGCTACATCAAGCCGATACAAAACCTGGCACCAGATGCTGATCATCGGGCTCATAAAGGCCTGAACAACAGAATTGAAAACTCACACCGCCAGACGAGGAAGCGAGAGAAAATCATGGGGCGGTTCAAATCGCCTCGTCAAGCGCAACGCCTCCTGTCAGCCCACGATCAGATAAACACCATCTTTCGCCCTCGCCGATACAACCGCTCAGCTCTCTCATATTGCCACGCAAGGGCAGATGCCTTCTGCCTGTGGACCGATTATACTGCAGAAATGGTAGCTTGAAATACCGCCCGCCTCGCCGCCTCGAAACCAAAGGCGAACAACTTGGCAATACCCTTATCGGAAATAACGCTCTAGCATGAAGCGGAAGTGCCAACGGCGCGGCGCCGGGCCCCTTGCGTGTCATATCGAGACGAAGTTCAACAGATCCGCGTCTTTCAAACTGCTTATAGGCATTAGGGGATGAGGACGAAAACTTGGACTACCAGGGGGTAGTTCATGTATTCCTATGAAGACAGGATCCGAGCGCTCGAGCTCTACATCAAGCTGGGCAAACGTGTCAGGGCAACCATTCGTCAGATGGGTTACCCAACCAAGAATGCCCTGAAGGGCATCGTAACGTTAACCGAACATCGAGCAAAATGTGGGATCTGGCTGGATGACCAGATTTACCCGTGATCCTCTTTATCGCCGACATCGATTTCCAGCGGAAGTTATCGCCCATGCCGTTTGGCTATATTTCCGGTTTCCGCTTTCCGCTCAGCCTGCGGATGGTTGAGGATCTGCTAGCAGCGCGTGGCATCATCGTCTCTCATCAGACCGTTTGACTTTGGGCCGAGAAGTTCGGCAGACACTTCGCCAAGGACATCCGCAAGCGATCTGCGGGCAAGCTCGGGGACAAATGGCACCTTGATGACGTAGTTATCACCATCGGTGGAAAGAAGCACTGGCTTTGGCGCGCCGTTGATCAGGACGGCTTTGTTCTCGACGTGCTGGTGCAAAGCCGTCGCAACGCCAAGGCGGCAAAGCGTTTGATGCGCAAGCTCCTCAAAGCGCAAGGCCGCGCGCCGCGTGTAATGATCACTGACAAGCTACGCTCCTATGGCGCGGCAAAACGGGAGATCATGCCCGGCATCGAACACCGTTCTCATAAGGGACTGAACAATCGAGCGGAGAACTCCCATCAGCCCGTCCGACGAAGGGAGAGGATCATGAAGCGCTTCAAGTCGGCGCGACATCTTCAGTGTTTCGCGTCCATCCGCGACCCGATCGCAAACCTCTTCAACCTTCCCCGCCACGATCTTCCATCCAACCATCATCGCGAACTGCGAACAGCAGCCTTGGATATTTGGCGAGACGTCGCTCGCCTTCAAGCTGTCTGATCGAAGCAAATATCGCGCTTCCTTGGAATTGGCACGTTAACTTTACGATGCCGGACAATCAGCTCGTGTCCCTGGTCTGCGGATGATGATCGCCTCCCGTAAGAATTCGAAAATTCTTGTTCAAACTTCCCGACTAGAAGGCTCGACCCATTTTCTCATCATTTTCAATTCGTGTGACACAGCCCGTGATCTTAGCAAGCAGGATGTCGAAATCAATCGGCTTGGTTAGGTAGTCAGCGGCTCCGCTCTGAAGGCCAGCAATCATATTGTCCCTGTCGGCGAGCGCGGTTAGGAAAATGAACGGGACATTGGAAAACTCGGGATGGTTGATCTGGATCTCCGCCATCACCTGATGCCCGTCCATTTCCGGCATCGTAATATCGCAAATAACGATGTCGGGCCATTTTGTCAGGATCACTTCCAGACCCTCCCTTCCGTTGCTGGCCTGCAACGTCTTAAAGCCGGCATCCTCCAGTTCTTCCACCACCAGAGTGCGGATCGCGTCCTCGTCTTCGATGCATAGGATAGTAATCTTGCTCATGCTGAATTCCCGCCTCAGGCGGCCTCTGTTTTGTGGATGTCTGATGTGATCTTTTCGGTTGCGGCAAATGGGAGGCTGATGGTGAAGATCGATCCCTGGCCTTTTTCACTTGTGACCGAAAGCGTACCCCGGTGAAGTTCGACGATCTGCTGCACCAGGCTGAGCCCGATACCCGTCCCGGCTATGCCGGTGGACGTGCGAGCCCGAAAGTAGCGCTGGAACATTTTCGGCAGGTCGTCGGCGTCGATCCCGATGCCCCGGTCCCTGACAGATACATGAACGCTGCCGTTCTCCTGCCATCCCCGAACGTCGATCTCGGGTGAATTGGGTGCATATTTGACTGCGTTGGAGAGAAGGTTCGTAACGACCTGCTGCAGCGCAGACCGATCAGCCGAGATCATCGCCGGTAAATGCTCGAGATCCAGATTGAAGCGATGGCTGGGGGTGATATCGCGTTGGCTTGCGGCGCAAAGGCGGATCAGGTCGGCAATGGCGCAAGGTTCCGGCCGGATGTCGATCATGCCATGGTCGAGCCGGCCGACAGCGAGGATGCTTTCCATCAGGTCAACCATGCGCGATACCGAGCCACGGATCTGGCCGACCTTTTCGCCAACAAATTCTGGCGTGACCTCGCTCTTGCGCCGCATCAGGCGCTGCGCCGCCCCGTCTATGATGGCCAGCGGCGTGCGGAACTCATGTGACGCCATGGCCACGAACTGGCGCTGCGGCACTGTAAAGTTAACCTGGCATCGATCAACATTTGGGATCTTGTGGCATGACCAGATTTGCCCGTGATCCACTTTATCGTCGCCATCGATTTCCAGCCGAGGTGATTGCCCATGCCGTTTGGCTCTATTTCCGGTTTCCGCTGAGCCTGCGGATGGTCGAGGATATGCTGGCTGCCCGTGGCGTCATCGTCTCTCACCAAACCGTGAGGCTCTGGGCGGAGAAGTTCGGCCGGCATTTCGCCAATGACATTCGGCGGCGCTCAGCCGGCAGGCTCGGTGACAAATGGCACTTCGACGAGGTTGTCATCACGATCGCCGGCAAGAAACATTGGCTCTGGCGCGCCGTCGATCAGGACGGGTTTGTTCTCGACGTGCTGGTGCAAAGCCGCCGCGATGCCAAGGCGGCCAAACGTTTGATGCGCAAGCTCCTGAAAGGGCAATGCCGTGCGCCGCGTGTGATAATCACCGACAAGCTTCGATCCTACGGTGCGGCGAAGCGTGATATCATGCCCGGCATCGAACATCGCTCGCACAAGGGCCTGAACAATCGGGCCGAGAATTCTCATCAGCCCGTCCGACGACGCGAGAAGATCATGAAGCGCTTCAAGTCAACACGACATCTTCAGCGTTTCGTTTCCATCCATGACCCGATCACCAACCTTTTTCACATTCCCCGCCACGACATTCCATCCGTCCACCATCGCGAACTGCGAACAGCTGCCATGCAAGCATGGCACCAAATCGCGCGCCTTCACGCCGCATGAACTAATTCCTCACGCCAAGATGGTGCGTTCAAGGCGATAAGTTTACAGTGCCTGTCCGGCAGATCTGCACATTGCGAACCGCGCCCTTGCGCGCTTCCATCTTCGCGGCTTGAGCGCTGCCAGCCCGAACAATCAGGAAAGCTAAAGGAAGTGATATGGCGTTGGTGCGCGGATCAGCTAATGTGCGGGCATCGTAACGTTAACCGGACATCGATCAAAATGTGGGATCTGGCTGCATGACCAGATCCAGCCGTGATCCCCTTTATCGTCGCCACCGATTTCCCGGCGAGGTGATTGCGCATGCTTGTTTGGCTCTATTTCCGGTTTCCGCTTAGCCTGCGGATGGTCGAGGATCTGCTGGCAGTGCGTGGCATCATCGTCTCTCATCAAACCGTGCGGCTCTGGGCGGAGAAATTCGGTAGACATTTTGCCAACGATATCCGGTTAACGTTACGATGCCCTTAAATAGCTTATTCGTCCATTGTGAGTTCACGGCCACCTGCAAGGATGCGCAGGATGACCCCGTCGTCGTCCTCAACCACGAACCCCACGCTCACGCTCCGCTCGAATCCGACGATGCCCAGGCCGGGACGTATTTCGTTACGCACCGTGCCACGTTCGGGGAATACGTCGAATGATGACAGGAAGCCGTCGATGCGCTCAATGTAGCGGTCGGCGGTGACGGCGGAGCCGGAACGCGTCGTGATGGATTCATGGATTTCCACCAAATCGGTTTGCGCTTCCAGTGACAGGCGGATTGTATAGTGCTTCATCAAGAACGGCTTTTGGCCTTGGCGATGTGCGCACGAACATTTGCCATGCCGTCAGCGAGAGGCACCGCCCGCGTCGGATCGGCCTTATGGGCGTCATAGGCGGGAGCCACTTCCTCACGGAGCCAGCGTTCCACCACAGAATCGCGTGCGGCGAGCGTGCGCAGGCCGTCGCGGATAACCTCGCTTTCGGAAGCATATTCGCCGGACGCGACCTTGGCCTTGACCATTTCGGCCATCTCAATGGGAAGGGTGATGCTGAGGGATTGGGTTGTGCGCATTGGGGGTCACTTTCGTTTCTGACTTCTTATACCATGCGACACGATTTAATCCTACTGCTTCCTGACTACCTTAAAATGTCGCTATCTGGCGGTGCGGCACCGTAAGGTTAACCTGTCGGCGATAGACCTGTGCGATCTTTCAGTATGACCCAAGTCCCTCGCGAACGCCTTTATCGTCGCCATCGGTTTCCAGCTGAAGTGATTGCCCACGCCGTGTGTCTCTATCTTCGTTTTCCGCTCAGTCTGCGCATGGTCGAAGATCTGCTGGCGGCGCGAGGGATCATCGTTTCGCACCAGACCGTGCGTTTCTGGGTTGAGAAATTCGGCCGACATTTCTCCAATGACATCCGGAGAAGATCCACCGGTCGGCTTGGCGACAAATGGCATCTTGATGAGGTTGCCATCTCCATTGGCGGCAAGAAACACTGGCTGTGGCGCGCCGTCGATCAGGATGGCTTCGTTCTCGACGTGCTGGTGCAGAGCTGCCGCGATACCAAGGCCGCCAAATGTCTTATGCGAAAGCTTATGAAAGGACAGGGGCACTCGCCGCGCGTGGCAATCACCGACAAGCTGCGATCCTATGGCGCGGCAAAGCGCGACATCATGCCCGGCGTCGAGCATCGCTTGCACAAAGGACTGAACAATCGGGCGGAGAATTCCCATCAACCGACACGGCGACGAGAACGGATCATGAAGGGCTTCAAATCAGCGCGACATCTCCAGCGTTTCGTTTCAATTCATGACCCTGTCGCCAACCTTTTTCACATTCCACGCCACGAGATCTCATCAGACAATCATCGCGAACTGAGAACCCAGGCCATGCAGATGTGGAACGAAATCGCATGCCTGCAAACCGCATAAGCGAAAGCCGAGCGCAATATTTTTGACCCGTGTCGGTTAACTTTACGGTGCCGATGGCATCATTCCCGCGCTGACGGTTGGCAAAGTCGATGCAATCATGGCCGGCATGTCGATCACCGATAAGCGAAAAGCCGTCATCGGGTTTTCGGAGCCTTATGCCCTTACCTCCAACTATTTTGTCGTCGCAAAGGCGCTTAAGCTTCCAGAGAT
This sequence comes from Agrobacterium vitis, assembly GCF_014926405.1. Taxonomy (NCBI): domain Bacteria; kingdom Pseudomonadati; phylum Pseudomonadota; class Alphaproteobacteria; order Hyphomicrobiales; family Rhizobiaceae; genus Gillisella; species Gillisella vitis. The sequence goes on from NZ_JACXXJ020000006.1 coordinate 39,460, forward strand.
GGACGGCACAGCACGTCTTTCACTCTCATCCATGGGAGTGAAAGATAGCCAGTCCCGGCCGGTCATGGATGACCTCATCCAGCCGCTGAAGAGCCTCTCTCACCTCGCCCGTCGATCGATTACATTCAACGGTGGCGTCGCCTTAACGGCCTATCAAAGACTAAATGACGAACTGTCGCTGAAGGCTGCACCACCGCCGTCATGTTTTCAAAAGGTCCAGCAATTGCTCAATCACATGTTCATCTTTGAGTATGGTTTGATGATTGCATTCCTTTACATAGGAAAGCCTGGTGAATTCTCCGAGATATCGGTGAAGAGATTCAGGCGGAATTTGAGTTTCCCTGTCCTGCTGCATGAAAATTCTAGCCGCTTTCGATGGCGGCATGGATGTTTGAGCGCTTGTCAGTAGCCAGATGTTTTCGACCATGCAGTCAAGGTTGGATAGCTCGCAATCAACGAGATCAAAGATATACTGATAGGACTCGTCTTGTTGCAAGCGCTTGAGGATTTTGGCGCGGTCGATGCCGGCAAGTCCCTCGAGTGCTGGCGGGTCAATCATGAAGAGTTGAGGAGAACCTCCACCTTGGCGCGTGATTGCCGCAATCACATGGGCTGCGAGATGTGCGCCAAAGGAATAGCCAACAACTTTGGTAACCTGCTGCCCCCTGTGTCGGCTGACGATACTGGCCGCAAGCTCTTCAAGAGAGCCGTAAGGCCAATAGTCATTGTAATCCTCGGCCACGGCAACCACGGCCTCCCCGAGATCTTTCATCAGGCCCATATAGCAAAAAGGATATCCAACAAAATCCGGCAGCAACAGTATCATAGGTTATCCTTCAGCGTTTCAAGAAAGCAGTTCAGAAACGGTGCCAGCCTTTCCTCATCAAGCCTGGAGGCAAGATGCAAATGCAGTTGCGCGCCCGCCACGATAAAGGTCAGATCGAGATCCGTTCGGGGATTTTCGGAAGGCGCATCCAGCAGGGTGCTCTTCATCCAGAGCAAGTCTTCCTCCGGCATCGTGACAAAATTGAACAGGTAGGAAATCTGCCCCGCATCCCATCCAGTGGCAGCCTGGATCTCTTCCGAACCAACGATGCTGTGATTGCGGAACGCCTCCATACAGTCGTGGAAATCCTCCGGCATGTCATCGACGCCAAGAAGGTTGTCCTCGAACAGAATTGGGGCGGCGACCGTGTAGAAACCCAGGCCCTGCTGCTTCTCACGCAGCGAAAACAGGCATAGCACCAGGGGATCGGTGGTCCCGCTCAACCGGCCAATCGCAGAGCGATAGGCCCGCATGGCAGCCCATTGCAGGCGAGTATAGCGGGTCCAAGGCAGAGGGATTTCTGTCTGATGCCAGATGACGCCGCCTCCATCGTGACTCAGGCTCGAAACGGTTGCCCTTTCACCATAGCCTGCCCAGAAATCCAGGCTCTGCTCCACAGCATCGCCGTGACGTCTTTCCAGCTTCAAAGTCTCAGGAACGAAAGTAAGGTCCGGCAAGCTCTCATCAAGAGCAACCTTGCCTGGCGCACAAAACGCCATCAGCGCACGAAGCAATTGCAGCTGGCCAATATGGTCGCCAAGAATATGGTGAAACAGCACGGCGAGATGTCGCTGTCCCAGGATATCGACGTCGCCCAACCGCAGCAGCGGCCCTTCGAACAGGCTTATTGGGCGATCCAACAGAAAGGAAATACAGTCGCGTTCGTCGATAAAACCCCGCTCTGCCCGAAAGACAAAGTGTTCGCCCAGAACCTCTTCTTTTGGCAGACGAAATGCGAAACCATCGTCACCCTCGACAACCACCGCCGTCACCAGGGGAAAGGCCAGTCCCAGGCATGTCGCAATCTCTTCAAGGTCCGGGTCGATTTGGCCGAAAGCGCCGGGCTTGATGATGTAGGCGACAGTATTCGCCGTCAGATGACCGTGAAAAAACTCGGGATACACCATTGAGGCCTGCATCGGCGTCAAGGGAATTTCCGTCAGTTCATGGGCATAATCAGGCGTCAGCAATGCGCGGCGCCCGGCCAAATGCTCTTTTGCCTCCTCTCTGCCGCGGGCATAGACAAAGGCAAAACGTCCGCTGGGGAGGGTGAGCGTTACAATCTCTGGCAGTGGCGGCATGACGCGCTTCCTTCCGCTTCAAAGCCGGATGATGTGATAGTCGTAGATATCAGGCTCAGGATCATGGGACAGCTCATCGCTCACCTCGTCCAGCAGATGCGCCATACGCGGCCAGGAACAGTCCCGATAAAATTCCGTCAGGCTAAGCGGCACCTTCCGATGCCGGTTGAGCAAGCTCACCAGCTTGACCGCCAGGACCGAGTGACCGCCAGCCTGAAAGAAATCCTGATCCGGTTGCCAATCCGAGAGCCCGCAGGCATCCAGCAACCAATGAAGAGAGGTGACGGGGCGGTCCTTGGCCTCGTTCATTGCCTCCAAGGCGGCCATGTCGATCTTGCCATGCGCCGTGACGGGCAAGACCTCAACCTGCACGAAGCGGTCGGGAACCATGAAATCCGGCAGGGAGATGATGCCAAACTCTCTTAACTCCGCCTCTTCTGGCGAAGTTGCCATGCTTTTCACCAGGTAGTAGAGCATGACCCTCTTGCCGGTGGGCGTGGCCTGCACCGCAGCCACACAATTTGCGACGCCGGGATGCCGCCCATAGGCAAGCGCAATGTCACTCAGGGATGTCCTGTTGCCCCTGATCTTGATCTGATCATCCTTGCGCCCGGCATAGTGAAAAAGCCCCCCCTCATCGCGGGACACCAGATCACCGCTGGCATAGGCCCTCTCCTCACCCAATAGCGGGAAAGCGCGGAATTTACTGGCGGTCAGCAGCGCATCGCCGATATAGCCAGGCGATAGCCCGTCTCCGGCAATCACCAGTTCTCCCTCCTCACCAAAGGCGCAAGGCCTTCCTTCCTCGTTGGCAACATAAAGACGGCTGTCATGCACCGGATATCCGATAGGGATGGCCCGAGAAAAATGATGGCTTCGTGGGATACGGTAGACGCAGGTACCCATGGTATTTTCCGTCGGGCCATAGCCGTTATAGACCGTGATGCGCGGATTATGACGGTACAGCCTGTCGATATGACACGGAGAAAGCGCCTCGCCGCCCACCATGATATTGGAAATCCCTCCCAGGCATTCGGGATCTGCATCCATCAGCATGTTCAGCAAGGAGGTCGTCAGCCAAAGGGCATTGGCGCCGCTTTCGACAATCAGCTGGCGCAACGTGTCCCCGGTCAGATGCTCCTCCGGTGCCAGCACGAGGCAGCCACCATTGCACAGCGCAGTCCAGATCTCGAACTGCGATGCGTCAAAAGTCAGCGCCGAGTGATGGATCATCACGGTTTCAGGACCCGCCGGAAAATGCGGCGGCTGATAACAGAAGCCGATCACCCCCAGATGGGTGCAGGGAATGATTTTCGGCGCTCCGGTTGTGCCGCTCGAAAAATTGACATAGACGATATCCCCCGCTGCCGGTCTTTGAGGCAAGGACGCATGCCCGGGAGCCAGCAGGTCCGTGGCTTGGAGATGTCCCGCAAAGGTGACGTTGCACAGCGGGCCATCGGTAATGAACAGCCGAACCTTGGCTCTTTCAATCACCGAATTGTTCCAGCTCTGCGGATTCTTCGGACTGATGAAACAGAAGCCGCAGCGCGCCTTCAAGGTCGCCAGCAGCATGACGATCAGATCTATGCCGCGCGGCATCTGGATGCCGATCGTGTGGCCGGGCCGGGCACCCGCCTGCAACAGGCGCGTGGCGGCCAGACTGGAGCGTGCATCCAGTTGCGCATAGGTCAGCGTAGCGTCCTGATAGCGCACCGCACACCCCTGTGGATTGGCTGCCACGGCCTTTTCAAATGCATCAATGACCGTCGAGACCAACACCCTCTCCTCTGTCACCATGGCGTATGAGACTGAAACCCACGGGAAACGCCGCTTCACCGCGATAGAGCGCCAAGGCCTGACGTGGCGAAAAAACTGTTCGTGGCAGTGTGGCGGCAAGTTGTCGCTGCCGGTCGATCAGCGCCAGCGCCCTTGCCAGATTGTCATCCACCCGCGCCTCGCCGGGTAAGGGAACCACATCGGCAAGGCCAGCGTGATAGCGGTCATCACGATATCCGGCACCGCAACGCGAGACATTGACGAGATCGAAATTGCCGGAGGCTGGTGAAAATCCGATCCGGCCCGACAGCCTGCCGAGATTGACCAGCATGGAGCGATCCTGACCATTGCCATCCGGGTCCAGCAGGTTGAGAAAACCGCCGATCTGATCACTGACATCGCCATCGGCGCAGAAATAGATCCTGGTAAACCGTCCGCCACTGCCGGGCCGCAACTGACCCGGATCGAAAGCCGGCCAAGCGGCACATTGGCGCATCCGCTCCGCTTGCAGATCGCAGATGCAAACCTCCGCGCCAGCATCCGTTGCCATAAGCGCCATAAGCATGCCAAGCCCGCCCAGACCAAGGATCAGAACCCGGTCGCGGCTCGTCAGCCGGCTTCTGTCACCGGCATGGATCACCGTGGCCGCGAGTGTGGCCATGATGGCGAGTTCCCCCGGCAAATCCCCGATGATCCGGCAGACCAGCCGACGCGGCATGACCAGGTAATCCGAATGGATGGCTTCGCGCCACCCCATGGCGATCACCCTGTCTTCCTCCTCGACATGATCGACATGCGCGCCCTTGTGCAGCACCGTACCGACGGCGCAGTAACCGAGTTCCAGCATTTCGCCCGTTTCGCGTGCCTGACGAATATAATGCATTTCCGTACCAGGGCTGATCATGGTGAACTCCGTTGCCACGACCACATGGTTGTCATCGCAGGGCGGCACAGTTTCGCGCCGGACCTGCACACCTTTCGCGCCTTGAACCGCAAACAGCTGCCGTATTTCCTGCTGCATCATATCTGCCCCGCGAACACGGCCTGGAGGCACTTGTCAAAATGCGGAAAGGAGGTCTTGTAGCACTCGCCGCCGGGAATACGGCCCGCAAGCCCATGCGCCAGCATCAACACATGCGCCGTCATCGACAGCCGGTGATCGTTGAAAACGGCGATATCACCCTGCACGCTCGGCCTTTGCCCGCCCGTGGTGCGGATCGCATAGCCATCGATGACCGTGTCGATGCCGAGGCTGCGCACCATCTGGCAGGTCGCCGCGATCCGGTCGGATTCCTTGAATGTCAGCTCGAAAAGGTCTTCGAACACCGCCTCGCCCGGCAAAAGACCGGCGATGGCAACCATCAGGGGAATTTCATCAATCATCGAATGCAGGCTTTCTTTGCCGTGCATGCCCTGCGCCTTGAATGTCCCGCCGCCTTTCAGGGTAATCGCGCCCACCTTCTCTCCGCGTGCGCCCTCATCCGGGGATATCTCCAGGCCGAACCCGCAGGACTGCATCCAGTGGAAAAAGCCGATCCGGGTCGGATTGATGCACACCCCTTCAAACCGCAGGCTCACCTCCGGCCTATCCCTGTTCATCAGCCAGAAGAGCGCAGCCGGATAGGCAAGCGCCGAGGGGTCGAGCGGAATGGTCAGGGTGTCTGGAACTTGAAACTGGCCTGGCCTGTAGGTGACGACATGATCCCGGTCCTCGACCGCATCGCCAAAGCCCCGTGCCATCAACTGGGTGTGATCCCTGGCCACAACCGGATACGCGATCTCGACCGGCACCCGCGCGGCGATGGCGGCAAACAGGATGGCCGAGACCGATTGCGCACTGCCGATGGTGGTCTGAACCCGGCCCGGCCCGATCTGCGCGGGCAAAATCCGCAGCGGTAGGCATCCCGGTCGCTCGAGATATTCGAACCGGCCACCCAATTCCGTCAGAGGTTCGACGATCCAGTCGAAAGGTCTGTTGCGTAATGTCTCGTCGCCATCGACAACGCAGCCGACACCAAGTCCGCACAGCACCCCGATCAACAGCCGGGCCGCCGCGCTGGAAGGCCCCAGGTACACCCTCTCTTGCCTTGTTTCGGGCAGGCCCTGGCTTGCCATGATACAAGGAGTTATGGAACGCCACCGTGCCAGAGTATCGGTCGAAGTCGATCAACACCCCCAATTGCTGTAGGGCATCGATCAGCAGGGTAATGGCAGCCCCCTGATTGATGCCGCTGATCGTCACCGGACGGTCGGACAGGGCGGCAAACAGCAATGCCCGATGCGAGATGGATTTGTCGGAGGGAATATGGGCAGCGGCAGCGGCCCAATCCGGCCGATCCGGCGGGGTGGTGGAAGGAATATGACGGTCCGGATAAATCAGCACGCTCTCAGCCCCGTTTGTAACGCTTGGGATCGATCAGTGCCTCGTCGCTGAGGATCTGTTCAGGATCGAATATGTCAGGTGCCGATGGCCCCTTAGGCACCGGCAAAGCTCCGGCCTCATAGGAGCGGCGGCGGTTGCGCTTGCGCTCCAAACCGAGATTGAACCCCTCCAGATCAATCGGCCATTGCTCCAGCAATCCTTCATCACGGCAATAATCGGCAAGCTTCTGGCCGATTGGCGTCCTGACGAGGACGCGGCCATGTTTGCCGAACGCCGTGCCGTTGATGCTGGCATCGAAAATATTGGGATCACCGTCACAGACGCTGATGTCGGCAAGGCCGCTCATCCAGTCGCCGCAGGAGAGGCAGCGGTGGTTTTTCCCGCCCTTTAGCTCTTTCAGGATCTGCCAGAATTCCAGAGCATGGCTGCCGCCATCCTTGGTGGAAACCGTCAGTTTTCCCGGATAGGGACCGCTGCGGTAACGAAGGTCACTAACGGCGTCCAGCGGCAGGTTCAGGCAGCCTTGAACGATATCCGCCGTTCCCTTGGGCAATGTGCTGGACGAGCAGGCCGTTTCAATCAGGAGGATGATGTTTTCCCGCGCCCAATCGGCAATATCGCCCTGCAATTGCTGAAGCTTGCGGATGGCCTGCATATGACAGGCCAGGCCGACGACGGCGATCTTGTCATTGCGACAATGTTCGTAAAGGCCTCGCAATTCGGCCAGATAAGGCGCCAATTGGTAGGTGGATTGGGCATTGGCGATGATGGTTTCCTCATCCCCGGAGACCACGCCCTTGGCGCGCCAGCCTGCATCAGGGTTGCGGCCCATGGTCAGAACGTGGTCAACACCAAAACCAGTGCTGCGGCTGGCCAGCAGCAGGGTGGTGACGGTTCCGCCGCTGGCCGAAGCCTCGAACACATCCGCTCGTGTCGAGCGCGCGCCGAAGAGATCAATGTGGATGCCCAGCCACCGTTCGCTGGATTGGCGCTCGCGGCCGAAAAGCTGCATCTCCGCCGCATCGGTGGCGGGGTCAGCACCGGGACAGACATCATGGCAAAGGTGGCAGTCACCACAAGAGGCCGGGTCGAAATCCAGCACCGGCAGAAGAGTGTCCGGGTGCAGGACAATCAGTTGCTCAGGACAAACCAACTGGCAGGCCCCGCAACCGGCGCATAAATTGGAATCAAGAACATTTTCCTGTAAAATTCTGATCGACATCAATATAGTCCTTTTATCAGAAGAATTACTTTGAAATAATTTTTAAATATTCAAATATTTACTCAATCGACATGCAGTTCCATTTGCACGATTTCAAGAGAAACCGTACCTGGCCCGTGAGAGAACGTGCCGGTTCCAATTTCGGCAAAACCCAATTTCCGGTAGAAATCCCGGCCAGTGAGCGTTGATTCCAGATAGATACGTCTTTCCCCAGCCTGCCTGATGTGGGCGATTGCCTGACCCAACAGGGCTTTACCCACACCAGCCCCGGCAGCTGCCCCGCTGACGAACAGCTTGGTCACCTCATTGCCCTGCACTTCCACCAGACCCAGAAGAGCCCCGGAAGACACCGCAACCCAAAGCTCCCTGCGCTCGATAGCGGGCAGATATATGCCGGGATGGCGCCCATCCAGCCACATGTCGATCTGTTCACTGGTATAGTGTCCATTACAAAGGCTTCGCACCGACTGGCGATGAACATCGAACAGGTCCGGACAGTCTTCAGCGGTGGCAGGACGGATCTCGAAATGCTGCATCTCGCCAACCCTCACCCTGATGACCGTGCAGACGCCGTCTTGCGTCTGAACAGCGTTTCGAACCTGAGGCCGATGACGCATCCGACAACGACCAGAAGACTGCCACCAATCATCGCGGCACTGATATCGGTTTCACCGAACACAAAGGAAATATAGGTGGCAATCAACGGATAGATGAAGCCGATATAACCGGCATATTCAGCCCCTATCCTGCCAACCAGCGCAATATACATGACAAAAACCAGCGCGGAGCAGACAATACCGAGATATGCCAGAGGCAGCAGATAGGACAGACTGAGCGGCACGGCCAGTGACGTGCCTTGAGCAAGGGCGACAGCAAGATAAAGCGCACAGGCAAAGCCGATAGCGATCCGGTTGATCCGCACCGAGGTCAGCTTATGGGTTTTCTGAATATGTTCAGAAAGGACCGAGCCTGCTGCAACGGCCAGGAACGACAAAAGCGCCAGTCCCAACCCCAGCCAGACATTGGAGGCCCCGCCTTCGCCGCCTAGAAAAAACAAGGCGACACCCAACGAGGCCACCACGGCGCCGATGAGATTGCTGGCGCGAATGCGCGCACCCTGGAAAACCCGCTTCAAGGCCATCGCGAAGAAGATAACCGATATGCTGAGACAGGCCACATAGGAACTGGGCAGATAGTGGGTGGCGAGATAGGTCAACCCGATCCCGGCAAAATAATAGACCGTCCCGACGAGACCACAGAGCAGGAACGGCGCCGGCATCCGCTCGCCAGAGGGCCGTTTGACCATATCAACGATGGTCAGTGTGACAAAGGCCAGAAGAAACCGCCAGAACAGCGACACCACAGCAGGTGTCTCGACGATCTGTGTGGTGATTGCGATCCAATTGGTGGACCATATCGCCACGCAGGCGAGAAACAGCAGGAGAGTGCTCGCGGCCATACCCTTGGCGTCTGTTGCGGACGGCTCCCTCATGCCGCCTCTCCTGCAAGCGTGATCACTCCGCAATCGCGCAGTGCTGTTGCGATATGCCGCCCGATATCAGAAACAAGCGCATCACCCAGCGCGGTGGCATTGTAATCCAGCTTGAGCAGCAGGCGCCCGTCATGCTGGTAGCCGGTCACTTCCAGATGGTGGCTGGGCCGGCCATGCAGTGTAGTGAGCGAAAGCGGGTTGACTGAGAAGCGGTCCGTCGAGGAGATCGCGATGTCGCCAAGGTAATTGAAGCTGGCAAAACACTGCCGTTCCGCAGAGACCCCGCTCCGTTCGCCGGATCGATAATGTTCATTGCCGAAGGTATGAGCAATCTTTTCAACCTCATGGCGATAGTTTCGAACAGCATTGGCCGCCGCTGCCACATCCAATCCCCGCACGTTGACGAGGAACGGACAGATGACCGTGAACCAGCCGAAAATACCATCGGTCGACAAGCCTCCGGCAGTCAGTCCCCGACCATGCCCCAGAACATCGATTTTCTGACAAGCGGCGGGAAAGACCTTATCGAAAGCCAGTAAAACTGCGGCCAATACCCAGTCGGCGACCTCCATCAAGGGATCGCAGGCAAGCATCTTTGAGGGTGATCCGATGTCGAGATGCAGGATCTTGAACGCATCCCTTGCCGGGAAGGCCAAATCCCAGGCAATCGGCTGCGGACACTCACCCCATGGCAGCCGATCCCAGACTTCGGGCGCTCGTTCACTCGACAGAAACTGCCCGTAAGCCCTCACCCAATCCGCATAGTCCATATCCGGCTTTGGCCAAGCCTGGACCACCTCAGCCGTATCGGCCTCCGACAATTCCGACAGCAGAATGATCCACGACACCCGATCCACCCGGAACTGATGGCAGCTAACGACGACGCTGAGTTGCTCCCCTTCGGCCACAAGGGCCACGACAACAACCCGGTTGTTGCGAAACGAAATCGCGCTTTCACACTCCGCCACGGCCTGCGACAGCGTCACCCCTGACTTGAGAGCATCAATCTCAATCAGGCTCGCATCCGGCACATGCCGTTCCAGCAAGGCCTTCACAAGGGAACCGATCCGGTCTGCGTCACTGACAGGTCCCGAATAATCGATCACACACGTCTGGCACCAACCATCCAGATCAGGAATGCCGCGACTTTCGAGAAAATTTCGGTTGGGAAGTGCTGCATCCAACCCGGTCGCAGCCACGCGCATTACGGGAGCCACCGGATCGGCTTGTTGCTCTTGTGCCTTTAGAAGACCGGAAATCGGCTCATCAGAGATAATTTTTTCGAGGGCCAGCTTGATTCCCTGCCGTTTCAAGGCCGCCACGACGGAAAGCGCCAGCAGCGAGTTACCGCCGTTTTCGAAGAAGCTGTGATTGATATCGAGACTGGCGCCCTTCAATGCCTTGGCTATCGCCGCCAGAATCGGCGCATGCTGCGGGCTGACGGTCTCCGCTACCTGCTGCTTGGCGCGGGCCAGCTGCGCCAGCCTCTCGCGGTCAAACTTGTTGTTACGGGTCAGCGGTAGCCTATCCATGAGCACTATCAGGCGAGGCCGTTTGTGACTGTCCAGACAGTCCGCCAACGCTTTCTGTATCCTCGCTTCCGTAACACCATCACCACTGGCAACGACGGCTGCAACCACCTCATCCCCATCCTCACCAACGAGGGTGAAGACACAGCAATCCGCCACCATATCGAGCGAGAGAAGCCCGGCCTCGACCTCGGCCAGCGACACTTTCAGCCCGTTGACCTTGATGACAGAATCCTTCCGTCCAATGATGACCAACCGCATCTGATCGTCATAGCGGGCAAGATCGCCCGTGGCATAGGCACGCGCCGTGCCAGCCAGCCCCTCTCCCAGAGGCACAAAACCGCCATGCGTCAAATCCAGCAAGGACGCGACGAGATCGGAGATCAAGGTGACCTCCCCCTCCACGCCGCTCGTGGATATGCGATTTCCGTCTTCATCCCGCAGTTCGGTGATCACGCCGGTCACCGGATGCGCCAGGGGCCATAGCCCAGCCTTCCGCTCCGCGCCATGGTCATGCACGGCATACATCGCCGTGGTGCATTCGGTCGGCCCATAGGCATTAAACAGCCGGGACCCCACAGGAAAACAGCCGTTGAACAGATCGAGATCGCTATCGTAGATTTTCTCGCCACCAATGACGATCCGCTTCGGCTGACGGTAAGTCCCAAGCCCAGCGCGGTGGAAATGTCGGAAATAGGGTACCGTCATATGCAGCACGTCGATCTCGTGCCGCGCGATAAAATCAGCCACCGTCTCCATGGAGGAGGCCCTGGGATTGATCGTACACAGCACCCCGCCATGAAACAGGGCGGAGAACACATCCATCAACCCGGCATCCCAGGCCGTCGAGGCCAGTTGCAAGAGCTTTTCCCCCGGCCTGATCTGCACATAACCTGCGTAATTGGCGATATGCTGGCGCAGCGCCGCCATCGTCTGCACAATGGCCTTCGGCGCTCCTGTGGTGCCACTGGTCAGAATGACATAGTCATCACAGAGGAGAGGATGCTCCACCATCTCCCCATGGCCCAGGAATTGCGGATCATCCGGCTCGTATGCGCCTTCAGCGACCGTGATGAAACCCGCCTGCGGCAGCCAATCGCGCACGCTATTGAGAGGCGCATCATCGCCGAGATTGACCACGCAGCCAATGTTCAGCGCCGTCATCACCGGCTCTAACGGCTCAATCTGCATTTCGGGATCGATGAAAACCACACGCCGCGCCATCCCCAGCACGGCAATCAGGGCCGCATAGCTCCCCGCGCCATGGGAGGCGCGCAGAGCAACGGTTTTTCCCTGCGCCCCGGCAGCGGCAAGCTTGCCGGAGAGGGAACAGATCCGCCGCTCCAGCGCCCCCCAACGCCACGCACCATCAAGATCAATCGCGGCTAGATCAGCCGGATTGCGACGCAGCAGACAATAATCTGCCATCTCGGCTTTCACTGGCATCGGCAGGACTCCAGTGTCTTATCCAGCGCGGCGAAGAATTCATCCATATGCGCCTCACTGAAGGTCAACGGCGGCGTAAGCTTCACCGTTGCGCCATCGAGACCACCGGTTCTGACAATAACGCCATTCTTCAGCAGTTCTGCCCCCACCTCTGCGGCCAGCGGCACCCGCGCCCCGGAACCCGAGATCGCTACATCGAATGCCAGCATAAGACCAGTGCCGCGAATACCGCTGATACGGTCGTCACGATTTGCCAGCTCATGGAGCCGTTCGGTAAATCGGCCTCCGCTTTGCGCCGCCCGATCAGCAATATTGTCCCGTCTCTGCACCTCCAGAACCGCATTTGCCACAGCGCAGGCCAGCGGCATGAAGGTGAAGGTGGACGAATGCTGACTGAAGCCCAGCACATCGATGATGCTAGGCGGACCGGCAACGGCGGAAACCGGCACTCCATTGCCAAGAGATTTTCCAAGCACGATCATGTCGGGGCAAACCTGCCGCGAGGCCACGAAAGGTGTCCCCGTGCGGCCAAGACCGGTGTAAATCTCATCGAAAATACTCAATACGCCAAATTCGGCGCAGGCTGAAATCATTTCCGCCAGCAGGGATGGCGCTATGACAAAAATACCTTCCGCCGCCTGGATCGGCTCAATAATCGCCGCTGCCGGCAACTGGTGTCGATCTTTGGTGTCCTGCAAAAACTGCCGGAAAGCTAGCCCCCACTCTTTGCTATCCAGCACGGGCGTTCCACCCGGTCCGGCTAGGGAAAACCATGGATTATCCTTCAGCCCCATGGCCAAAAGATCCCGAAACTTCCCATTGGATGTCACGGAGAGCGCACCCTGCGTCTTGCCGTGAAAGGAGTTTGCAAAATAGAGTATAGGCTCCCGCCCGGTCTTCTTGCGGGCAATTTTCACGGCAACTTCCACCGCTTCAGCACCTGTGACCGCGCCCATGACCGAAGCTTCTGGAAAGGGCAGAAAATGCTCAAGCCGGTCGATCATCTCATGCCGAAAAGGATTGTCGATATTCCAGCCGGTATGGATCAGTTTTCCCGCCTGCAATGTCAGCGCTGAAACGATCTCGGGGTGCTGATGTCCCAGATTGACCGCTCCACTGCCGCCCGTCATATCGAGAAATGAACGACCACGGTCATCGTATAAATGACAATCCAGCGCCCCAACCATGGCAGGCGCACCGCCTTGATGCCGCGATACGGATATGGATAAAGCTTCCTGATAAGCCCCGACATTATTTTCCAGCAAAACATTCAGCATCTGGCGATTACTCCAGTAAAAATATATGGAAACAAAACATCAACGCAAATCTAAAAATAACATATACTTTTCGAGGTAGTGTTATTTTTGCAATTTCTAAAATATTGTTTTCGTCAAATAAAATATAATGAAAATTATAGATGGAAGAGTTTTAGTTTACAATCAAGGAATTCCCTCACAAATCCGTGAAGACAATGCGATGCCAGATTCCGCCAAATTTCCCGGCGCAATCCTTCTGCTTGTTGATTTCCACTGAGAACTGACCCGGTGGGGATGCGGAGGAAAACTTGGACCACCAAGGAGGTAGTTCCTGTATTCATACGAAGACAGGATTCGAGCGGTCGAACTCTATATCAAGCTGGGCAAACGTCTCATGGCGACCATTCGTCATTTGGGTTACCCAACCAAGAATGCCCTGAGAGGCTGGCACCGCGAATACGAACAACACCTCGACTTGCCTGTTGGCTGTGCGGTCCGAGCCCCCAAGTTTACACAGGCCCAGAACGAGGCGCGGTTGAGCACTATCGCACCCATGGTCGCTGCATTTCGTCGACGATGAGGGCGTTTCTAGGCACTGTAAACTTACCGCCTTGAACGCAACATCTGGGCATGAGGAATTAGTTCATGCGGCGTGAAGGCGTGCGATTTGGTGCCATGCTTGCATGGCTTCGGTTCGCAGTTCGCGATGGTGGGCGGATGGGATATCGTGTCGGAACGTTAAAGAGGTTGGCGATGGGGTCATGGATGGAAACGAAACGCTGAAGATGTCGTGCTGACTTGAAGCGCTTCATGATCTTCTCGCGTCGTCGGACGGGCTGATGCCGAGTTTTCTGCCCGATTGTTCAATCCTTTGTGAGAACGATGCTCAATGCCGGGCATGACCTCCCGCTTTGCTGCACCATAGGATCGTAGTTTGTCGTTAATCATCACACGCGGCGCACGGCCTTGGGCTTTCAGGAGCTTGCGCATCAAACGTTTTGCCGCCTTGGCATTGCGGCGGTTTTGCACCAGCACGTCGAGAACAAAGCCATCCTGATCAACGGCGCGCCAAAGCCAGTGTTTCCTTCCACCGATGATGATGACAACCTCATCGAGATGCCATTTGTCCCCGAGCCTGCCGGCAGATCGCTTGCGGATATCATTGGCAAAGTGTCTGCCGAATTTCTCAGCCCAGAGCCGCACGGTTTGATGAGAGACGATGACGCCACGCGCTGCCAGCAGATCCTCGACCATCCGCAGGCTAAGCGGAAACCGGAAATAGAGCCAAACAAGCATGGGCAATCACATCGGCTGGAAATCGGTGGCGACGATAAAGTGGATCACGCGTAAATCTGGTCATGCAGCCAGATCCCACATTTCGATCGATGTCCGGTTAACGTTACGATGCCATCGGCGCTTCTTGGCCGGAATGATTTCTATAACTTTCTGCGCACGGCCATCGTCAATCAAGTGACAATCTTAATTAGTGGCGGGACCAGTACAGGTAAAACGACGTTCCTGAACGCCTGCCTGCATTGCGTTCCGGAGCATGAGCGCATTCTGACGCTGGAAGACACCCTTGAACTTAGTCCACCTCATAAAAACGTCGTTTCGTTGCTGGCGAGCAAGGGTAATCAGGGTACTTCAAATGTCACGATCCAGGATCTTTTGGAAGCGTCATTGCGTATGAGGCCTGATCGGCTGTTCGTTGGCGAAGTCCGCGGAGCTGAAGTCTTTTCGTTCATCCAGGCAGTTAACACCGGCCACCCCGGATCGATGTGTACCGTTCATGCGGATCGGCCCAGCGCCGCTTACGAACGGCTGGCCCTTATGGTGATGCAATCAGGGATGGCCCCTACCCTCACGAAAACGGAACTGATCGATTACATCAAATCGATCATTCCTGTTGTCGTTCAGCTCGGCCGTGAGAACGGTCGGCGTGGCGTCTCTGAGATCTTCTACGCGAGGGCGAAGAATGGCAACTAAGGTGATCGTTTCCGTCGGTGTTGCCGGCTTGATATGCACTCTCATTGGTGCGTCATTGATCTATGGCGTCATTCTGGGAGTCGTCTATGGGGACTATCGGATATTATCTGCGACAGGCGACAATCCTCTCGCCCCTGCCCTCCAGCTTTGGCAATATGGTGGTGACAGTAAGGTTCTGCAGAAGGTTGCGGCCGCTTCTTTTTTGATTGCTGGGTGCGGATCGGCCGCGCTGCTCTTTCAGGTATTGCGGGTAAAGAAAGAACCACTTGGCAATGCAGCGTTCCAAAACAGAGCGGAATTGCAGCAAGGCGGTTGGTTTGGAAAAAAGGGCCATGTCTTCGGCCTCCTCGGAAAGAAAATGCTTCGGGTCAATGGGGACGGCCATTACGTCATCATCGGGCCAACAGGGGCCGGTAAAGGTGTAGGCTTCGTTATTCCCAACGCTCTATGCCATATCGGATCTATGTTGGTGTTTGATCTGAAGGGTGAAATCTGGGAAGCCACCGCTGGCTACCGGAAAAAAACAGGGAATAAGGTATTTCGCTTCGGGCCAGGTCAGGAAGACACCCATCATTATAATCCGCTGGATTTCATTCGCCTGGAGATCGGCAACCGGACAACCGATATCCAGAACATGGCCAGCATCCTGATTCCTGAAAAAGGTGGCGATAACGCCGTCTGGCAGGGAATGGCGCAACAGGTTGCAGCCGGTCTTATCAGCTATGTTTTGGAAAGCGAACACTATGCAGGCCGTCGCCATCTGGGCGAGATCAATTCGCTTCTGAATTGTGGTGAGAATCTTCAAATTTTGATGAAGCTCATTATCGAAAAAGAGCCTGGTCTCAGTCGGTTTACGACAGAGAGTTTCAACTTCTATATTGCGCTCAGTGAGAAAACGGCCGCATCTGCACTGACTGACCTTCAGAACGCACTCAAACCATGGAAAAATGAGCGTATTGTCGCTGCAACTCAGTTCACTGACATCGACTTGAAATTGAACTTGCAACCGATCTCTATTTATGGCTAATGTAAACTTAGCGCTTCACAGTCATGATCTGGGGTTGAGGTTATGCTTTAGGCGGCTTGAATGCCAGCGATTTGGTACCATGTTTGCATGGCTGTTTTTCGCAATTCGCGATGATGGGTGGATGGAATGTCGTGGCGGGGAATGTGAAAGAGGTTGGCAATCGGATCGTGGATGGAAACGAACCGTTGACGATGCCTCGCTGACTTGAAGCGCCTCATAATCCTTTCACGCCGTCGGACAGGCTGATGAGAATTCTCGGCCCGATTGTTCAGGCCCTTGTGCGAGCGATGTTCGATGCCGGGCATGATATCACGCTTCGCCGCACCGTAGGATCGAAGCTTGTCGGTGATTATCACACGCGGCGCACGGCATTGCCCTTTCAGAAGCTTTCGCATCAAACGCTTTGCCGCCTTGGCATCGCGGCGGCTTTGCACCAGCACGTCGAGAACAAACCCGTCCTGATCGACGGCGCGCCAGAGCCAATGTTTCTTGCCGGCGATCGTGATGACAACCTCGTCGAAGTGCCATTTGTCACCGAGCCTGCCGGCTGAGCGCCGCCGAATGTCATTGGCGAAATGCCGGCCGAACTTCTCCGCCCAGAGCCTCACGGTTTGGTGAGAGACGATGAACGCCACGGGCAGCCA
>NZ_JACXXJ020000007.1 GCF_014926405.1 Agrobacterium vitis
TAAAGGATGAGATAGAGGCTATGCTTGCTGTCACTTCGCATCGAACATGGATCCGGTATCCGAGCGAACTGCATAAACTGCTCGTTTCTATGCCCGCGGTGTATTTGACTTGACTTGTGCCCAACGGGCAACGACGATCATGCAATGGTTGATTGCCGTTTGCGTCGCGATGATGGGCTTCGGCCCATTTCCGTATAAGGATGCCAATCCAATGCCGACATGGCCGAAAGACAAGCTGCTGAAGCATGGCCCCGATCTTCCCCTGGAGGAGCGTATCCGTCGTTATCAGCACAATATCCGGACTATTCGGAAATCCGGCTGCAAAGTGCCAACGTCTGCTTTCATCGATACGCTTGACCCCACCGAAATTGAGCTATGGTTTGCGGACAAGGCTTTCACAATCGATCGCCTCAAACGGGTCATGAAGGATGTTGCAGATTTGCCGGAAGGGACGCTGTTGCCATCCCCTTTTATCCCTCTCCGAAAGTAGGTGGTAGCCCGCTCCCCTATAGGCACGGACGAATTCGAGTCGAATGTTGCGGCCGTGTCGGCGGGACGCAATAGAAAGCCTTATAGTTCCGCTCTACGATGCGACCTTTGGGAAACAATCTGGACAAACCGGACAATTTGCACTATCTTTGTTGTAATCAAGAAGGAAGACGAAGATG
This sequence comes from Agrobacterium vitis, assembly GCF_014926405.1. NCBI lineage: Bacteria > Pseudomonadati > Pseudomonadota > Alphaproteobacteria > Hyphomicrobiales > Rhizobiaceae > Gillisella > Gillisella vitis. Next base: position 669 of record NZ_JACXXJ020000007.1, read on the forward strand.
GTTGCCGTCACCCGTAAATCGCAGATGCGCGCAAAGCTAGAAGTCAATCCGGCTGCGGTCGCCGATGTTCTCAAGGTTCTGGCCCGACACAATCCAGGCCTTTCAAAGCCGGCGCTTGCAGCGACTGGCAAGGTCATGGCCGTGGTCTCCGCGGCAGCAGCGCGCCTTTCTGTCGAGCAACAGCATCGGATTGCCGACGATGAAACGGAACTCGCCCATATTGTGGAAGCCGCCGTCGCCGAACTGGCTGCGAAGCCAGGTCATGTACTCGCGGAGGTATCGGTCGAAAAGCCTGTGGAGGTCAGCCGAGGTGCTGGTCTGGGGCAATCGGTAGACATGGAGGAAGGGCGCCGCAGGCTCGACGAATTTGCGACGCCGACCCGCATCGAAGACTGGGCCGGTCCGGTCGCCGGTCCGGGCGATATCGAGAAGAAGTTCGGCACGAAGCGATCGACCTTGCACGACTGGCACAAGCGCGGAGCTGTCGTCGGTCTGCTCAAGGGCGAGCGAAAGCATGTCTTTCCCCTGGCTCAGTTTGTCGATGGCCGGCCGGTCGAGGGCATGCCTCAGGTCACCAAAATCATCCGCAATCCGCGTGTGGCGTGGCAATGGCTGATCCAGCCAAAGCCGAGTATTGGCGGAACGCCGCTCGACAATCTCAAGATGGGCAATCTTGACGAGGTTCTGGATGCAGCCGAGCGCGATTTTGGTTGAGCTGAATCGTGAAACTTGATCCCCAAACGGTTCGGGAGCTCGCGCTTGCGTTTCTCCCGCAATCCTATCTCCGCATCATCCCTGTAGCCCACATGTCGACCCCGCTCGGTATGGGTTTCGGTCAATCGCGGTTCTCAAGTCCCAACCAGATGTTCCGACTGCTTTATGCCGCATATGATCTCGCGACCGCGATCGCAGAGACGATTGTCCGCGACCGCTTCGAGGGGACCCAGGAGCGAGTGCTGGATGAGAGCGAAATCGAGGACTGGTCGGTCACTGAGGTGACGGCCACGGATGCTCTCATTCTTCTCGACCTGCGCACGACCGGCCTCCTGAGGTTGGGCGTCAGCACGGACGCGGCCCGCGGCAAGGAGCATCAGGAAGGGCAGAGACTGAGCGAGTCGATCTTTCGATCCTATGCAGTCGATGGATTGCTCTATTCCTCCCGCCTCACGGCGGCAGATTGCGTGGCGGTCTACGATCGGGCTGTCGCTGCGAAACTTGTCGCCTCTCCGGTGGTCGAGTTGGTTCGTCAAGCCGACCTGATACCCGCCCTGCGGTCTATCGGGGTGTCGATCCGGGCTGGGCGGTAGGCATGTCCGTTACAGTCACGTCCGAAAACTTCTCGGGGCGCTTTAGGGCGTTGAATGGCACGAAAACGCTGCCAGCGACACATGCCGCCATCATCCGCTCGTTGCTGACCGTCGGCTAGGCTATGGCATAGAGCCAATTTCGAAACCTTTTCTGGACGACGGCAGTCTGATTTCAGTCCTGGAAGGCCGGGTCGCCCCCCATCCGGGGTTCATGCTGTGTTATCCAAAGAACCGGAATATTTCCGCTGCGCTCAAGGCATTGCGTTCGTATGTAAGATAGCAGAGCCGTGCCGGTAGTAGACTGAACGACGAACGTGTGAATGGTCGCCTTGGATCTACTCATATTGTTCGAACATGAAGTGCGCTCTTGAATGTCAGAAAAATATAGCCTAATTTCTGACACATGAAACCCCTCGCCATATCAGTTCCAGACGTAATTATGAAGCGTGCCCTTGTCGGCGGGCGCGGCAGTGTCTTCACGCCGAGTGATTTCCTGGACGTGGCCGCGCGATCGACTGTCGACCAAGCCCTTTCCCGGTTGGCAAAGAGTGGAAAGCTTCGGCGCCTGACGCGAGGCTTGTACGACTTCCCAAAGGTTCATCCGCAACTTGGGCCCCTTTCGCCGACCCCTGACGATGTCGCGAAAGCGTTGGCACGGGAGACCGGATCTCAGGTGCAAATTGCCGGCGCGCGCGCGGCGAATGCCCTTGGCCTTTCAACGCAGGTTCCGGCAAAGAGCACCTATCTGACTAATGGCCCCTCCCGCCGTGTCGTACTCGGTAAGCGCGTGGTCGATCTGCGTCACGCTTCGCCCAAGCACCTTATTGCTCCGGGCAGTGCTGCAGGTACCGTCGTCCAGGCTCTTCGTCACGTTGGAGCATCACGTGCCGCCGACGTTGTGCACGTTGCCGTCCGTTGGTTGTCGGTCAGTGACAAGAAAACGCTTGCATCCAATGCGATCCAGGCCCCCGCATGGATGCGGCCGACGCTCGTCTCTATCGCTAACGCAATGCCGAGTGAGGTAGATGGATAACTATGCGAATGTGTCCATCAAGCTGATGGGAAAGAATTTGTTCTCGTTGCAGTCTCA